>JBQCHA010000060.1:0-13985 GCA_051955175.1 Sphingomonas sp.
AGGTGCCCGCCGGTCACCCCCACCGCCGCAATCACCTCGCTGCGCAGCTCATCCGCCAGCTGCCGCAGATCAGCCGGCCTCAGCTTGCGCAGGTCCTCCGGCGTCCTCACCGTGTCCAGCAACGGTGTGTCTGGTCGTGCATTCTCGGTCATCATCTTTCCTCGCCTGCGGCGGTGTTTTGGCGGTCGTTATGGGCGCTCGACAGGGCATGACCAAGCCCCTGGCGGCGAAAGCGGGCCATGCGGCGGACCGCACGCGCCTCGCCGAGCTGCCAGGCGACCAGCGCCGGCACGCCGATCGACAGGTCGCGCGCGCGCTTCGCCAGCGACAGCGCGAGCGCCGACGCGGGCGGCAACCCGAGCAGCGGGCCGAGCATGGCATAAGCGGCTTCCTGCACACCGATCGCGCCGGGAATGGCGAAGGCGACGCTGCGCAACACGAATATCAGGCTTTCGATCACCAGCACGTTGATCAGCGGCAGGCGCACGCCCATCAGCATCAGCGCGAGCCAGGCCCCGGCCGCCGACAGCAGCCAGGCGCCGAGATGGCTTAGCAGCGCCGCGGCAACCCGCCGGCGCTGCTGATAGATGCGCGTCAGCTCCGCGCCGACGTCGCCGATCCGATCGCCGGCCGACGGCAGCATGCGCCGCAGCAGCAGCCCGGCGAACCGCACCATCCACCGCTGCGCGGCGAAGAAGGCGACCATCAGCACGATCATCACGCTCGTGCCGATCAGGATCGGCGTCAGCAACGCGCCGCTGTGCGTCGCCCCCGATCGCAGGATGATGAAGCCGGACAGGCCGAACAGCGTGAAGACGATCTGCGCCGCCATTTCGGTGGTGAGATCGACCATCACCGCGGCATTGATCAGCGGCCCCGAGATGCCGCGTGCGATCAGCATGCGGATGCCGATGATCAGTCCGCCCACCTGAGAAAATGGCAGGATGTCCGACGCTGCCTCGCGCACCAGCCGCGCCCAGCCGAACGGCACGACCATGCGGCGCAGCTCGAGCGGCGGCGCGGCGCAGGCCCAGGCGAACCCGAGCAGCAGCACGGTCAACAGTGAATAGCCGCAATAGATCAGGAACCCGGTTGCGCCCAGCCGGCCGACGACGTGCAGCACCGTGCCGAAGCCGGCCAAGCCGATCATCCAGCCAGCGACGGCGAGGCCGGCACAGGTAGCCAGCAGCAACCACAGGCGCGCTTTCCAGGTCAGCTCAGTGCTTCCTTCCGCCGCCCGACGAAGCGCAGCGCCAACCGGATCGCACCGGGCACGAAGCGCGGCCGCAGCAGCCGGCGATCGTATTGCGCCAGCCGCCGGTCGTTTTCCGCGAGGCACAGCCGCGCGAGTTCGGGAAAGGTCACCTCGACGCCCAGCTCCTTGGAGCCATTCAGTGTGAAATTGTTGTCCTCGGCGCGTTCGTCGTCCTCCATGCCACGGGCGATCCCGATCCGTTCCCAGATCAGGAAACACCAAACGGCAACGACCTTCGCATCGAACAGCGGGCGGCGCCACCAGGGCATGTTGCGCCGCCACCAGGCGACCCAGTTGACGAAGAACAGGATGTGGCGCCCTTCCTCATGCATTACCGGCTCGAACGTATCGACCAATTCTGGCGGAAAGAAGCCCGACTGTTTGGCCAGTGCGAACAGGCCGAAACCGAAGAAGCTGTCGATGCATTCCGAATAGCCGGTGCGCATGAACGCCCATTCCGGATCGCGGGGGCGCGGATAGGGCGGCTCGGGCTGCAGCGCGATGCCGTATGCCTGCACCATATCGGATAGGACGACCTTGTGGCGGCGCTCCTCATAGGCGTTCATCGCCACCGCCTCGGCGAGCAGCGGGTCGGCAACGCCTTCGCCATAGGTCGCGACATTGATGCTGGCGCGGCCCTCGGTCGCCACGGCAATGTCCCAGATCGGCAGCGAGACGATCTTGTTGCGGGTCGTATCGTCCAGCTTCGGCCAGTCGATCAGTGCCGGACGATAGGGATCGTGCGTGTCGAGCAAGGTCCGGCACATCAGCGCCAGATGCTCGCGCGAGCCCAGCCGGATGGCGCGATCCGGCGGCGGCGGCGCGCAGAAGTCGCGCGGCGAGATGGCGAAGGGGGCGAGGGCTGGCGTGCTCGGCATGGGTCACCTCCCAGCGAAATCCGCAAAACGGCCGAGCCGCGCACCGCTGGCGACCACCGCCTCGCGCACCGCGGGAGCGACCAGCGCATCGAGCTCGGCGCGGTACCGATAGCCGGGGGCATGGCCGGCCCAATCGTCGCGAACCGCGGGATGGAGATAGAGTTCGTTGAGCCCGTCCGAAACCCCCGCCAGCGCGCGAGCCGTGGTCGCTGTGTCCATTCGGCCACTGTCGGCCAGCCCGAACACGCGATCCGGCACCGCGATGCCGGCGCGTGCCGCACGGCTACCAAGCCGGCGCGCGAAGGCGACGGCGAGTCGCGCGGTCCCGCGCGGGCGGCCGGGCTCGACCGGCGTGCGGATCGCCGGTACGCCGTACCGCCTGGCCGCGTCTACCACCTGCCCGGCGATGACCGGATGGACGTGGAAATGCTTGTGGGCATTGACGTGATCGAATGGCAGCCGGGTGCGGGCGAAGGCGGCGAACTGGGCATCGATCTCGGCGGCCAGCTGTCGACGGGCGCTGGCGCTCACCGCAAAGCGCAAGCCGGCGATCGCCATGTTGGCGCGGAACCGTCCGTCGGGTCCGACCAGATCGGGCACCTCGTCAGCCGGCAATGTCGGGCGTCCGTCGACCAGCACCAGGTGCAAGCCCACACCCAGCATCGGCAAGCGCCGCGCGCGCTCGACCGCATCCGCTGCAGCCTTGCCCGAGACCATCAGGCTCGCCGCGGTCAGGATGCCGTCGCGATGGGCCTGTTCGACCGCTTCGTTGACCGCCTCGTCAGCGCCGAAATCGTCGGCAGTGACGACCAGCTGGATCAAGCGGCTTCCTTCCGCTTGCGCAGGAATTCGAAGAACTCCACGCCTTCGCGCAGGCGGCGCTTCATCATGTCCCAGTCGCGCACCATCTCGTTGACGATCGAGCCGATCTTGCGCGGGCGGAAGTAGAAGCGCTTGTAGAATTCCTCGACCTTGTCGAAGATCACCTTGGCCGGCAGGTCGGGATAGGACAGCTGCGCGATCTGGTTGCCGTAATCGGCGACGAGATCATGCGTGCCGTCGAACCAGCCGTTCTCCATCGCCTGATTGTACAGGAACGTGCCCGGATAGGGCGCGGCAAGCGACACCTGGATGGTGTGCGGGTTGATCTCGATCGCGTAGCGGATCGTCTCCTCGATCGTCTCCAGCGTCTCGCCAGGAAGGCCGAGGATGAAGGTGCCGTGGATGGCGATGCCGAGCTCGTGGCAGTTCTTGGTGAACTCGCGGGCGACCTCGACGCGCAGGCCCTTCTTGATGTTGTGCAGGATCTGCTGGTTACCGCTTTCGTAGCCGACGAGCAGCAGGCGGCAGCCATTCTCCTTCATCACCTTGAGCGTGTCATAGGGGACGTTGGCCTTGGCGTTGCACGACCAGGTGACCCCCAGTTTGCCGAGCTCGCGGGCGAGTTCCTCGACGCGCGGGCGATTGTCGGTCAGCGTGTCGTCGTCGAAGAAGATTTCCTTCACCTGCGGCATCTCGCGCAGGACGTATTTCACTTCCTCGATGACGTGCGGGATCGAGCGCACGCGGTAATTGTGGCCGCCGACGGTCTGCGGCCACAGGCAGAAGGTGCAGCGGCTCTTGCAGCCCCGGCCGGTGTAGAAGCTGACGTAGGGATGCTTCAGATAGCCGATGAAGTAATTCTCGATCTTGAGGTCGCGCTTGTAGATCGGCGAGACGAACGGCAGCGAATCCATGTTCTCGACCACCGCGCGGTCCTTGTTGTGGACGATTTCGCCCGCCGCGTTGCGCCAGGAGATGCCGTCGATCTCGGCCAGCGGCTTGCCCTGTGCGACATCGAGGATGGTGAAGTCGAACTCGTTGCGGCACACGAAGTCGACCGCGGTCGACGCCTCCAGCGATGCCTGAGTCTCCACCGCCACCTTGGCGCCGATGAAGCCGACCAGAGCGTTGGGATTGCGCTGCTTGATCAGTTCGGCGGTGTGCACGTCCTGCATGAAGCTGGGCGTCGAGGTGTGCAGGATGACGAGATCGCGCTCGTCGATCTCATGCGCGATGTCGTCCCAGGACAGGTCATGCGCCGGCGCGTCGATCAGCTTCGACCCTTCGACCAGCGCCGCGGGCTGGGCGAGCCAGGTCGGGTACCAGAACGACTTGATCTCGCGTTTCGCCTGGTAGCGGGCGCCGGCGCCCCCGTCGAAGCCGTGAAAGGACGGTGCCTGGAGGAAAAGCGTGCGCATCATGCTGAAGGGTCCTTGTGGGCAGCGGAACGGCCCTGTCGGCCAAGTTTAATGTCTGCGCCGCGCCAATCAACCGACCGGACGGCGAAACTCGCGAGAAAAAGGGCAAAGGAGAGGAGATCGCGCAAGGGGATGAGCGCGATCGGGCCCCAGCGGTCGCTCGCGCGTCGAGCGGGCGCGGCGAGGCGCGCGGTGGCGACGAGCACCAGCGCGCGGGCGACGATGGCGCCGGCTACGGCGAATGCCGCCGGAGCGCCGCCGCCGGCCAGCCAGGCGAGCAGCGCGATGGGCAGCGGGTGCAGGATCGCGCTGCCGGCGTAGCCGGCCGGGTCGATTCCGGCGATCGTCGCGTTCCAGCGCAGCTCCTGCCGCAGGACCGCGCGCAGCCCGGTTTCCGAACAGCCATGGGTCAGGATCATCGCCGGGACGACGACCCTCAGGCCGCGTGCCCTCACGGCAACGCCGATCGCATGGTCGTCCGCCAGGATGTCGGCGAACGCCGCAAACCCGCCGATCGCGTCGAGCGTGGTGCGGTCCAGCGCGATGGTCGATCCCATGCACGGGTGACCCATGCCTGTCGCCAGCCCGATCGCCGTCGCCGGCATGAAATGGCTGTCGATCCCGGCCGCGACCAGACGCGACCAGACGCCCGCGTCGCCCCGCCCGACGTAGAGGCAGGTCACCGCGCCCACGCCGGGAGGGGCGAGCGCTCCGGCAAGGCGCCCCAGATAGTCGTGCGGCACGGTCATGTCGCTGTCGGCCATCACCAGCAGGTCGTGGCGCGCCGCGGCGGCGATGTTGGCGAGGTTGCAGATCTTGGCATTGCTGCCGCTCAGATGCGGCTCAGTCGTGATGCGCAGCGCGGCACGGGGGAAGCGCTGTCGCACAGCCTCGACCGCCTGCAGGGCGCGGTCGGAAGCGTGCGCGACGCCGCAGATCATCTCGAACGGTGCAGGGTAGGCCTGATCGAGCGCGCTTGCCAGCTTGTCGGCGAGTCGCGGCTCGTCGCCGTGGAGCGGCTTGAGCAGACTCGCCGCTGGTGCCCGATCCATCGCGACGTCGCGCTGACGGCCACGCCGGGCGATCAACCACGCCGACCAGACGAGCAACAGCGAGCCGATCGCCGATGCAAGCGTCAGGATCGCGGCGACGATGCCCATCCTGCTAGGCCGCGCTCGAAGATGCGGGCGTAGGTAGTGGCACCGATGGCCTTTTCATGCGCTTGTTCCGCATCATCGGGGCAGCCACTCGGCCAAGGGAGGACGGAATGCAAGGCTATGCGATGCAGCTCGACGCGGTGGGTGGCAAGCTGCGCCGGGTCGCGCGCCCGGTGCCCGAACCTGCGGTCGGCGAACTGGCGCTAAGGGTCGCAGCGTGCGGCGTGTGCCGGACCGATCTCCACGTTGTCGACGGCGAGGTGCCGGCCAATCTGCCGATCGTGCCGGGCCACGAGATCGTCGGGCGCATCATCGCCTTGGGTGAAGGCGTCGAGGGCGTCACGATCGGCGACCGCGTGGGCGTGCCGTGGCTCGGTTCGACGTGCGGTGAATGCTTCTACTGCCGGTCGGGGCACGAGAACCTGTGCGACCGGCCGGTGTTCACGGGCGCGACGCGCGATGGCGGCTATGCGACGCATGTCACCGCCGATGCGCGTTTCTGCTTTCCCTTGCCGAAGGGGATCGACGACGTATCGGCGGCGCCGCTGCTCTGCGCCGGGCTGATCGGCTGGCGGTCGTTGGTGCTGGCGGGTGAGGGTAAGCGGATCGGCCTCTACGGCTTCGGCGCGGCGGCGCACATCATCGCGCAGGTGGCGATCTTGCAGGGACGGCAGGTCTATGCCTTCACGCGTCCCGGCGACACGGCGGGCCAGGCGTTCGCTCGCGAGCTCGGCTGCATCTGGGCGGGGGGTTCGGACGAGCAGCCGCCCGAGCCGATCGACGCCGCGATCATCTACGCACCCGCAGGCCAGCTGGTGCCTGCGGCGCTGAAGGCGGTTCGCAAGGGTGGGCGCGTCGTCTGTGCCGGTATCCACATGAGCGACATCCCATCGTTTCCCTATGCCGATCTGTGGGAGGAACGCTCGATCGCCTCGGTCGCCAACCTGACGCGTGAGGACGGCCGGACCTTCCTGGCGGTTGCCGGCAAGGTGCCGGTTCACACGACGACCACGGTCTTTCCGCTCGATCACGCCAACGAGGCGCTGCAAGCCTTGCGCGACGGTGCGTTCGAAGGCGCAGCGGTGCTGGTTCCTTGAGCGCCACTCCCTCGCGCCGCACCGCGCTCAGCGCCGGAATCCTGCTGTTTCACCGCGACGGCGAGGCGCTGACGGTGCTTCTGGTCCATCCCGGCGGCCCGTTCTGGCGCCGGCGCGATGTCGGTGCGTGGCAGCTTCCGAAGGGGCAGGTGATGCCCGGCGAAGCGCCGATCGACGCGGCACGCCGCGAGTTTGCCGAGGAACTGGGGGCGCCGCTGGTCGGCGATCCGCTGCCGCTCGGCCGCGTGCGGCAACGCGGCGGCAAGACGGTCGAGGCGTTCGCCGTGGAAGGGAGGTTCGACGTCGCGCTGCTGCAAAGCAACAGCTTCGAGGTCGAATGGCCGCCCCGCAGCGGACGGATGCAGAGCTTCCCGGAGGTGGACATGGCCCGCTGGTTCACGATCGACGAAGCTCGGGAGATGATGCTGCCCAGCCACCAGCCGTTTCTCGGTCGGCTGCTGGCGCTGAACGGCTGACGCGGTTCAGGCAGCGATCGCCGTCTCGGCGCCCCAGCAGTGGACCTCCACCGCAAGAGGGCCGCCGTCATCGACGGCGACCAACGCGCACGCCAGGGCAGGGTCCAGGGCAGGGGCGGCGATTGCCCATCCGGTCCCGCCGCGGCGGAGCAGGGGCTCGGCACCGACGGATACCTCGAAGGCGTCGAGCGGGTGCGACAGGCCAAGACCGATCGCCTTGACGAACGCTTCCTTGCGCGCCCAGCAGTCGAAGAAGCCGCGGACTGCGGCCGTGCCGGTGAGGCTGTTCAACGCCGCCTGTTCGGCCGGTGCGAACAGGGCCGCGGCCAGGCCGCGATGGTCGATTGCGGGCTCGATCCTCTCGAAGTCGAGGCCGAGGTCGACGCCGCCGGCCGCGACGGCCCAATGTTCGCCGCTGTGCGAGCTGCTGAACCGCAGTTCATTGCCCAGAAGGCGTGGCTTACCGAAGGCGTCGGCGGCGAACCGCAGCTCATGGGGCGCGGCGCCGACGCACTGGCCCAGCAGCTCGCGCCGCCGGCCTCGCCGCACGACGAAGCGCCGCCGATCGCGTTCGAAGCGGAACCGTGCGGCGCGCGCCTGTTCGTCCGCGTCGAGCAGCGCGTGCAGCCGGGCAACCTCGCCGGCCTCGACGTCCAGCCTGCCGACGGTCAGCGCGACCCGTGGCACCCGCTCAGCTCGCGAGGCGATAGCGCGGCGTGACGGCACCGGTACGGTCGAGCACCTCCTGCACCTTGGCCGCGAACACCTCGACGTTGGGGGCTTCCATCATCGTCGAATGGCCGCCGGGGATGACGAACGCGTCGAAATGGCCGGACACGTGCGGCCGCCAATCCTCGAAGAAATCGAGCATCGACGGATGGATCGCCGGCTGGAACACCGCGACGTCGCCGCCATAGACCGGCGGATCGTATTTGGTCGCCGAGCGGTCGAGCTTGGTCCGTAACGCCGGCTGCAGCACCGCTTCACGTCCGCCGGCGAGCGCCGCGGCGTCGGACAGGCCGCGCAGGCGCTCGATGAAATAGCGCAGGCGCTTGCCCTTGGGCTGGCGCAGCGACTGGTCGATGTGGAACCGCACCTTGCCCAGGAAGAACCGGATCGCGCCGATCTGGCGCGACTTGCCGGGGTGGAAGGGGTGGGCGAGCAGCAGCGCCTGCACCTCATCGCCCTCGGCCCGCAGCTGCGCGGCGACGGCGAAGGCCAGAATGCCTGACGTGCACCAGCCGCCCAGCCGATACGGCCCGCGCGGATAGCCTTCGCGGATCGCGGTGACGACCAGGCGCGCGGTATCCTCCAGCTTCTTGGGGCAACCGCCGACCCGCTCCATCACTGCATCGACCGACAGGCCGATGAACGGCTGGTCCGGCCCCAGCCGCTCGGCGAGCGACAGGAAGGTCGAGCCGCCGTCGAGCCAGATGATCGGGATCTGGCTGCCGTGCGGCTGGATCGGCACCAGCACCGGCATTTCCAGCGCGGCATCGGACACAATGAGCTCGGCCATGTCGGCGAGCCTGGGCGCACGGAACAGCGCCGCCATCGGCAGCTTGATGCCATATTCGGCGTGGATGCGGCGCAACAGGCGCGCGACCAGCAGTGAATGGCCGCCGAGATCGAAGAAATCGTCGTCACGCGATACCAGATCGACCTTCAACACCGTGCGCCAGATCGCCGCCAGCCGTTCCTCGTTGGGCGTCGCCGGCGGCGTGATCTCGCGATGCAGCGGCTGGCCCGGCTTGGGCAGCGCCTTGCGATCGACCTTGCCGTTGGGCGTGAGCGGCAGCGCGTCCATCGTCACGAACCACGTCGGGATCATGTAGTCGGGCAGCTTGGCGGCGAGCTGTTCCCGCCAAGCCGCGGCATCGCCGTCGCCGACCAGATAGCCGGCCAGCGCGCGCTCGCCGCTGGGGTCGGGCCAGGCGCGCACCGACGCCGCGGTGACGCCGGGCAGCTTGGCCAGCGCGCCCTCCACTTCTTCGATGGCGATGCGGAAGCCGCGGATCTTCTCCTCATTGTCGGTGCGGCCGAGGCATTCGAGCCGCCCGTCGGCGCGCCAGCGCGCGAGGTCGCCGGTCTTGTACAGTCGCTCGCCATGATGATCGATAAAGCGCTGCGCCGTCATCTCCGGCTGGCCGCGATAGCCGCGCGCCAGGCCGCGGCCGCCGATGTGCAGCTCGCCGATCGCGCCGATCGGGCGATCGTTGCCGTCGGCGCCGAGCACGCGAACCTGGGTATTGGCGATCGGCCGCCCGATCGGCACCGCGCCGGTGCCGTCCTCGACGCGATCGACGGTCGACCAGATCGTCGTCTCGGTCGGGCCGTAGACGTTCCACAACTCGCCGACGCGCGGCAGCAGCTGCTCGACCAGCGCGCGCGGCAGCGCCTCGCCGCCGCACAGCGCGCGCAGGCCGGGCGTGCCGGGCCAGCCCGCCTCGATCAGCCCGCGCCAGGTGGCGGGCGTGCCCTGCAGCACGTCGGGCTTGCTGGTCGCGATCAGCTCGGCGAGCGCGGCCAAGTCGATCGACGCCTCGCGGGGCGCCAGGATCACCTTGCCGCCCGACACGAGCGGCAGCCACAGTTCGAGCTCGGCAATGTCGAACGAGAGGGTGGTGATCGCCAACAGCGACTCACCGGGGGCAAAGCCGGGCTTGTCCTGCATCGCCCTCAGCAGGTTGACGAGTGCGGCGTGGGCGATCTCCACGCCCTTGGGCTTGCCGGTCGAGCCCGAGGTGTAGAGCACATAAGCCAGCGACTCGTCGTCGATTGGCGGCAGTGGCACGTCGCGGGCGGGCCAGTCGCGCTCCAACCTGAGCATCGGCGCGGCGTCGGCGGGCAGAACCTGCTCGGCATCGCCGTCGAAAAGGATCAGCGACGGCTCGGCGCTCTCGACGATCATCGCCAGGCGCGCGGGCGGAAAGCCCGGATCGAGCGGGAGATAGGCCGCGCCCGCTTTGGCGACACCGAGCATCGCGGCGACCATCCAAGGGGTTCGCTCCAGCGAGAGGCCGACCAGCTGGCCGGGCGTAACGCCGGCGTCGATCAGCTTCGCGGCGATCGCGTTGGCTTGCGCCTCGAGATCGGCATAGGTCCAGCGCGTCGCGCCCTGTTCGATCACCACCGTGCCGGGAGCTGCGGCGGCCTGCGCGGCGACCCAGTCCACCACGCTGGCGTGCGGCAGCGGCCGCGCGGTGTCGTTCCATCCGGCGATCAGCGTCTGGTGCTCATCCTCGCCGAGCAGCGGCAGCTTGGCGAGCGTGGTGTCGGGATCGGCAGCGACACCCCGCAGCAGCCGCTGCCAATGATCGATCATTCGCCGGATCGTCGCCACGTCGAACAATTCGGTCGAATAGAGGAAGCGTCCGGCGAAGCCGTCGGGCCGCTCGTCGAATTCCAGATAAAGGTCGTATTTCGCCGCGCCGACGACGACGTCCATCTGCGTCAGGTCCCAGCCGGCGGGGAACGGCTCGACGGGTGGTTCGATCGAGAACAAGGTGTTGAACAGCGGATGCGTACCGGTGCCGCGCTTGATGCCCAGCTTGCGGACCAGCCGGTCGAACGGAATGTCGGTGGCGCCCAGCGCGCCGATCACGCTCGCCTTCACCTCGCGCAGATAGTCGCGGAACGACGTGTCGCCTTGCGGATGGCTGCGCAGCGCCATGGTGTTGAGGAAATAACCCATCAGCGACTGCAGCTCGGGCCGGCGCCGGGTATCGGTGACGCCGCCGACGATCATGTCGGTATCGCCGGTATAGCGGTACAGCATCGCCTTGTACGCGGCGAGCAACACCATGTAGAGCGTCGCGCCCTCAGCCTTGGCGAGCGCCTTCAGCCGCTCCATCAGCGGCTCGTCGAGCTCGAACACCTCCATCGAGCCGGCATAGGTCGGCAGTGCCGGACGCGGGCGGTCGCCGGCGATCTCCAGCCGGGGCAGCGGCTCGGCAAGCTGCTTGCGCCAGAAATCGAGCTGGCGGTCGAGCGACGCGGGATCGGCCTGCTCCGCCTGCCACGCCGCATAATCGGCATATTGCAGCGCCGGCTCGGGCAGCGGTGTGGGCTTGCCCGCCTCGAACGCGGCGACCAGCGCGGCGAGCTCGGGCACCAGGATGCGATAGATCGAGACGCCGTCGAAAATGATGTGGTGCAGCGTGAGGTACAGCCGATGCTCTTCCTCGCCCAGCTTGATCACGCGGGCGCGGAACAGCGGCGCTGTCTCGAACGGGATCGGTGCGCGGGCGTCCTCTGCGGCGAGGCGCCGGGCTTCGGCGTCGCGTTCGCCTTCTGGCAGGTGGCTGATGTCGATGATCGGCAGCGTGATCGCCATCGGCTCGGCGACCTGCTGGCTGAGCTCGCCGTCTTCCTCATGGAAGGAGGTGCGCCAGATCGCGTGGCGGCGGACGATCTCGCTCAACGCCTGTTCCAGCGCGTGGTGATCGTATGCGCCGAGCCGATGGATGGTGATCGACTCGTTATAGAGCGGCATGTCCGGCGCCATGATGGCGTGGAGCCACACCTGGCGCTGGTCGGCCGAGAGCGGGATCTCGGCATCGGGGGCGCGCTTCTCGATCGGCTGCGGCTTGGCGACGGCGACTCCGCCGCCGCGCATCATCTTCTCGAGCAGCGCCCGCTTCGAGGCGGACAGGTCGACATGCGCGTTCACCGGGATCAGGCCTCGACGGGTCGGAACGTAAGCGGAAGGGCGGACAGGCCGCGCAGGCCCGAATTGGTCCGCCATTCGAGCGTGGACTCGGGCACCGCGACGCGGATGTCCTCCATCCGCGCGAGCAAGGCGAGATACGAGATCCGCGCTTCCATCCGTGCCAGCGCTGCGCCGAAGCAGAAATGCGCCGCCCAGCCGAAGGCGAGGTGGCGATTGTCGCTGCGGGTCAGATCGAGCTCGTCGGGATTGGTGAAGCGTTCGGGGTCGCGATTGCCGGCGGCCATCACCGCCATCACCGCTTCGCCCTTCTTCATCAGCTTGCCGCCGATCACCGTGTCTTCCTTGACGATGCGCGCGGTGTGCTGGCTCGGCGTCTCGTAGCGCAGCAATTCCTCGACCGCGGTCTCGATGACCTCGGGATGCGCACGGAGTTGCGCCATCTTGTCGGGCTGGCGGGTCAAGGTCAGCATGCCGTTGCCGATCAGGTTGGTGGTGGTCTCCTGCCCGCCCACCATCGTCACGATGGTGTTGGCGATGACCTCGTCCTCGGACAGGCGCTGGCCGTCGACCTCGGCATCCATCAGCGATCGGATCAGGCCGTCATGCGGATTGCGTTCCTGCTCGCGCACCGCGTCGCGGAAATAGCCGGTCATGTCGGCGACGCATTTCAGCACGTCGCGGATACGGTCGGGGTTGTGCTGGAAATTGCCGAGCATCTCGGCGAAGGTCGCCGACCAGGATTTGAGCTGGCGGTGATCCTCGAGCGGCACGCCGAGCAGGCCGGCGGTGACGATCGCCGGGAACGGCTCGGCGAAATCGGCGATCAGCTCGCACTCGCCGCCCGTCACCATCCCGTCGATCAGGCCGTGCGCGATCTCGCGAACCTTGTCCTCCATCGCCTCGACCCGGCGCGGGGTGAAGGCGCTCATGCACAGCTTGCGCAGGCGCGTGTGTGCCGGCGCGTCGAGGAACAGCATCTGCCGCGCCATGACATCGGCGACCGGGCCGAGCGAGGGCAGGCCGAGCGCTTCCATCTTCTTCGGGTCGGGCGTGCGGTCGGCGCTGAATTCCTTCAGCACGACATGGACGTCCTCGTACCGCGTGACGACCCAGGTGTGCATGAACGGATCCCACATCACCGGCGCTTCCTCGCGGAGGCGCTGGTAGAAGGGGAAGGGATCGGCATGCACTTTCGGGTCGAGCAGCTGGAACAGGCTGAGGCTCGGGTCGAACGGCTGGGCCGCGGCGATGGGCGAATGCTCGGTCATGTCTACGGCTCTCCGTTGGCCGGTTATTGCTGGGCGCGGCTGGCCGCCTCGTCGTCGTCCATCGCCTCGATCATCGCGAAGACGATCTCCTCGATCCGCGCGGCGAGCTGGCGGATGGTCGGCGCCTGGAACAGGTCGCGCAACGTAAGGTCGATGCCGAACGCCTCGCCCGCGCGCAGCACCACCTGGGTGCCGAGCAAAGAATGGCCGCCGAGCAGGAAGAAATTGTCGTCGATCCCGACATTGCCGCGGCCGAGCACCTCGGTGAGGATCTCGGCGAGCTTCTCCTCCGCCGGCGTCTCGGGCGCGGCGAAGCCGGCCGAGGCGAGCGCGTTGGCGTCGTTCGGTTCGGGCAAAGCGCGCTTGTCGAGCTTGCCGTTGGCGGTGAGCGGCAGCGCATCCATGCGGACGAACGCGCTCGGGATCATATATTCGGGCAGGGTCTTGCCGAGGAACTCGCGCAGCTCTTCGGCCGACAGCGGATCCTTCTCGACGACATAGGCGACCAGCATGTCGCCGCCATCGGGCGACGGCGTCGCGATCACCGCGCCCGAGCGGACGCCGGGATGGGTGCGCAGGATGCTCGCGGTCTCCTCGGGCTCGACGCGATGGCCGCGCACCTTGGCCTGGTCGTCGACGCGGCCGTGGAAGGTGATCTGGCCGTCGAGCCGCCACGCGGCGCGGTCGCCGGTGCGGTAGAAGCGCGCGCCGTCGATCGTGACGAACTTCTCGGCGGTGAGGTCGGGCTGGTGGCGATAGCCGCGCGCGACCTGCGGACCGCCGATGAAGATCTCGCCCTGGGCGTCGCCGGCGACCGGGTTGCGGTCGGCATCGAGGATGCGGATCGTCGTGCCGGTGATCGGGTAGCCGATCGCAGGGAGCCCGGTTTCCTGCTCGCCCGGCGGCACGATCGCCGAGGTGGCGACGACGGTGCATTCTGTC
>JBQCHA010000061.1:0-6470 GCA_051955175.1 Sphingomonas sp.
GGCTCCAGCGCCACGTCGAGACCGAATACCTCGGCGAACACATGGTCGAGCCACAGCCGTGAGGGCGTGCCGCGGAACAGGTAATAATGTTCGGCGAACAGCCGCCACGCCGCGCGCGGATCGGTCGCCGGCAGGCCGTCACGCCGCGGAATGGCGAGCGCGTCCAAGTCGACGCCCTGGCTGTAAAGCATGCGGTAGAGATAATGATCGGGCGCCAGCAGCAGCGCGGTGGCGTTGCTCCACGGCCGGTCGTCGGCGAACCAGCGCGCGTCCGTATGGCCGTGCGGGCTGACGATCGGCAGGTCCGCCACGCCCGCGTACAGCGCTCGCGCAAGGCCGCGCTGCGTCGCATCGGCCGGAAACAGCCGGTCGGGGTCCAGTCGAAGGGGGCGGGTCATCCTGCTATCCTCGCTCACGCCGTTACCGCGCTTGACGCAGTGGTAACCGGTGTCAGAGCGAGATGCAACCCGTACGCTCCCGCGTGTTGAGAATTCAGCCGTCGGAAGGGGGCGCGACCGAGGCGCGGCGGATCAGCGTCGAGCGGAACATCGAAGGTTCCGTCACCGGCTCTTCCTCGCCGGTGATCAGCTTGAGCGCCGCCGAGCGCGCCATCGACGCGATCGGCCAGCGCACCGTCGTCAGCGGCGGCCAGATGTGTGCTGCGATCGGCGTGTCGTCGAACCCGATGATCGACAGATCGCCGGGGATCTCCAGCCCTCGCGCGCGCGCCGCATGGATGACGCCGGCGGCCATCTCGTCGTTGCACGAAAAGATCGCGGTGGGCCGCGGCATCAGGTCGAGCAGTCGCTCGGCGGCGATCACCCCCGAGTCGAAGGTGTAGTTGCCATCGGCGACGAGGCTGCGCGGCAGCGCGACGCCGGCGGCATGCAGCGCCTCCTCGAACCCCAGCCGGCGCTCGCGGGCGGAGCGGAATCCGTGGGGCCCCGCGACAAGCCCGATCCGCTTGTGGCCGCAGGACAACAGATATTCGGTCGCGTCGCGCACTGCTTCGCGATCATTCGAGGCGACCATGCGGTCGGCCTCGTCCAGCTCGGCAGAGCCCATCCGGACATAGCGACAGCCGATCTCGATACAGGTCTCGGCGACCTGATCGTTCTCGCTAATCGGCGGCATCAGCAACACCCCGAACAGCCGCTGCCGCTCGAGGAAGTGGCGCAGGTCCTCGAGCATCGTGGCGGAGCCGCGGTCGACCGGGCGCACCACCATCTCGAACTCGCTGCCGTGCAGCGCCTCCAGCATGCCCTGCTGGACGTTCATCACCGTCTGCGCGTTGGGATTGTCGTGCACCAGGCCGATCAGGAAGTTGCGCCGCAGCGCCAGCGCGCGCGCCTGCGGGTTGGGAATGTAACCAAGCTCCGCGATGACCTCTTCGACCCGGCGGCGCATGTCCTCCGAAAGAAGCGGCGAGCGGTTGATGACGCGACTGACGGTCTTTTTCGATACTCCCGCGAGACGGGCGACATCGTTGATCGTCGGTTGACCGGTTTTTGCCATGTTGGGCGAGGCATAACGCGGAAATCGGACAAAGGCCATTGTGTTCGTTGCTGCCGACACTAGCTTTCGGTCATCAAGGTGACACCGGTGCCCGTCCTAGAAGGTCTTCTCATGCCGCAAGCTCTGCAGATCACGCCCGACGACAGCGTTGCGACGCTGCTCGCCGACGTTGCCGGCGGCGAGCCGGTCACCATCGGCGAGCGTGCGATCACGGCCCTCGGCGCGATTGCGCGCGGCCACAAGATCGCGGTGCATGATCTTCCGCAAGGCTCGGACGTGATCAAATATGGCGCGCCGATCGGCCACGCCACGACGTCCATCCGCAGCGGCGAGCATGTCCACAGCCACAATCTGGCGACCAACCTTGGCGGCGAGCTCGGCTATCGTTATGCCCCCAATGCCGTGCCGGCGGTGGGCGGCGAGGTGCCGACCTTCATGGGCTATCGACGTGCCGACGGTCGCGTTGCCACGCGCAACGAGATCTGGGTGCTGCCGACCGTGGGTTGCGTCGGCCGGACGGCCGAGCGCATCGCGGAACGGGCAGGTCGAGCGGCTGGCGACGCGGTCGACGGCGTGCATGCGTTTGCGCATCCGTTCGGCTGCTCGCAACTGGGCGATGACCTGGCCGCAACGCGCGACGTTCTGGCGGCACTGGCGGCGCATCCCAACGCCGGCGGCGTGCTGATCGTCGGGCTGGGCTGCGAATCGAATCAGCTCGACCAGCTGTTTGAGCGGCTGCCCGCGACGGCGCGCAGCAAGGTCCGGACATTGACCGCACAGATGAGCGGGGACGAGGTGGAGGACGGCGTCGCGCTGGTCGCCGAACTCGTCGAGCAGGCCGGTCAGGCCCGGCGTGAGCCGGTGCCGCTGTCGTCGCTGGTGCTGGGCGTCAAATGCGGCGGCTCCGACGGTTTCTCGGGCCTCACGGCGAACCCCCTGGTCGGGCGGATCACCGATCGGCTGACCGCCGCGGGCGGCTCGGCGGTCCTGACCGAAATCCCCGAAATATTCGGTGCCGAGCGCTTGTTGATGGATCGCGCGGCCGACGAGCAGGTGTTTCGGGACATCGTTGGGGTGGTCAACGACTTCAAACGCTATTTCCTCGATCATGGCGAGCCCGTTTCGGAGAACCCGTCGCCCGGCAACATCGCCGGCGGCATCACCACGCTCGAGGAAAAGTCGCTCGGTGCGGTGCAGAAGGGCGGACGGGCGATCGTCACCGATGTTCGGCGTTATGGCGAGCGCGTGCAGCGGCCCGGCCTCACCCTGCTGGAGGCGCCCGGCAACGATGCGGTGTCCTGCACGGCGCTGGCCGCTGCCGGTGCGACGATGATCCTGTTCACAACGGGGCGGGGCACGCCGCTCGGCTTTCCGGTGCCGACGGTGAAGATCGCCACCAATCAGGCGCTCGCCGGACGCAAGCCGGGGTGGATCGACTTCGATGCCGGTCGCGTGCTGGACGAGGGGTTCGAAGAGGCAGAGGCGGCATTGATCACGCGCGTCGTGGCAATCGCGTCCGGCGCCCCGACAGCGGCGGAAGTCAACGGCGAACGCGAGATCGCTTTGTGGAAGCGCGGCGTCACCCTTTGAGGGTGGCGCCGGTCGTCCATTCTCGCTGCTGACACCGATTATCCTTGCCGAAGCCGCAGCTTCCCCTGCCTCAATCGAACGATCCGGCAGGAATGAGCGGCGCTTCCGGAAAGATGCCCTTGTCACTGACACCGGTTTCCATTAGGCCATCATCAAACGGAGCGCCGAAGCGCGAAAGGGGAGGGTTCCGGGTGAGTTCCAATGAACAGTCGAATAATGCGTCCAAGGTTGCCGGTGCCTTCGTCACGGCGCGGCGCGCGCGTCGTGCCCTGCCGGATTATCCCGGCACCATGCCGGCCGACCTGGGCGAGGCCTATCAGGTCCAGGACGCGGCGATCGATCTGCAGGGCGGCGTCATCGGCGGGTGGAAGGTCGGCAAGATCAACCCGCCGATCGACGGCACCGACCGACTGACCGGCCCGATCTTCAGCGACACGATCGTGACCGGCGGCGAACAGGTGCCTGAGATGGGCATTTTCGCCGGCGGCTTCGGCGCTGCCGAGGCGGAGTATCTGCTGCGCATCGGCCGTGCGCCCGACCCCGGCAAGCGGCATTTCACCCGCGAGGAGACGATCGACCTGATGGACGCCGTCCACGTCGGGATCGAGGTTGCGAGTTCGCCTTTTCCCGGCATCAACGACCATGGTGCGACGGTCACCATCTCCGATTTCGGCAACAACCACGGCCTGGTCATCGGCGCACCGATCGAAGGATGGCGCGACGGCGCGTTCGAGTGCTGGCCCGTGTCGCTGTTGATCAACGGCGTCGTCATCGGCACCGGCACCGGATCGGCGATGCTCGACGGGCCGCTGGGCGCTGCCCGCTTCCTGTTCGAGCTGATGGCCGATCGCGGTATCGCGCTGCAGCCGGGACAATGGATTTCCAGCGGCGCCGTGACCGGCGTTCACCGTGTCGCTGCGGGGGATCGCGTGGAAGCGCGGTTCAACGATGAAATCGGGGTGGAGTGCATCATCCGCGATTTCTAAGAAGTTGTTTGAAGGAGCCCGCATCAGACGGGCCGGAGTGGAGATGGACTGAATGGCTGAAGCCAATGCGACGATCGATCGTGCGGCCGAACGCGTGGGGCGCTATCGCTGGGTGATCTGCGGGCTGCTCTTCGCAGCGACCGCGATCAACTATGTCGACCGGCAGATGATCGGCGTGCTGAAGCCGACCATGGCGGCAGAGATGCACTGGTCGGAAACCACCTATGCCGACATCGTCGTGTGGTTTCAGCTGGCCTATGCGATCGGCTATCTCGGCTTCGGCAAGCTGGTCGATCGGATCGGCGCGCGCTGGGGCTATGCGTTGGCCTTCACCATCTGGACCGTTGCCCACATGCTCCACGGCGCCGCGCGCAACGCGACGCAATTTGGCGCGGTGCGGTTCCTGCTGGGCATCGGCGAATCTGGCAATTTCCCGTCGGGGCTGAAGGCCACCACCGAGTGGTTCCCGGCCAGGGAGCGGGCGCTCGCCACGGGAATATTCAACGCCGGATCGAACGTCGGTGCGATCGTCACGCCGATCATCGTCCCCATCATCACCCTGACGCTCGGCTGGCGTGCGGCGTTCGTCATCACCGGTCTCTTGAGCTTCATCTGGCTCGCGGCCTGGATTATCATGTACCGCCGCCCGCGGGAGAAGCAGGGCGTGTCGCAGGCTGAAATCGCCTATATCGAAAGCGATCCGGCCGATGTCGGCGAGAAAATCTCATGGATGCGGCTGCTCGGCTATCGGCAGACCTGGGCGTTCGCGCTCGGCAAGTTCCTGACCGATCCGATCTGGTGGTTGTTCCTGTTCTGGCTGCCCGACTATCTGTCGAAGCGTTACCATCTCGATCTGGTCAGCTTCGGCCCCCCGCTGGTTGCCATCTACGTCCTGTCGGATCTGGGCAGCATCGCCGGTGGCTTTTCGTCGTCACGGCTGATGCGGCACGGCTTTTCGGCCAATGCGGCGCGCAAGCTGACGATGCTCGGTTGCGCGCTGTTGGTGCTGCCGATCTTCTTCGCGCAATATACCCACAATCTGTGGGCGGCTGTCGGCATCATCGGGCTCGCCACGGCGGCGCATCAGGCCTGGTCGGCGAACATCTACACGCTGCCGTCGGACATGTTCCCGCGTGCGGCCGTCGGATCGGTGATCGGTATCGGCGGCACGGCAGGCGCGTTGGGCGGGATGCTGATGGCCAAGTTCACCGGCTATGTGCTGGATACCACCCACAGCTACACGCCGGTCTTCGCGGTCGCCGGCGCGGTCTACCTGATTGCCCTGGCGGTGATCCAGCTGCTGGTTCCCCGCATCGAGCGTGTCGACCTCGCCTCGCTCACGGAGGCCTGACAGCCTGACGCGTTGTTGCGGAAATGCCGCACGACCCCGCGTCGAACAAGGGGCGTCATGAAAGGAGTTGACAAGGTCGGAGCCAGACTGTCAGTTTTGATGACACCGGTGACAAGAAAGCGACAAAGCAGGCCGGAGTGATTGCGGCCGTCGAAGGGCGGTCCTAGGAGGGGGTGAAAAGGCAGGCTCGCGGTACGAGCGCCCGATCTCCCTGGTTTTAAAAGTCTTTCGCGGGTGGCGATTACACCGGTGTCAAAGAACGGTGGCACGCCAGCCGACAGAAGGGAGGAGGAAAGATGTCCCGAGAGGTTATTCGTCGTCCGTCGTCCGCCACGCTATGGCGGTTGCTCGGCGCCGCATCATTGTGCGCCGTCATGGTCGGTACCGCGCAGGCGCAGACCACGCCGGCACCCGGCAACGCCATTCCCAACCCGACCACCGATTCCACGCCGTCGACGGATACGGTAGCGGCCAACAGCGCCAATGAGCAGCAGGCCAACCCCACCGACGTTGCATCGATCAGCGACAATCCCGCCGAGAGCATCGTCGTCACCGGCTTCCGCGAATCGCTGAGCAGCGCGCTCGCCATGAAGCGGGACGCGACGTCGGAAGTCGACGCGATCGTCGCGCAGGACATCGCCAACTTCCCCGACCAGAATCTCGCCGAGTCGCTGCAGCGCATTCCCGGCATCGCGATCAGCCGTGAAGGTGGCGAGGGGCGGGAGATCACCGTGCGGGGTCTCGGCTCGGGCTATACCACCGAGCGGCTCAACGGCATGGAGACGATCGCTACGTCGGCCGGTGATGGCGGCCCGAACCGCGGCCGCGACTTCGACTATAATATCTTCGCCTCCGACCTGTTCCGCTCGCTGGTCGTCCACAAGACCAACGAGGCGCAGCTCGACGAGGGCTCGCTTGGCGCGGTGGTCGACCTCAACACCGGCGACCCGATGAGCTTCAAGAGCGGCATCACCTTCGTAGGCTCGGCCAAGGCGCAGTATAACGATCTCAACCACAATAGGGGGCCG
>JBQCHA010000062.1:0-2741 GCA_051955175.1 Sphingomonas sp.
TTGCGTGCGCAGGCGGCACTCGCACGGACTACGGCGGCGCTGCAATCAGCCGAGGCCGACGAGCGCAATGCGCGTAGCGCGATCGCGGCGCTGCTCGGCAGCAAGGTGCCGCCGGAACAATTGGTCGGCGATGCCTCGGTGGCGGTGCCGGCGGCGCTCGATGCCGACGCAACGCTCGACGCCTCGCTGGCGAAAGCCCAGGCCGCGATCGCCCGCGCCGATGCCGAACAGGCGCGCGCCGAGGGGCGGGTCGATCCGTCGGTCGGCGTCGGGGTGCGGCACTTGCGCGAGACGGGCGATGTCGGGCTGGTCGCAAGCGTGTCGATGCCGCTGCCGATCTTCGATCGCAATCAGGGCACCATCGCTGCGGCGCGCTCGGATGTGGCAGCCGCCGAGGCGCGGGTGACGGCGGCGACCAACGCGGCGGCGGCGACCATCGCCAATGCCCGCGCCTCGCTCGCGGCGGCCGAAGCGCGGCTGGGCGCGCTCGAACAGAGCGGACTCGCCGAAGCGCGCGAAGCGCTGCGACTGGCCGAACTATCCTATCGTGCGGGCAAAGCGTCGCTGGTCGAGCTGCTCGACGCACAGCAAGCCTACGCCCTCCTCCAATCCGATCTCATCGCGGCGCGCCAGGCGCGTGCCGAGGCCGCTGCCACACTCGCGCGTGAAGCGGCTGCGCAGTGAAGGACAGGTTTCTTATGAATCGCACATTGCTCGGCACCGTCGCTGGTGCCGCCCTCATCGCCGGCGCGGCCGGATATTTCATCGGCAGTAACAACAATCATCCGCAGCCGGCCAGTGTCTCGGCGCCCGCGACCGAAACCGCCGCGACGCCCGAAAGCATTCCGATGGATGCGGCGCGGATCAAGGCCGCTGAGATCGGCCTCTACAAAGTCGGGGACGGCGGCTTCGGGTCGCAGGTCATTGCCCAAGGCGCAATCGAGGCGCCACCCTCGGGTCTCGCCGTGCTCACCGCCGGCGCCGACGGGCGCGTGACGCGGATCACCAAGCAGATCGGCGACGCCGTCTCACGCGGTGAGACGATCGCGACGATCGAGAGCCGCGACGCCGCCTCGATCAGCGGATCGTTACGCGCGGCACAGGCCCGCGCGGCGCAGGCCAAGGCGAATTACGCGCGTGAACAGCGGCTCTACGACGCCAAGGTCACCGCGCGCGCCGACCTCGAGGCCGCACGCGCCGACTATCAGGCAGCGGCCGCGCAAGTCGCCAGCGCGAGCGGCGAAGCAGCGGCCGCAGGGGTGAGCGGCAGGTTCGTCTCGGTGCGCTCGCCGATCGCCGGGCGCATTACCGCCGCGCCCGCTGTGCTCGGCAGCTATGTCAGCGCCGCCGACGAGCTGTTCCGCATCGCCAACCCGGCGGTCGTCCAGGCCGAAGTCTCGGTGCCGGTCCGCGACGGCGGCCGCATTACGCCGGGCGCTGCCGCGGTGATCGAAGCCGACGGCAACGAGGTGAGCGCGCGCGTGCGCTCGATCACGCCAAGCGCCGATGCCGAGAGCCGCACGATGACAGTGGTGCTGACCCCGACCAGCGGCGGCAGCACGCTGACGCCCGGTGAATATGTCCGCACGCGGATCACCGCGAGCGGCGGCGGCGCGGGCGTCGCGGTGCCGAGCGAAGCGGTGCAGTCGGTCGGTGGCCGTGACGTGGTGTTCGTGCGGACGGCCAAAGGGTTCGCCATCCGCCCGGTCGAGGTCGGCGAGCGCACCAGCGAGACCGCGCAAATCCTGAACGGCGTGAAGCCCGGCGAGACGGTCGCCGGGAAACAGGCCTTTGTCCTCAAGGCCGAGCTCGAAAAGGGCTCGGGCGAAGAAGACTGACCGACCCTTCAGGAGACACGCAAATGCTCGCCAAGCTCATCGATGTGTCGGTCCGCAACCGGTTCATCATCTTGTTCATCACCGCCGCGTTGGCGGCGTTCGGGCTCTATCAGCTCAAGCGCCTGCCGATCGATGCGGTCCCCGACATCACCAACAAGCAGGTTCAGATCAATTCGGTCGCGCCCGCGCTGTCGCCGATCAACATGGAAAAGCTCGTCACCTTCCCCGTCGAAACCGCGCTCGCTGGCATCCCGGGGCTGGAGACGACGCGCTCGATCTCGCGCAACGGCTTCAGTCAGGTGACGGCGATCTTCGACGATTCGACCGACATCTACTTCGATCGCCAGCAGGTCGCCGAGCGGCTCAACCAGATCGGAAGTGACCTGCCGGACGGCGTGCAGCCGAGCATGGGACCGGTCTCGACCGGCCTCGGCGAGGTGCTGATGTGGTCGATCCGCTACGCCGACGACGCGAAGCCGGTCGCCGGCAAGCCCGGTCCGCAGCCCGACGGTTCTTACCTCACGCCCGAAGGCACCCGGCTGACCACCGACGTTGCCAAGGCCGCTTATCTGCGCACGGTGCAGGACTGGATCGTCGCACTGCAGATGCGCACCGTGCCGGGCGTCGCGGGAATCGACTCGATCGGCGGCTATGAGAAACAATATCTCGTCCAGCCCGATCCGGCGCGGCTGTCGTCCTTCGGCCTGTCGTTCAACGATCTGGCCGAGGCCCTGGAGCGCAACAACCTGTCGGTCGGCGCCAATTACGTCAATCGCGGCGGCGAGGCGTTCCTTGCGCGCGTCGATGCACGCATCACCAAGATCGACCAGATCGAGAATGCCGTCGTCGCCAACAAGGGCGGCGTGCCGGTGCGCGTGCGCGACGTGGCGGACGTGTCGGTCG
>JBQCHA010000063.1:0-24578 GCA_051955175.1 Sphingomonas sp.
ATCGGCCTTTCCGGCCACACCATCCCCCCCGACCGCATCCGCGATCCCCAGAAGCTGCGCGAGCCGCACAATTTCGATCGTGACGAGGCACGCACGCCGATGCCGTGGACGAATGAGGCGAAGGCCGGCTTCACCACCGGCGAGCCATGGCTGCCGCTCGACCCCGACCATGGCAGCCGCAATGTCGCGGCGCAGTCGGACGATCCGGCATCGCAATTCACCCTCGTCCGCCACCTGCTCGCGCTGCGCCGCGCCGAACCGGCGCTGCAGACCGGCGCCTATCGTGAGCTGCCCGGCAGCGAGGCCGTACTTGCCTATGAGCGCATCGGCCAGCATGCGACGATCGGCATATTGCTCAACCTGACCGACACGGCCGCCGAAATCGCGCTTCCCGATGGCTATGCCGACGCCGAAGTGTTGCTTGCGGCACGCGCCGGTGATGCACCGGCGCGCTTGTCCTCGGGCCGGCTTATCTTGCCAGCGCACCAGGGGCTGATCGTCAACAAGGGGACCCGGCCATGATCAGCGACCTCTGGTACAAGAACGCAATCATCTACTCCATGTCGCTGGAAAGCTTCCTCGACGCCGACGGCGACGGCATCGGTGATCTGGAGGGCGCGACGCGGCGGCTCGATTATCTCCAGGGCCTCGGCATCACCGCGATCTGGCTGGCGCCGTTCCAGCCCTCGCCGCGGCGCGACGGCGGCTATGACATCGCCGATTTCTACGGCGTCGATCCGCGCTACGGCTCGCTCGGCGATTTCGTCGAGTTCACCCGCGGCGCCGAGGAGCGCGGCATCCGCGTGATGATGGACCTCGTCATCAACCACACCTCCGACGAGCACCCGTGGTTCAAGGCGGCCTGCGCCGATCCGCAGTCGCGCTTCCGCGATTTCTACATCTGGGCCGACAAGAAGCCCAAGGGCGGCGACGACGGCGTCGTCTTCCCCGGCGTGCAGAAGAGCACCTGGACCTACAACCGCCAGGCCAAGGCGTGGTATTTCCACAAGTTCCGCTCATTCCAGCCCGATCTCAACATCTCGAACCCGGAAGTCCGCGCGGAGATGCTGAAGATCGTCGGCTTCTGGCTTGAACTCGGCGTCTCCGGCTTCCGGATGGATGCGGTGCCGTTCCTGATCGCCGAGGACGACGCAATCAACCTCAAGGACCCGCCCAAGGCTTATCAGCTGCTGCGCGAAATCCGCGCGCTGGCGCAGTGGCGGCGGGGCGATGCCGTGCTGCTGGCTGAGGCGAACATCCCGCCGGCGCGGGCACTCGACTATTTCGGGGAGGAAGGCGACCGGCTGCACATGCTGTTCAACTTCCCTGTCAACCAGGCACTGTTCTACGCGCTGGCGACGGCGGACAGCGGCCCCTTGCGTGAACGCCTCGCGGAATCGCGCAGTCATCCCGAATCCGCGCAATGGGCCAATTTCCTGCGCAACCATGATGAGCTCGATCTCGGTCGCCTCAGCGACGAGCAGCGCGAGCAGGTGTTCGCCGCCTTCGCGCCCGACAAGGACATGCAGCTCTATGATCGCGGCATCCGGCGGCGGTTGATGCCGATGCTGCACGGCGACCGCCGTCGCTACGAGCTTGCCACCAGCCTGATGATGACGCTGCCCGGCACCCCGGTGATCCGCTATGGCGACGAGATCGGCATGGGCGACGACCTGTCGCTGCCCGACCGCGACTGCGCGCGCACGCCGATGCAATGGTCCGACGAGCCCAATGGCGGCTTCAGCCTCGCCGGTGAGACCACCCTGCCCGCGATCGCCGAAGGGCCCTATCGCTTCGACGAGGTGAACGTGACGCGCCAACGCGTCGCGCCGGAATCGCTGCTCAACTGGACCGAACGGATCATCCGCCGCCGCAAGGAAGTGCCCGAGATCGGGCGCGGCGATTACGCGGTGCTCGATACGCCGAAGCAGGTGGTCGCGCTGCGCTATGCCTGGCTCGGCAACACGACGCTGTTCCTGCATAATCTCTGCGCCGAGCGGATGGAGATCGAGCTGACCAGCAAGGACGCGGGCGCCGACCTGCTCGTCTGCCTGCTGACCGGCGCGCAGAGCGGTGCGGAGGACGGGCGGCACACGATCCTGCTCGATCCCTACGGCTATAATTGGTTCCGCGCCGGCGGGCTGGACGACCTGCTCAATCGCCGCAGGGCGTGAGGCGCGGCCGCACGCCTCGAGCTACAGGACCCGATAGACGCGCAAATCGGCGGCCGCGTGTCAACGCGAGCAACAATCCTCGTCCACGGTCGTATTAGCCGGCTAACAGTCGAGCAGCCTGCTCGCCGCGAAAGGTTCCTGCTTGGAAGACGCCATCCTTCTGCTGATCGCCGGCGTGGCCGTGATCGGCGTGTTCGGGCAGTGGCTGGGCTGGCGCTTGCGCATCCCGGCGATCATCCCGCTGCTGCTGATCGGCGCGCTGCTGGGGCCGATCGGCGGCCTCATCAAGCCGTCGGCGATGCTGGGCGAGGCGATGAAGCCGGCGATCGGCATGACCGTCGCGATCATCGTGTTCGAGGGCGGGCTGAACCTCAACCTGCGCGAGCTGCGGTCGGCCGGCGCCGGGGTGCTGCGATTGGTCGCGATCGCGCTGCCACTCAACTGGCTGCTGGGCACGCTTGCCGGTCATTATGTCGGGCACCTGTCATGGCCGGTGGCGATCCTGTTCGGATCGATCCTGGTCGTCACCGGCCCGACCGTCATCATCCCGCTGCTGCGCCAGGCCAAGCTGGAGCCGCGCGCCGCTGCGTTCCTGAAATGGGAGGCGATCGTCAACGACCCGATCGGCGCGACGCTGACGCTGCTGATCCTGAGCTATCTCACCCTCACCACGCAGATGAGCGGCCTCGCCGCCGTGCTGCATCTAACTTGGCACGCGCTGCTCGGCGCCGGGATTGCGGCGGTGCTAGGCGTGGCGGCGCCGTTCGGCATCCGCGCCGCGTTCCAGCGCGACCTGGTGCCCGAATATCTGAAGACGCCGATCCTGCTTGCCGGCGCGCTCGGCGTCTATGCCGCGGGTGAGGCGATCCAGCCGGAAACCGGGCTGATCGGCGCGACGCTGTTCGGCATCGCGCTGGCCAATATCGACATCACCGGGCTGCAGGAGCTGCGGCGGTTCAAGGAATCGCTCACCGTCTTCCTCGTCTCCGGCCTGTTCATCCTGCTGACCGCCAATATCGACCCGGCGGTGCTGCGGCTGGTCAGCTGGCCGCTCGCGCTGACCACGCTGGTGGTGCTGTTCGTTGCGCGGCCGGCGGCGATCATGATCGCGACGATCGGCGCCGGCATGACCTGGGCCGAGCGCGGGCTGGTCAGCTGGATCGGACCGCGCGGCGTCGTCGCCGCCGCGGTCGCCGGCATCGCCGGGGAGCGTCTGGCGGCGGCCGGCTATCCTGACGCCAAGCTGGTCCTGCCGATGGTATTCGCGATCATCGCCGCCACCGTGCTGCTGCACGGTTTCTCGCTGGCGCCGCTGGCACGCCGGATCGGGCTCGCCTCGGGCGGACCGGGGGGATTGCTGATCGTCGGCGCCTCATCTTTCTCGATCGCCCTCGGGGAGGCACTTCGCACCGCCGGCATCCCCGTCATCGTTGCCGATCGCAGCTTCACGGCGCTGCGCCCGGCGCGACTGGCCGGGCTGGAGACGCTGCGGGCCGAGATCTTGTCGGTGGTCGGCGAAGAAGTCGCCGATCTGCGCGACATCGCCTATCTGCTCGCCGCGACGACAGACGACGCCTATAACGCGCTGGTCTGCACCCGCTTCGCGCCCGATCTGGGCCGCGAGCGCGTCCACCAGCTCGTCAGCACCGGCGAGAGCGAGCGGGATACCGCCGCACGCGAGTGGCGCGGCCGCTACATCATCGCCGGCGACATGGGGTACGATCGCATCGTCGACCTGATGCAATCGGGGGCCGGCTTCGTGATGGAACGCGCGGGCCCCGACGGCGAATTGCCGCCGCCCGACACGGCGGAGCCGTCCTGGCCGGTGGCGCTGGTGCGATTGAACGGCACGGTGGACTTCTTCTCGCCCGAACAGGAACCGGCGATTTCCGAGGGCGACCTGGTGCTGCGCTTCTGCCGCGCCGCCGCGCCGCGCCGCCGCCAAAGCCGGGCGTTGCTGTCCCGGCTCAGGCAACGGCTTGCGACACGACCGGCGGCAAGCCGCGCGTGACAGTGCGCGCCGGTCAGTCGGTCGCGCGATACGCCTCGAGGATGACGAACACCTCGTCGGCACGGCCGTAGCCGCCGTCGGGCACCTCCTCGATCAGCACCATCGTATGCGGGCGTGCGGCCTCGCTGAAATAATCGACGAACAGGTCGGTGATCCGGTGAACGATTTCCGCCTTCTGCGCGCGCGACAGCGCGGCCTGCGGCA
Source organism: Sphingomonas sp. (assembly GCA_051955175.1). Lineage (GTDB taxonomy): Bacteria > Pseudomonadota > Alphaproteobacteria > Sphingomonadales > Sphingomonadaceae > Sphingomonas. The sequence goes on from JBQCHA010000063.1 coordinate 4,390, forward strand.
CCTTGATATTGGCGAATGGCATGGGAAGTTCCTTTGACCTGGTGAGCGAAGGGCTCAGCCGTTACGCGCCTTGGCGGCCATTTCGTTGAGCTGCGCGACGGTTTCGTCGAACCTGTCCTCCGCTTCGGCACGCCGCAGGAAGCGCACCCGCTCGACCAGGATTTCGGGCGGTGTCGGCTGCTCGGCGAACAGCGCCATCACCTCGTCGGCGAACTCGTCGAGCGGCTGATAGCCCGATCGGCTCTCCTGTCCCGGCGTCAGCTCGGTCTGCACGCCCGGAGGCGCCAGTTCGATCACCTCGACCCGACCCTTCAGCGCCTCGCGCATCGAAACGGTGTAGGAATGGATCGCCGCCTTGGTCGCGTTGTAGGTGGGCGTGGCGATCAGCGGCACGAAGGCGAGGCCGGAGGTCACGTTGACGATCGCGGCATCGGGCTGCGTCACCAGATGGTCGATCAACGCGTCGATCAGCCGAATCGGGCCGAGCAGGTTGGTGGTGACCGTCGCCTCGGCATCGGCGAGGTCGCGGTGCTGATCCAGCGCCTCGAACCGCATGATCCCGGCGTTGTTGATCAGCACGTTGAGGCCGGGATGCTCGGCCAGCAGGCGGCGGGCGAAGTCCTCGACGCCCTCGGCGCTTTCGACGTCCAGCGTCATCGCGTGCATGTTCTCGCGGCCGGCGATCGCCTTCTCCAGCGCCTCGCGGCGGCGGCCGGCGATGATCACCGTGTTGCCGGCGTCGTGGAACCGGTGCGCCAGCGCCTCGCCGATGCCCGATCCGCCGCCGGTGATCAGGATGGTGTTGCCACTCGTCTTCATGGGATGCTCCTTCGACTTGGAGCGCCTGATCTAATCACCTACCTTCCATCGGGAAGAAGGCACCGGGAATATTCATACTTACGGGAAAGAGAGTGAGCGCATGCCGTCATTGCCGTTCAGCGACGCCACCATACGCAAGACCCGCCGCATCGCCGAAACGCCGCCGCCCGACGAGTGCGACCCCAAGGTCGAGGCGCTGGTCAACGAGCTAATCGGCCGCGTCGCCGACAAATGGACGATGATCATCCTGGAAGTGCTGGCGGAGCATGGCGAACTGCGCTTCACCCAGCTTGCCCGCGCGGTCAGCGGCATCAGCCAGAAGATGCTGACGCAGACGCTGCGCCAGATGGAGCGCGACGGCATGGTAACGCGCACCGTCCACGCGGTGGTGCCGCCGCGCGTCGATTATCGGCTGACCGACCTCGGCGCGAGCCTGGGTGCGGCGTTCTGCGGCGTGTGGATTTGGGCGGAGGAGAACCTCGCCCGCGTCGAAGCGGCGCGCGCGCGTTTCGATGGCGGCGCGCCCACGGCCACTCACGACGCACCGAATGGCGCCGCGTCAGCTTGAGGGGCCGTGACCAGCAGGTCATTCTCCCCCGGATTCTTGACGAGACTGTGAAATATCGCGCTGGCGGCGAAGACGCTCCAGTGGGCCGATCGTCGGCAACGCCCCCGGCAGGCCAGCGGCTGAGCAGTTGAGGCGCGCGAGCCGCTGCATCGCTGCCGGACGGCCTGCCCTTCAACTGTGATCGGATTGCATCACCTTGCGATCGAAATGTTCGCCCATCCGTCCGTCGTTGACGGTCCTGTCGGGCCGACATACCCCTGATATCGAATAACAAACAAGGGGGGAGTACGATGGTAACGCGTCACGTGTATCGGCGGAATCTGCTGCTCGGAACGGCGGCTGTCATGGGGGTGGCGACCGCACTTGCGTCGCCGGCCGCCGCGCAGTCGGTCGTTGCGCCGCCGGAGCAATCCTATCTGTCCCCCAGCATCGTGATCAGCGATCCCGGCACGCCCACCACGGCACTCGATCCTGCCGACGTCAACGGCGTCGGCGAGATGGTGATCGATCAGCAGAACGGCTATATCGGCCTGTGCACGGGCACGCTGATCAACCCGCGCACGGTCATCTTCGCCGCGCATTGCGTGAACCAGAACCCGGACGAGACGGGATTTCAGGACCCGTGGGGCTATGGCGCGGCCGATGGCGGCCTGCCGATCGCCTTCGGCTTTCGGGCCAACAACAACCAGCGTGGCAATTCCGCGATCGGCAACTGGCTCTACGGCGGCTATCAGACCGACGTTTCCAACTACCTCTACAACGTGAACCAGGTCGCCTATAATCCGGCCTCGACGCGGCTTGGCCTGGGCCTCAACTTCCTGCAGGGCGACGTCGCCCTCGCCACGCTCGACACGCCGGCCGCGAACGTGCCGACCTGGGCGATCCTGCTGTCCCAGTTGCCCGCGCCGGGCAGCATCGACGGCGCGACCGGCACCGGCTATCACGTCACCGTCACCGGCTATGGCAACAACGGCACCGGGGATACCGGGGAAGTCGGCCAGGTCGATTTCCGCCGGCGCGTCGCCGAGAATTACATTGGCCTGCTGGGCTCGCTGGACGACCTCGATTCCTTCCTGTTCGGATCGCCCGATGGGCTACCGCAGAACCTGTTCCAGCTCGATTTCGACGATCCGAAGCGCGGCACGCTCAACGGCAACATCTATGATTTCAACGTATTCAAGGACGACGCGCTACCCAACGAAGGCTTGACCGGCGAGGGCGATTCGGGCGGACCGCTGATCCTCGATCAGGCCTATTCGCAGAAGCTGGTGATCGGCGTGTTGTCGGGCGGCGATCGCTTTTTCGCCTCGCAGCCGCCGGGCAGCTACGGCACGACCTCGTTCTACCAGCCGCTGTACCTGTTCTGGGACTGGATCGCCGCCAACAACAACTACCATTATGTCGGCGCCGAGCCGGGTGACGGCGACTGGATGGACCCGTCGCACTGGGTCACCACCATCGACCCCAGCTATATGACGATCCAGAACGGCAAACTGGTCAACGGTATCCCGACCTATGCTGGCGATGGCGTGGACGGGACCGGCGGCAAGTTCGGCGAAATCTGCTTCCAGTCGGCCACGACCAGCGACTGCTACAACGTCTCGACCGGGATCGAGACCTATAACGGCGTCGAATATCAGGCGGGTCCGGCGAGCGGCGAATCCGGTCATATCGCCCTGCCCACGGCGACGCTCGAGAACGGCCTGCCCGGCGCGACCGGTTTCGTGCCGATCGACAACGATCCCGACAATCCCAATCACGTCCGCGGCCACTATTTCGGCGTGACGCTGGCGGCAAACGGCACGACCACGCTGAAAGACGCTGCCACGATCGACCGCCTGTCGGTGATCGGCAGCGGTGCCAAGCTGGACATCACCGGTGCCGGCTCGCTGACCAGCCTGATGGACGTGACGCAGACCGCAGGCCTGGTGAATGTCGACGGCACGCTGACCGCGGCGGGCGATTACCTGCTGATGGCCGGCGGCCTGTCGGGTACTGGCCGCATCAACACCCCCTATCTCACCAGCATCACCGGCATGATCGCCCCGGGCACGGCCGGAACGGTGGGCACGCTCACCGTCGGCGGCGACCTCGTGCTTTCCAGCGGATCGGTGCTGATGATCGACATGGCGGGCGACGGGAAGGCCGACACGCTGGCGGTGAAGGCAAACGCCGACAATGGCGCGACTGGCATGGCGGCGGTGGGCGGCAGCGTGCTCGTCTCGCCGATCGACAAATACGTGCCGCATTATGGCGACAGCGCGACGTTCCTGACCGCAGATGGCGGCGTCGAGGGCACCTTCGACAGCACGAGCTCGTTGAGCGCCATTCTGTATCCGACCTTCACCTACAACGCGAACAGCGTCGCGTTGTCGATCGCGGCGCATCCCTATCGCTCGGTGGTGGATGCCAGTTCGGCGGTTCAGTCCAGCTATGCGTCGCTGCTCGATCGCAGCCGCAGCCATTATGCGGGGCTGGCCGGCCTGTACGGGCAATTGGACGTGATGTCGGTGGCGGGCATTCGGGGATCGCTGGAGGCGATGGCGCCGCTCACCGAGACGACGCGGACCTCCCTCGGCGTGATGGCCAGCGACAACATGGCGAGCTTCTACCGCGACCGCATCGGGCTGGCGCGCAGCGGCGCGGCAGGCGGGACGCTGGCGATGATCGGCCGCCCGTTCGAGATGGCCGCGCTGTCGAGCGGCAGCCTGCCGCTGACGCCGGAGGTACAGACCGACGCCGGCGGCGGCTTGGTCACTGCGGGATCGGTCAAGCTGCCGAGCAACGTCAGCGCCTACGTCGCCGGCGGCTATATCGACGGCCATGCCTCCCCGATGCCGGCGGCGATCGCGCGGGGACATGACTCGCTCGACGGTTATTACCTGGCGGTCGGTGGCGAAATGACCGACGATGCCAGCGGCGTGGTCGGCCTGTCGTTCTCTTATTCGCAGGGGAACGGCCACGCGGCGACCGGCCAGCGCGCGACGGGCAAGCTTTACGAGGGCACGCTCTATGGCGCGACCGACCTCGGCGGGCTGACGCTTACCTCGCAGGCGAGCGCCGGGTTGTACGCGACCGACACACTGCGGCAGTTCAGCGTCGGCGCTGCCGATTACACGCTGCGCCAGCATGATCAATCGCTGGCAGCCTCCGCCGAAATCAACCTCGGCAAGGACCTGGGGAACGAAGGCGGACTGATCGTCACGCCGAAGGTCGGGCTGCGCTACAACCACCTCGGTTTTTCCAAGGCGGCGGAGACCGGCGGCGACGCCGCGCTGATCGTCGATCGCACCTCCTATGACGCGCTGCAGGGCCGTGCCGGCGTCGACCTGGGCGGCTCGGCGGGGGCGCTGAAGCCTCGCCTGCATGCTGCGTACGTCCACGATTTCGAGCGGCAGCCGAGCTATTTCGACGCCGGCTTCGTCAACGGCCCGGGCGCGTTCGCCCCGTTCGCGCTCGCCCCGAACGATCGCGACTGGGGCGAGGTCGGCGGCGCGCTGCGCTACGATGCCGGCAACGTGTCGTTCGACGTGGGCGTGGACAGCACCGTCGGACGCAAAGATCTCGACTATCGCAGCTATCGCGGCTCGGTGACGATCCGCTTCTGACGGAAGAGGGGCGGCCCGGCAGATCGATCGCCGGGCCGCCGGATCGTCACGGCAGCGCGTAGGCGATCACCTGGTCGCTGACCTTGGGCAGCAGCAGGCGGGTGCCGCCGGCCGAGAAGACGACATACTGCTTGCCCTTGTAGACATAGGTTGCCGGCGTCGCGACCGCCGGCGCGTCGACATTGCCCGTCCACAGCACCTTGCCGGTGCGCATATCGAGCGCCCGCACGCGCGAATCCATCGAGGCGCCGATGAACACCAGCCCGGTGCGCGTGATCAGCGGCCCGCCGATCGTCACCGATCCCCATGACTTCGGCATGAAGAAGCCGTATTTCTGCACCTGGCCGAACGGCTCTTTCCACAACAGATCACCGGTCTTGAGGTCATAGGCCGAGATCGATCCATAAGGCGGCTTCCAGCACGGCATGCCCAGCCAGTTGGTGAAATTCTTGTTGTAGAAGCCGTAGGGGCTGCCCATCATCGCATGATAGGCATCCGACGCGCCGTTCTTCGTGATTTCGTCATATTTCTGGCGCGGGATCATCTTGTAGATCATCGCAACGTAGGAATTGTTGACGACATAGGTCTGGCTGCGCGGGTCGACCGCGCCGCCACCCCATTCGACGCCGCCGGCGGTCGGCGGGAAGATCAGCGTGCCCTGCAGGCTGGCCGGGGTGAACCGCCCCTCGTGCCGCAATTCACCCGCCTTGCGGCTGCACCAGCCGAGGCTGGTGATGTCGGCAATCGTCGAAACGCCGGGGAAATGTTCGGGTATCACCGGCTGCGGATGAAATACCTTCGGCTGGGTCGGCGCCGATTGTTCGCCGGGCACATCCGATTGCGGCACCGGGACTTCGGCGATCGGATAGATCGGCTCGCCGGTCAGGCGGTTGAGCACGAACAGATAACCCTGCTTGGTCGCCTGGACGAGCGCGGGGATGACCTTCCCGCCCTTCTGGATGTCGACCAGCACCGGAGCCGAGTCATTGTCGTAATCCCACAGGTCGTGGTGGACGAGCTGCCGGCTCCAGATCACCTTGCCGGTGTCGGCGTCGAGTGCGGTGATCGACGTGCCGTAGGGGATCGGCGCCTTGCGCGCGCCGCCGTAGAAATTCGGGCTGGGCGAGCTCACCGGCAAATAGACGATGCCATGTTGCGGATCGACCGAGACGCTGGCCCATACATCGGCGGTGCCCGTCTGCCGCTCCTCGCCGCGCGGCAGCGGGTCGAAAGTCCATTTCAGCTTGCCGGTGCGGGCGTCGAGCGCGAAGAACAGCCCGGCCGGCGCCTGCTGCAGCGCCCAGTCCTTGCCCGCCCAGCCGAGGAACAGGGTGTCCTTGTAGACGGTGGGCGGCTGTAGCAGCGAGAAGGGATATTTGCCCGCCTGGCTGTTCCATTTGTTGACGTCGAGCATGCCGTTCTGGCCGAAACCGCGGCACGGCTTGCCTGTATCGGCATCAACCGCGAACAGCTTCGCGTCCATCGTGCCGACATAGACGATCTTCTGGCACGGCTGGCCCGGCACCGGGTTCGCGGCCTGCCAGTAGGCCACGCCGCGCGATTTCATGCCCGGCTGCGTCAGCGCCTTCAGCTTCGCATGGGGATCGAAGATCCATTTCACCTTGCCGGTGTCGGGCGCGATGGCGAAGATGCGGTAGAAGGGCGTCCCGATATAGACGGTGTTGTTCACGAACAGCGGCGTCGCCTCGAAATAGCTGTGCGGCACCTTGCCGCCGCTCGAAACGTCGCCGGTGTGGACCTCCCAGGCGGGACGGAGCCGCGCGACATTGGCCGGCGTGATCATGCCGGCGGGCGAATATTTCTGCGCCTTCAGGTCACCGTTGAAGGTCGACCAGGTGGTGTCGGCCTGCGCCGTTGCCGGCGCTGAGGATGACGGCGGGCTCGCCCATTGCTGCGGCCAGGCGAGCGCGACGATGATCAGCACCACCGCCACCGCCGGAATCGCGAGGACGATCGCGACCGGCGTCCGGCGGCTGCGCGAGGCCTCTCGCCCGCCACCGAAGAGGAAGCCGAGCCAGCCAATAGCCGTGACGACCATGAAACCGAGCAGCCAGTACGATTCGAGGAAATAGGCTGCGGCCCCCGTCCCGATCAGGTCGAGCGCGATCCCGACGTGCAGCAGGATGGCGAGCCAGCGCGGCAGCTTAGCGAAACTCACCAGCAGCACGGCGAGAAGCAGGATGGCGGTCGATCCCAGGACGATCAGCGCGCCCAGCGAACCGCTGATGCCCCATGCCCAGACATAGCCGTAGATGGCGAGCAGCACGGCCACGGCCGCACCCCCGATCAGCAGCGGAGCGATCCATTCCCAAGCGAACACGCGCGTGCGTTGCGGCAAGCTGCCCTCCCGGCATCGATTTGGCTGTCGGTTCCAGAACACGGCCTTGCGGGCAGGGTTCCGGCGCAAATCGGGCACGCGCCTGCTCACCCGCTTCCGACGCGGGGCCGGGTCACATTCATTTCGATATAGACAAATCTTCGCGGACGCCGGCGCCGCTGCGGCGTATCCTTGGCAGATCTCGCGGTAAAATGGTCGGGGCGACTGGATTCGAACCAGCGACCCCCACACCCCCAGTGTGATGCGCTACCAGGCTGCGCTACGCCCCGACCTTGATTTCCGACACGATCGGCCGGAAGCGGCGCCTCTATCGCTCTGCGGCCGGCGATGCAACCCGTCTCGCCATGCGGCGAGCCGAATGTTGCGCATGGCGGGTTGAGGTGATAGCGCGCGGCGCTTGACAGAGCAGGACTCCCGTCCCGCTCACCCACGCCTTTTCAGGACGCCATGTTCGCAACACCTGCCTATGCCCAAGCCGCCGGTGCCACTGCCGCCAACGGTGGTCTTATCGGTACGCTCATCGGCTTCGCGCCGCTGGTGCTCATCTTCATCGCCTTCTGGTTCCTGATGATCCGACCGCAGACCAAGCGGATGCGCGATCAGCAGGCGGCGATCAACGCCGTCAAGAAAGGTGACGAGGTCACCACCGCCGGCGGCATCGTCGGCAAGGTGACCAAGGTCGCCGACGACATCGTCGAGGTGGAGATCGCCCAGGGCGTTCGCGTGCGCGTGGTCAAATCGACGCTGACCGGGGTTGCCCCGATCGGCGGCAAGCCGGCGAACGACTGAGCCATGCTCGACTTTCCCCGCTGGAAGATCACCTCGATCGTCGTGCTGCTCGCCGCGCTCGCCGCGCTGGCGATCCCCAGCTTCTTCCCCGAAACGACCACTGCCAAGTGGCCGATCCATAACCGCGTCAACCTGGGTCTCGACCTTGCTGGCGGCAGCTACCTGCTGCTGGAGGCCGATACCGCCGATCTCGCCAAGTCGCGCCTCAGCCAGATGCGCGACCAGGTGGCGCAGGAAATGCGCACCGGCACGCCCAGGATCGCGATCGGCGACGTGTCGGTACGCAACGGCCAGCTAAGCTTCATGGTCCGCGACGTATCGCAGGTCGACGCGGCGCGGGAGCGGCTGCTAAAGATCACCGGCAGCGGCGTCGGCATGACCGGCCAGCGCGACTGGGACATCAACGTGGTCGATTCGACCCGCTTCGTGCTGACGCCGACGAAGGCGGGACTGGAGCAGGCGATCAAGAACGCCATGTCCGATGCGACCGACGTCGTGCGGCGCCGCATCGACGCGCTCGGCACCAAAGAGCCGACGATCGTCCAGGAAGGCAGCGATCGCATCGTCGTCCAGGTGCCGGGCCTGCAGAACCCGCAGCAGCTGAAGGACCTGATCGGCAAGACCGCCAAGCTCGAATTCAAGATGGTCGACACCACGGCCGACCAGTCGCTGGTCGCCAAGGGCATCGCGCCGGTCGGCGACGAGCTGCTGGCGATGGCCGACAACCCGCAGCAGATGATCGCGGTGCATCGCGAGACGATCATCTCCGGCGAGATGCTGAGCGACGCCAAGCAATCCTACGACCAGAACAACCAGCCCGACGTCACCATCCAGTTCAATTCGGAAGGCGGCCGCCGCTTCGCGCGCGTGACGCAGCAGAATGTCGGCAAGCCCTTCGCGATCATCGTCGACAACAAGGTGATCTCGGCGCCGAACATCAACGAGCCGATTCTCGGCGGATCGGCATCGATCTCCGGCGGCGGCTTCACCGTCGCCAGCGCCAACGACCTTGCCATCGCGCTGCGATCGGGCAAGCTGCCGGTCAACCTGAAGGTGATCGAGGAACACACCGTCGGCGCCGAGCTGGGCAACGACTCGATCCACGCCGGCATCGTCGCATCGGCGATTGCCTTGGCCGCGGTGATCGTCTTCATGGCGGTGACCTATGGCCGGTTCGGGCTCTATGCCGACCTTGCCGTGGCCATCAACCTGTTCGTCATCCTTGGCGTGATGGCGCTGCTCAACGCGACGTTGACGCTGCCCGGCATTGCCGGCTTCGTGTTGACGATCGGTACCGCGGTCGACGCGAACGTGCTGATCAACGAACGCATCCGCGAGGAGCGCCGGCGCGGGCGCGGCGTCGTACAATCGGTGGAATTGGGCTACAAGGAAGCCAGCCGCACCATTCTGGAGGCGAACGTGACGCACGCCATCGCCGGCCTGATCATGCTGATCCTGGGTTCGGGCCCGATCAAGGGCTTCGCGATCGTGCTGCTGCTCGGCATCGCCACGTCGGTGTTCACGGCGGTCACCTTCACCCGCATGCTGGTCGCGCTGTGGCTTCGCCGCAATCGCCCCAGCGAAATCCATATTTGAGAGCGGGACCGATCCCATGCGCTTGCTGAAACTCGTCCCCGACAACACCAACATCGATTTCGTCCGGCTGCGCTACATCGCGTTCGCGGTGACAACGCTGCTGACGATCGGCGCCTTGGCGCTGGTGTTCGCGCGCGGCCTCAACATGGGCGTCGACTTCAAAGGCGGCCTGATGATCGAGGAGCATTTCGTCACCGCGCCGCCGCTCGACCAGGTGCGCAGCACGATCGATTCGCTCGGCGTCGGCGATGCCGCGCTGCAGCCGTTCGGCGACCCGAAGATCATCTCGATCCGCCTACCGCAGGCGCAGGGCACCGACGAAGGCCGCACCAATGCCGTGGTGAAGAAGGTCGAGACCGCGCTGGCGCAGAACTTCCCCGGCGCGACCTTTGCCAAATACGACACCGTGTCGGGCAAGGTGTCCAACGAGCTGATCCATCGCGGCGTGATGGCGGTGCTGGTGGCGATCTTCGCAATCGGCCTGTTCGCCATCTTCCGCTTCGAGTGGCAGTTCGGCGTGTCGACCGTGGTCGCGATTCTGCACGACGTGCTGATGACGCTGGGTTTCTTCGCGCTGATGCAGTGGGAATTCGATCTCAACATCGTCGCCGCGGTGCTGACGATCATCGGCTACTCCATCAACGACAAGATCGTGATCGACGATCGCATTCGTGAGAACATGCGGCGCTATCGCAAGATGGACATGCGCGAGATCGTCAACCTGTCGGTCAACGAGACGCTGCCGCGGACCGTAATGACCTCGCTCACCATCATCCTGGCGCTGGGTGCGCTGTTGCTGTTCGGCGGTTTCGTGCTGCGCGGCTTCACCGCGGCGATGATCCTGGGCGTGATCGTCGGCACCTATTCGTCGATCTACGTCTCCTCGTCGCTGCTGATCACGCTCGGTCTGCGCGCCGAGCCGCCGCAGGCGAAGCCGGCGGTGAGCGACCGGGCGGAGCGCATTACGCCGCAAAGCGACCGCTGATGCGCGTCGACCGCGACCCCGCCGCCGAGGGCCCGCTGATCCAGGGCTTCTCCCGCGGCGGGTTCCGCATCGACGAAAATATCTACCACGCGCTGCTGATCACTCCGCGCCGTGCCGACGGCTGGACGCCGCCGCCGATCGGTGAGCTAGGCGAAACGGACGTCGCCGCGCTGCTGACGCTCGATCCGCTGCCCGAATTCCTGCTGATCGGCACCGGCCCGACGCTGGTGCGGCCGCCGCTCGCGTTCGTGAAGGCGATCGAGGCGCGCGGCCCCGGCATCGAGGCAATGGACAGCCGCGCCGCCGCCCGCGCCTGGGGCGTGCTGCGCAGCGAAGGCCGCTGGATCGCTGGCGCCTTGTATCCGTTCCTCTGAAATCCTCCCCTGCAAGGGGAGGTGGCAGCCCCCAGGGCTGACGGAGGGGTGTAGGCACTAGCGGCGACACCCCCTCCACCGCCTTCGGCGATCCCCCTCCCCCTGCGGAGGGATTTTACTTCCCGAATCCGGTCATCGAATAAGGCCGCTCGCTGACCTTGGTGCCCCAGGTCTTGTTCGGTGTCGCCTGCATGACGAAGCGCAACGTGCCGCCGCGCTCGATCTCGTCGTGCGTGATGTAGGTGCGGTTGAGCGGCTTGCCGTCGAGCAGCACCTGGCCGACATATTTGTTCGCGTCCGACAGATTGTCGGCCAGCACGGTGAAATGCTTGCCCGACGGCAGGTTGATCACCGTACGGTCGGCGAATGGGCGACCGATGACATATTGGCCGGTGCCCGGCGTCACGGGGTAGAAGCCCATCGAGGTGAACAGCAGCCATGCCGACATCTGGCCCAGGTCGTCGTTGCCGGCAAAGCCGTCGGGCGTCGGCCGGTATTGGCTGTCGACGATCTGCTTCAGCCGCTCCTGCGTGCGCCAGGGCTGGCCGGCATATTCGTAGAGATAGGCGACCGAATGGCTCGGTTCGTTGCCGTGGATATATTGGCCGATCAGGCCGGCGATATCCTCCGAATCCGAATAATCGAGCTTCGAATTGTCGTAATTGAACATGGCGTCGAGCTTCTTCACCGTCGCTGCGTCGCCACCCAATGCCTTGATCAGGCCGCCTTCATCCTGTGGCATGAACCACGAATATTGCCAGGCATTGCCTTCGGTATAATCCGATCCGTATTTGATCGAGGTCGGCGTGAACGGCTCGCGGAATTGGCCGTTGGACAACCGCGCCCGCACCCAGCCCTGCTTGAAATCGAAGCTGTTACGCCAGTTTTGCGCGCGCTTGAAGAAGGTCGCGGCGATGTCGTCGCGGCCCATCTTCTTGGCCATCATCGCGATGGTCCAGTCGTCATAGGCATATTCGACCGTCTTCGATGCCGCCTCGGGCTCATGGTCGATCGGCACATAGCCGAGCTTCATGTAATCCTTCAGGTCGCCATAGGGCCCATAGGTCGCGCTGGCGACCATCGCGTCGAGCGCCTTGTTGGCATCGAAGCCCTTCAGCCCCTTCAGGTAAGCGTCGGCGATCACCGGCACGGCGTGATAGCCGATCATGCACCAGGTCTCCCGCCCCTGGAACTGCCAGACGGGCAGGATGCCGAACGGGCTGTCCTGCTGGCTGGCGATCAGCGAGTTGATGAAGTCGGCGTTGCGCTTCTCCGGCTCGATGATCGTCATCAGCGGGTGTTCGGCGCGGAACGTGTCCCACAGCGAGAAGGTCGAGTGGAAGGTGAAGCCGTCGGCCTTATGCACCTGATTGTCCGGCCCGCGGTATCGCCCGTCGACGTCGCCGGCGACCGACGGCGCCAGCAGCGTGTGATACAGCGCGGTGTAGAGCGTGGTGCGCATGTCCTTGGGCGCGTCGATGTCGAGCACGCCGAGCGCCGACTGCCACGCCGCGACCGTTTTGGCGTGCACCTGATCGAAATCGCCGGGCTCCGACGCGAGATTGGCGATTGCCCCCTGCTGATCGACCGAGGAGATCGCGATCCGCACTTCCAGCGGCTTGGCGAGCTTGCCGAAATCGAACCGGCCGACGAGGTCGCGGCCGTGGATATAGGGGATGTCGTCCTGATCGCGTCCCGGCCCCTGGAAGCCCTTGTAGACGACGTCGTCGCCCTTATCGACAAACGCATGGTTCTGTAGCGGCGCCGAGAAGCGCATCGCGAAATACAGCTTGCGATCGGGCGCCCAGCCGCGCGTCTGGCGGCTGCCGACCACCGTGCCGTCCGGCAGGATGCGCAGCGACGACCACAACACCTTGCCGGGATAGTTGTAGATGCTCGTCCGCATGTCCAGGATCAGGTGCGCCGCCTGGTCGGCCGGGAAGGTATAGCGATGTACGCCGATCCGGGTACCGGCAGTCATCTCGGCACGCACATGATCGTCGGACAGCGTGACCGCATAATAGCCGGGATGCGCCACCTCGGTATCGTGGCTGAAGCGCGAGCGGTAGCCTGAACCCGGCTTCGACGACTCCCCCGGATCAAGCTTCACCGCGGCAGTGTCGCCCACCGCCGGCGCGATCAGGAAATCGCCGAGATCGCTGTGCCCCGCGCCCGAGAAATGGGTCATGCTGAAGCCCAGGATCGTCGGATCCTTGTACTGGTAGCCGGCGGCCCAGGGATAGCTCTGCTTGAAATTCTTGATCTCGGTGTCGGGACTCAGTTGCACCATGCCGAACGGTGCGGTGGCGCCGGGGAAGGTGTGCCCGCCCCCGCTCGTCCCGATCATGGGATCGACCGCGTCGTAGGCGCTGGACGTCCCCGGCGGGGCGGCGATCGCGCTGCTGGTGGCGATAAGGGCGGCAGCGGATAGCAGCCCGGCGATGCGGCTCAGACGGGTCGTCATGTCACGCTTAAAGCAAATGATTTGCTGATCGTCACGCGCGATCTTCGTTGCTCAACCGATCGGTTGACCATCCTGCCCGCGTCTGCAATATTCAACTTCATGGTTGAACGACTCGACATGACGTTCGCGGCGCTGGCCGATCCCACCCGCCGCGGCATGCTGGCGACGCTGGCGTCGGGCGAGCGCAGCATCGGCGAGCTGGCCGAGCCCTATGCGATGAGCTTCGCCGGCGCGGCCAAGCATGTCGGCGTGCTGGAGCGCGCCGGGCTGATCGAACGGCGCAAGGCCGGCCGCCGCCAGCTCTGTCGGCTGAAGGCGGCCCCGCTCGCCGAGGTGCAAGCGTGGCTGCGGCAATGGGAGCGGTTCTGGAACGCCAGCCTCGACCTGCTGGAAGAGCTGATCGCCGAGGAACAGGAGAGCGACGGATGACGATCGTGTCCGATCGCCCGGTGGTGACGATCACGCGGGATTTCGCGGCGGCGCCGCAGCGCCTGTTCGATGCCTGGCTCGACCCCGCGCAGGTGCGGCGCTTCCTCTTCGCGACGCCGGAAGGCGCGATGGTGACGGTCGAGATCGACGCGCGCGTCGGCGGCGCGGCGCTGATCGTCGAGCGGCGCGGCGACAAGGAGGCGCTGCACCGCCTGCGTTACGAAGCGATCGAGCCGCCGCACCGCCTCGTCTTCCTGTTCAAGGCGTGCATCGCCGGCGGGCCGGTCGCCGACGAATGGACCCGCGTCACCGTGGCGATCGCGCCGCATGGCGACGGCACGCGACTGACGCTGACACACGAGGGCGTGTGGACCGAGTTCGAACAGGCAACCCGCAACGGCTGGACGATGATCCTCGCCAGCCTGGCCCCACTGATGGAGACCGATCATGGCTGATGCCGATGTCATCACCGCGCACGAATTGCGCTTCGAACGATTGCTCGACGCGCCCATTGAGACCGTGTGGCGCTTCCTGGTCGACGACGGATTGCGCGCGCGCTGGCTGATGGGCGGTGCCACCGATGCCCGCGCGGGCGGCAGCATCGAATTCACCTTCGACCACGATCGCCTCTCCGATCGCCCGGTAGCGATGCCCGAGCGCTTCGCCGGCAATGTCGGCAAGCGGTGGAGCGAACGCATCATCGAAGCGGAGGCACCGCGTCGCCTGGTCTTCAGCTGGGTCGGTGGCGAAGCCGGCACGGTGACGTTCGAGCTGTCGCCCGAAGGGGATCGCACACGCCTGGTGCTCACGCATCGCGGCCTGCGCGGCGCCGACGACGCGCGCAATTTCGGCGGCGGCTGGAAAGCGCATCTGGCGGTGCTGGAAGCGCGCGTCGCGGACCGGCCGGTCGTCGATTTCTGGGCGATCCATGCCGCCGCGGAAGCCGATGCGCGCGCGGCGCTCGGTCAGGCCTGACGCGCCTTTTGCAGCGATCCGGCGATGCGCCGGGCAACACCGCGCGGCGTGAAGCGGATCGAGCCCGCCATCAGCTTGTTCATCGCGCCCGACACCGCCACCGCGCGGTTGGCATCCAGCGCCTTCAGCCCGTCGGCGACGACCTTCTCCGGCGGGCTGGCAAAGCGCTTGAACAATTCGCTGTCGCCCATGTCCGCGACATCGGCGAATTCGGTGCGCGTCGGCCCCGGGCACAAAGCGGAGACGCGCACGCCGCGATCCTTCACCTCCTCGTGCAGCGCCTCGGAGAAGCTCAGCACGAACGCCTTGGTCGCGTAATAGACCGCCATCCAAGGTCCCGGCTGGAAGGCAGCGGTCGAGGCGACGTTGAGGATCGCCCCCTGCCCCGCCGCCAGCATGCCGGGGAGGAAGGCATGGCTGAGCTCCACCAGCGCGCGGCAGTTGAGGTCGATCATCGACGCCTGCATCCCACGGTCGAGCGCGGCGAAGGCACCGCGCGCGCCGAAGCCGGCGTTATTGACCAGCGTGTCGACCGTCAGCCCCTGCCGCGCCACGGCTGTTGTGAGCTCGTTCACGGCATCGCCTGTCCCCAGATCCGCCGCGAAGACGTGAGCGCTAACGCCGTGGCGGCTGCGGATCGTCTCCGCCAGCTCGTCGAGCCGCTCCTGCCGCCGCGCGACGAGGATCACGTCCTGCCCCTTTGCCGCGAGCGCCAACGCGAACTGCGCGCCCAGCCCCGCCGACGCGCCCGTGATGAGTGCCGTGCCCATGTGCCGTCCTCCCGATGTGGCCGGCAGCTTAGCCGCGGTCGCCCGCGACGGCGATAGGGCCGCCCGAACCGCCTGCACACAATCTCCACAACGCCGCCATCAGGCGCCGATGCCGAGGCCCCATGGCCGATTGACTATGCGCGCCGGAGCTTCACCATGGCCACGATGAGCCACCGCATCCTCGTCGTCGATGACGATCCGCACATCCGCGAACTGCTCGCCTTTGCGTTGGCCAAGGCAGGCATGACCGTCGGCGAGGCGGCGGACGGCGAAGCGGCACTGGCCTCGATTGCCGGCGACCCGCCCGACCTGATGGTGCTCGACATCAATATGCCGCGGATGAACGGGCTGGACCTCTGCCGCCGGTTGCGCGCGAGCGGCGACCGCCAAGCCGACCTGCCGATCCTGTTCCTCTCCTCGCGCGACGACGAGATCGACCGCATCGTCGGCATCGAGATCGGCGGCGACGATTATGTCGTGAAGCCCTTCTCGCCCCGCGAAGTGGTCGCGCGCGTCAGTGCGATCCTGAAGCGCGGCCGTAGCGTCCAAGCCGAGCAACCCGCGCGCGTCCATCACCACCGGTTGAGCCTCGACCGCGAGGCGTGGGAGGCACGCTGGGACGACGCGCCGGTACCGCTGACCGCAACCGAATTCCAGCTGTTGCTGTTGCTCGCCGGCAGCCCGGCACGCGTGTTCTCGCGCGACACGATCATTGACCGGCTGCACGGGCCGGGCTTTGCCGTCACCGATCGCACGATCGACAGCCACGTCCGCAACCTGCGCGCGAAGTTCGCCGCGGTCGGCGCCGACGATCTGATCGAGACCCGCGCCGGGATCGGCTATCGCATCGGCGGCTGCGGATGATCCGCCAACTGAAGGCGGTGGCGAAGGCGCATTGGCCGGCGCTGACGCTGCGCACCATCCTGTTCGGCACGCTGCTGTTCGTGGCGGCGCTGCCCGGCGTCGCGGCGCTGACGCTGCGCGTCTACGAAAACACCATCGTGCAGCAGACCGAGGCCGAGTTGATCGCGCAGTCGGCGGTGCTCGCCGCCACCTATCGGGTCGACTGGCTGGGCGGCGCATCGGACCGCGCCGGTGCGCCGCTGGCGCCCGAACCGCCGACGATCGACCTGCGCACCATGCCAATCCTGCCGCCGCAGCCGCGGGGCGTCGAAGGGGTGGCCCCTGACGCACACGCCGCGCGCGTCGCGCGTGCGATGCTGCCGGTGGCCAGCGATGCCGCCGCAGTGACGCTGGCGGCGACGCGCATTCTCGACGCGCGTGGGACCGTGGTGTTGGGCCGCGACGATGTCGCTCGCAACCTGGCGGCGCTGCCCGAGGTCCGCGCGGCGATGAGGGGCCACAGCGCGACGGTGCTGCGCCACCGCACCGACCGCGAGCCGCATCGCTGGGTCGAGATGATCAGCCGCACCTGGGGCGTCCGGTTGCACCATGCGCGGCCGGTGCTGCTGCACGGCCGCGTGATCGGCATCGTGCTGCTGTCGCGCACGCCGCGCGGGTTGTTCCTCGGCCTGTACCAGGATCGGGGTAAGATCATCGTCGGGGTCGCGCTGATCCTGCTCGTGCTGCTGGTCCTGGCCGGGTTGCTGTCGCGCGGCATCGCGCGGCCGATCGCGGCGCTGGGCGCGGCCAGTCGCGAGGTCGCGCTGGGCCGCGTCGAGGTGCCGGAAACGCCGCCCACCGCGGCGATCGAGATCGCGCAGCTCTACGACAATTTCCGGATCATGGCGGAGCGGATAGAGCGCCGCTCGCATTATCTGCGCGACCTCGCCGCCGCCGTCAGCCACGAATTCAAGACGCCGCTCGCCGGCATCCGCGGCGCGCTCGAACTGCTCGACGAGCATGGCGCGACGATGAGCGAGGCGGAGCGCCGCCGGTTCATCGCCAACGCCGCGGCGGATGCAGCGCGGCTCGCCCGGCTGGTCCAGCGGCTGCTTGACCTTGCGCGCGCCGACATGGCCGAAGCCGAAGCCGGCGCGCGCGCCGATGTGCTTTCCACCGCGCGCAAGGTGGCGGATGGTCTCGGCTCCGCAAGCTTCACCATCCGTCTCGACGGCGCCTCCCCCCTGCCGCCGGCGCAGATCGCACCGGGCGTGCTCGAGACCATCCTCGACACGCTGATCGAAAACAGCCGCCAGGCGGGCGCGGGCGCGGTGACGATCGGGCTGAGCCATCAAGGCGACCAGATCGTCATCGCGGTATCGGACGATGGATCGGGCATCGCCGAAAGCGATCGCGAGCGCATCTTCGAGCCATTCTTCACGGCGCGGCGCGACAGCGGCGGCACCGGCATGGGCCTGGCGATTGCGCGCTCGCTGCTCGCCGCGGCGGGAGGCACGATCGAGCTTCGATCAGCGACCGGGGGGGCGCTGTTCGTCGTTACCCTGCCGCCGGCGGGTCCGCCGGCAGCTCAATGAGCCGCGGCCGCCTCGGTCCTCGTGCGGTAATCGCGCCGACTCCCGTCGCGCGTGTCTGAGGGCGAGGCACCGCCGGTACCGTTGGTGCCGTAACCGTCGCGTCCGGAGGTACCGCTTGGATCCTGCGACGTTCCCGGCTGGCGCGTGCGGCGCTGGTCGCCTCCACCCGATCCGCTGCGGCTGTCGCGACTGTCTCTGTTTTGCGAATCCGCTGCCTGTCCGTTCGCGCCGGTCTGCCGACGATCCGTCGTCCGCGAGGCGGTGCGGCCGACCTGCTCGGCGGCGGCGCGGTGGTGATCGGCATCCTGCGCCAATTGCTGCGCTTCGCGCCGGTGCTGCGTCGTTGGTGCGCTGGCGCGGCCGCGATCATCATATTCGCGGGTGATCTTGCCGTCCGAATAGGCATAGGCGCGGCCGTCCTGCTGGACCAGGTACGGCGAGGCGGCGCCCTCATGGAAATAGGCGACGCGATGGCCGTCGGTCGAGGCGGTACGGATGATGCGGCCATTGCGCATCCAGGCCCAGCCGTCCGGCTGACGCACCCGCGTGATGCCGGTGCCCGAGGAGATTTCCTTCTCGGCCGTGGCGGCAGCGGTCAGGGGCGCGGCGACGCTGCTGCTCGCCGCCGGCGCCGGGCTGGGCACGGTGACGATCTCCACCGCCGGCGCGCTGCTCTCGTCCTCCACCACGACGCTGCCATTGCCGAGCGCCGTGCCGCTGTCCCCGCCGTTGGTGCCCGCGAGATTGTCGACAGCCAAGTTGTTGGCCATCGCCGTGTTTTGCGTGGCGTTGTTGCCGTCTGCGGACTGGCCACCGCACCCCGCCAGCAACAGCGCGCCCCCCAGCGCGATCCTCGAAAAGGCGCCGGTCTTCAGTCGGGGCATCGGTTACTCTCCCGTGGATACACAGGAGCCGACAACGCCTCACCTACCCGAAAGGATCATCCGCGCCCGATGCGGTGCGTCAGAACGGCAGCCACTTCTCATGGTGCGAGAACTTCATGTAGCCGACGTTCACGCCCGCGCGCCAGCCGACGCCGAGCCGCACCGGGATCAGCACGACATTGCCCGAGCGTAGGTACGAAGCGGAGAAACCGCCGACGAAATAGAGATGCCCCTCGCCCGCCGGGAACCGCTTGAACAGGTCCTCGCTGTCGTAGAGGTTGTAGACCAGCACGAACACCTTGTTGGCGTCCCCGCCCACGTCGAACCCGACCGACGGTCCGGTCCAATAGACCGGCTTCTGCCCCTCGATCTTGGAATAGAGCAGGCCCGAGCCATAGCGCAGGCCGACGACGAACGCGCCCGACGCCTCTCGCCCGGCGATATAGGCATTGGGGCGGCCCTGGTCCTTGAGGATTTTCTCCAGGATGCCGGCTAGCCCCTCGGCGCCCTTGCCGAACACGCCCTCGGCAGCGCTCATCAGGTCGTCGCGATCATAGGTGTCGGCCGACTGCGTGGTCTGCTCTCTCGCGCCATTGTCCGCCTGGGCGGGAGCGCCCGTCTGCGGCGCATAGCCATTGCCTGGTGCGGTCTGGCTCGGCGGCGTCTGATAGGGTTGCGGCTGGTAACTGGGCTGCTCGTTTTGCGGCGCGTAATCACCCTGGGGTACGGTCTGCTGCGGCTGCACCTGTTGCTGCGCCGGATAGGCCTGTTGCGGCGCCTGCTGCTGGCTCTGCGGGGTCAGATCGCTGTCGATCGCCTGGTTCGGATCGACCGTCTTCACCTGGGCAGCGGCCGGCGCGGCGGCGCACAGCAACGCCGTGACGGCAAGGACGGACTGGGACAACAAACGGCGCATAATACAACCCCCCGGGAATTCAGGCGCACCCGATTAACCACCTCCGGGCTGACCACGCAATGAACGCCGCGATGATCCGAGTCGATTTCGCGTCCGACGGCAGCGATTCCGGGCATTGATCACCGCCCGATGCGTCGCTATAGCCGCCGCTCGGCGCATCCGGAGACGTGGGTGAGTGGCTGAAACCAGCGGTTTGCTAAACCGCCGTACGGGGA
>JBQCHA010000064.1:0-2998 GCA_051955175.1 Sphingomonas sp.
CTGGGGCGACCCGCTGCCGTGCCGCCGCAACGCATGCGGCGCCAGTCCGACCAGGTCGGCGAGGCGATGGTGCTGCGCTTCCTGCGCGACCATAGCGCGCGCCAGGGCTAAACCTCAGCCGGCTCGGGGCTCGACCGTCACCAGGTCGTTGTCGATCAGCGAACCGACGAACGCGGTGACATCGCCGAGGCAGGTTTCCGGATCGACGTCGAATCTGCCCTGCATCGTGCGGCACAAGGCGCCGACCGTCATCGGCGTATCGAGGGCTTCCCAGATGCGCGAACCGATTTGATTGAGCTGGAAGAAATAGCCGCTGTCGACATTCAGAATGACCATTTCGCCGTCGATCTCCGACGCAACGAGATTGGCGGGGCGGGACAGGACGGTATCGTCGTCGGTTGCGGACGGAATGTTCATCCGGGTTGGTTTCCGCAAAACGCAGGCGCTGACAAGGGGCGACGGCGGAGGCTGGCCCGAAACGGGATGACCGGGGCGAAGGTCGAAGCCAAGGGCGATCTCGACGCCGCTGCGTCGGAGCCGCCGTTTTCGGTCGCTTTAGAGTCGTTTTCACTTAGGTTGAAGCGTATCCGGAGTTTCTGAAGTAGTTGGCGCATTCGTGGGGTGGGAAGGCGTCGAGCAGAGTGCCGATGCGGCGCCAGGTTGCATCGACAGATCGCTCGGCTGCCTTTCGAAGCAGCAGCTTGAGCTTGGCGAAGACCTGCTCGATCGGGTTCAGATCGGGCGAGTATGGCGGCAGGAACAGCAGCTTTGCCCGGGCCGAGCGGATCGCCTTGCGGACGGCGTGGCCCTTGTGGCTGCCGAGGTTGTCCATGATGACGACATCGCCGGGTTTGAGCGTGGGCACGAGGAACTGCTCGACCCAGGCCGTGAAGCTGAGGCCATTGATCGGTCCGTCGAGGACGCAGGGCGCATCGATCCGGTCGTGCCGCAACGCTGCAAGGAAGGTCAGCGTGCGCCATTTGCCGAACGGCGCGCGAGCGACCAGCTTTGTCCCTCGTGGCGCCCAGCCGCGGATCGGCGTCATGTTGGTCTTGGCCCAGGTCTCGTCGATGAAGACCAGGCGCCGGGGATCAAGCCGGCCCTGATACTTCTTCCACTGTTCTCGCCTGCGCGCGACCTTCGGCCGCAGCTGCTCGATGGCGAACAGCGTTTTTTTTGAAGCGCAGCCCTTCCGAGCGCACCAGCCGCCACACCGATACCGTGCTGGTCACGATGCCCTGCTCCGCCAGCTCGGCCACCAACGCCTTGAGCGTGATGTCCGGAACCGCCCTCACACGTTCGATCACCAGCGCCCGGTGCGGCTCCAGGAGACGCTTGCGGTGACCACCCATCTGGCGCGACGCCGCACTGCCCGTCGCTCGCTGGCGCTGCGACCACTTCACCACGCTCGCCACGCTCACCCCGAACAACGATGCCACCTCCCGGCAGCTGCGGCCCGACGCCACCGCCGACGCCGCTCGCTCCCGGAGATCATTCGAATAGGGTCTCGCCATGATCGCTGGCCTCCATCCCCAGCCACCAGGTTGAATCAGATCTCAACCCGCTTGGGAATCCCCATTCGATTCAATCAATCAGAAAACGAGTCTAGGCGCCCGCCCTCAAAGAGCGGACTCCATCGTGGAGAGACGAGTTCGCGTTAGTCTGACAGCACCGCCACACCCCTTTACGTTCTGGCCGACACCGGCAAGCTTCGGTGCCGGACCGGCGCCTCTGCCTCGTCACCAATAGCGAGTTTCTCTGGCGCCTTGCTGCGGCGCAGCATATGGTCGGGCGATGCGGATCGCGATCCTCGACACCAGCACGACGCGCGCCGCGATCATCTCGGACGGATTGCGCGAAGCCGGGCTCGACGATCTCGTCCTGATCGACAATGCGCATGCACTGGTTGCACAGATCGAGGCGGCCAACCCCGAAGTCGTGCTGATCAACCTCGAAAATCCCAGCCGCGACGTGCTGGAGGAATATTTCGCGGTGTCGCGCGCACTCGCCCGCCCGATCGCGATGTTCGTCGATCAGAGCGATCCGGAGGCCACGGCCGCGGCGATCGATGCCGGTGTGTCGGCCTATATCATCGACGGCCTGTCGAAGCAGCGGATCATGCCGATCGTCGACTTAGCGGTCCGGCGATTCAACGCCTTCTCGCGGCTCCAGGCCGAATTGCACGAAGCGCGCAATGCGCTCGCCGACCGCAAGGCCGTCGATCAGGCCAAGGCGATCCTGATGCGCCGGCGCGGGATCGACGAGCCGGCCGCCTACGCCTTGCTGCGCAGCCACGCGATGCAGTCGAACCGCCGTATCGCCGAGGTGGCGGAAGCAATCATCACCAGCGCAGCCTTGATGGGGGACGACCAGTGACGCTCGACCGTATCCGGATCGGCTTCCTGCCGCTGGTCGACGCCGCGCTGCCGATCCTGGCACGCGAGCGCGGTTTTGCGGCAGCCCACGGAATCGAAATCGAGCTGGTGCGCGATCTCAGCTGGGCGACGGTGCGCGACCGCCTGCTATACGGCCATACAGATGCCGCGCACATGATCGCGCCGCTGGCGATCGCCACCGCGCTCGGCCGCGGGCGCCCGGCCGCCGAGATCGCCGTGCCGTTCGTGCTCGGGCTCAACGGCAACGCGATCACTTTCTCGATCCCGCTCGCGCAAGAGACGCTCGAAGGGGAACGACTCGGCGACCCACGCGCAGTCGGCGAACGGCTCCGCCAAGTCGCGATCGCGCGCGCGGCTGCGGGCAAGCCGCTGCGCTTTGGCGTGGTCCATCGCTATTCGAGCCACAATTACATGCTGCGCTACTGGCTGGCGGCGGTCGGAGTCCGGCCCGATCACGACGTCGAGATCGTCACGATCAGCCCGCCCTTCGCGGCCGACGCGCTCGCCGCCGGCGAGATCGACGGCATCTGCGTCGGCGAGCCGTGGAACAGCGTCGCGGTCGATCGCGGCGTCGGCCGGATCGCCTTGGTCACCGCGCAGAT
>JBQCHA010000065.1:0-19279 GCA_051955175.1 Sphingomonas sp.
GCCTGACCCCCAGGTCAGCAAGGGAGCGCCGGTCCCTGCCTATGTGCAGGACATGCTGGACAAGGCCATGGCCTCGGGCAACGATTCCGAAGTCGGGGTGGTGGCCAAATATGCCGCCAAGGCCGCCCCGCAGAGCGAGAAGACCATCAACGACCAGGTCACCGCCTGGCGCGAGGCGCGCACCAAGGCGCATGAGGCGAAGGTCGAGGCAGCCGACTTCCTGGACCTCTGGGCCGGCAAGGCGACACTCGGTGGCTGGCTGAACACCGGCAACAGTCCCGGCGTCGGCCTCAGCGGCGCCGTCGATCTGGAGCGTGACGGCCTGCAATGGCGCCACAAGCTGCACCTGCAGGCGGATTATCAGGAAAACAATCACGTCACGACGCGCGAACATTATTTCGCGTCGTACGAGCCCAACTACAAGGTCGACGACCGGTCCTATATCTACGGCTCGACGCAGTTCGAAAGCGACCGCTTCTCGGGCTATTTCACGCGTTTCTCGGAATCGGTCGGTGCCGGCTACAGCGTGCTGAAGCGGCCCGACCTGAAGCTCGACCTCGAACTCGGCCCCGCCTATCGCTACACCGCCTTCACCGACCACACGGTGCAGTCGAGCATCGCCACGCGCGGCTCGGTCGATTTCAGCTGGAAGATCAATTCGTCGATCACGCTGACGCAGCAGGCCGACGGTTATTTCCAGCATTTCAACAGCACGTTGAGCGGCACCACCGCGCTCAACGCCAAGCTGTTCGGCCCATTGTCGGCGCAGTTCTCCTACAACGTCCAATACGAGAGCATGCCGCCGGCGGGCAGCGTCAGCACCGACACGATCAGCCGCGCCTCGCTGGTCTACAGCTTCTAGTGCGTCAGCCGAACAGCCGCGCCAGCGAGCGCTCCAGCATCATCAGCTGCCACAGCGTCCGGCCATGTTCCGCCCGCCCGGCGCGATGGTCATCAGCGATCTGGTCGATCACGTCCATGTCGAACCATCCGGTCGCGCCCAATGTGCGCGAGCGCGTCAGGGCGGCCGCCTCGGGCGCGAGCGGTCCCCGGAACCAGGCGCTAATCGGCGTCACAAAGCCCATCTTCGGCCGGTAGAGCACGTCGCGCGGCAGGTAACGACCGAGCGCCTTCTTCATCAGCCATTTGCCCTGGCCGTGCCTGAGGCGCATCGACACCGGCAGCGTGGCGGCGAACTCGACCAGGCGATAATCGAGCAGCGGCTCGCGCGCCTCCAGCCCCACCGCCATGCTGGTGCGGTCGGTCTTGGTCAGGATGTCGCCGGGGAGCCAATGCTTGAAATCGGCATATTGCGCGCGGTCGAGCGGCTCGCGTGCCGGGGCTGACCGCATCGTCTCGACATAGCGCGTTTCTGCCGCATGGCCGCCGAGCGCGCGGCGCGCACCGTCGCTGAACAGCCGGGTGCGCAACGCCGGGGTGGTGACGCCGACCGCTGCCGCATAGGCTTCCGCGCCGTCACGCGCGAGTCCAAGCAGCGTCGTCTTTGCCCGCAGCGGCCGCGGCGCCCAGTCCGCCTTGGGGTACCAGGCGCCGAGCCGCCCGAACACGCCGGTGCGCACCCCCGCCGGCAACAGGGCGCGCACCCGCTCCTCCACCGCCTGAAAGCGATAGCGGCGATAGCCGGCCAGCGCCTCGTCGGCGCCATCGCCGCTCAGCGCCACGGCGACGGTCTCGCGCGCGAGCTCGCAGACGCGATAGGTCGCGAGCGCCGAAGCGTCGGCAAACGGCTCGTCGAAGGCGGCGACCAGCGTGTCGATCAGCGCGAAGTCGTCGGGCGCGACAACACGCTCGCGATGATCGGTGGCGAAGCGGCGGGCGACCGCCTGGGCATGGACACGCTCGTCATGGCCGGCGTCGTCGAAGCCGATCGTGCAGGTCTTCACCGCGCGCTGCGACGCCTCGGCCATCAGCGCGACGACCGCCGAACTGTCGACCCCGCCCGACAGGAACGCGCCGAGCGGCACGTCGGCGACGAGCCGCGAACGCACCGCCGAGCGCATCCGCTCGACCAGTTCCTCCTCCAGCGCGCGCGCCGATCCCCGCGCGCGTTTTGAGAAGTCGATGTCCCACCAGCGCGACGGCACCGGCACCGGCCTGCCGCGCTCCAGCAGCAGGCTGTGTCCAGCGGCGAGCTTCTGCACGCCGGCGACCAGGCAGGCGTCATCGGGCACATAGCCGAGCGCCATGAAGTCCTCGACCGCGCGGATGTCAGGGCGCCGACGCAACAGCGGGTGGGCGAGCAGGCCCTTGAGCTCGGAGGCGAAGGCGACACCGCCGTCGGACAGGGTGACGTAGTGCAGCGGCTTCACGCCCAGCCGGTCGCGGGCCAGGAACAGGATCTGCCGCCGCGCGTCGTAGAGCGCGAAGGCGAACATCCCGTTCAGCCGCTCGAGCATCGCCGGTCCCCACAGGCGCCAGCCGTGGATCAGCACCTCGGTGTCGCTGCTGGTGCGGAACGCGGCGCCTTTTGCCTCCAGTGCGGCGCGCACCTCAATGAAATTGTAGATCTCGCCGTTGATGGTGACGACGATGCCGTCGTCAGCGGCGACCATCGGCTGGCCACCGCCGGCGAGGTCGATGATCGACAACCGCCGGTGGCCGAGCCCGACACCCAATGCCGTCCAGACGCCGCTGCCGTCGGGGCCACGGTGCGCCAGCGCGTCGGTCATCGCCCGGACGCGGGTCGGATCGACGGGTTTGGGCGTGGCCGGGTAGAACAGCCCGGCGATGCCGCACATCAGCTGCCGATCGCGGCTGCGCGCGCCGGCGCGGCAGGGGCGGACGCGGGCGTGACGGCCCCAGCGCTGCGATCGGCCCGCGCGTCGAGCGAACCGACCGCTGCCAGGAAGCGCACGATCCCGGCGCGGGCGTCTCCGCCGGGATGCACCTCTGCCGACGCGTGGATGGCAACGACGCGTTGGCGGCCGCCGAAGAGCTTCGCCTTCAGCGTCTCGATTTTCACGATACTCGGATTCGCGGTGAGCATGTCGCCGGCCCGATACCATGTCGTGACGACGCGTTCGACATTTCCCGGCGCGGTAATGCGCATGACACTGCCACCAGCGATCGGCGGCAGATCCTTTACCCGCACCCAGACGTCGTTTTGGCGCAGCACGCCGGTGCCGAAGCCGACCAGTTCCTTGCCGTCGCGCTGGCTGCCGTAGACCGCGATTGCGAGGTCGACAGCGTCGCCGCGATCATCGGCATAGCGACCGAACAGATAGCGGTCGGCGCCGGGATAATAAGGCTGCCAGGGCGCGCGCGTGCTGAGCGGGGCGCGGTGCCAGCCCGGCACCTGGGGCAATGCGATCTCCGCCGGCAGCACGTCGGCGCGCGCGGCAATCGCCGCGTTCCAGGCGGGAAACAGCGCCGCCGTCCCCAGCACCAGCGCTGCGCCGGCCCATGGGTCGATCCGGGCGCGCGGCACACCCTGCAGGCGCGCGACGTCGAACCATGGCGCCAACGGATCGCGGTCGAACCAGCGCCAGCCGATCGCCAGCACTGCGGCCATCACCAGCCCGAAGAACACCCAGCCATAGACGATGTGGTCGTACCCGGTCGCCGCCGCCACCGAGGTGAGGTGGGCCGCATAGATCGTGCCGAACGCCCGCAGCGCGTTGGCGACGATCGGCACCGTCAGCGCCACCGCCATGAACGCCGCGCGCCGCCGCCACGACGTGAAGCAAACGTTCGCCACCAGCGTGCCGAACGCAATCATCGCGATTTCGAACTTGGCGCCCGAACAGGCCTCGGCCACCTCGAAATAGCCGTTGGGGATGGTGATCAGCACACCGTCGACGGTCGCCGGCACACCCACTGCGTGGAGCAACGGCATGATCATCGCCACGGTGACGGTCTGCAGCGGCCCCTCCATGCTCTCGCCGAACGGGACCAGGAAGAAGGCGTAAACGAGCGGGAACAGCAGCCCGCGCGCGACCATCGGCCCCAGCAGCGACACCACGGCACCCTGCAGCAGCACGATCAGCCCCAGCTGCCGGAACAGGTCGACGCTCGCCGCCGCACCCATCAACCAGGTGCAACCGCCGGCGGCGACCAGGAGCAGCCCGGGCCACCATGCCACCGGGGACAACGCCGCCAGATCCTGTCGCCGCTGCCACACCAGCCAGGCGATCACCGGGCCGATGAACAGGCAGTGGCCGAAGGTCGTGCTGGTCCACCACAGGTCGGCCAGCGTCGCGAGGTCGTGACCAAAGCCGGTCAGCAGCAGCACCGCAACGACGCCGAGCGCGATCACGTGACGGCGCCAGGCCGCCGCGGCAGACGGCGCGACAAACGCCGCTGTGGATAGGGCGACAGTCATGCCGCGCTCCGCTTCGTATCGTGGCCAACAAATCCCATGATGGGGTCGAGGGCGGAGAGGCGCGCGCTCCAGTCGTAGCGCGCCAGCGCCTGCGCCCTTGCCGCAGCGCCTAGTCGGGCGCCGGCGTCGTGATCGGCGATCAGCGCCGACACGGCTGCAGCGGTGTCCTGCGCCGTGTCGGCGATGCGGATCGTGTCGCCATGATCGATCCCCTCCGCCGCCGCGGACGAGGCGACGACCGGCCGCGCCATCGCCATCGCCTCCAGCACCTTGTTCTGCACGCCGCGCGCTAGCCGCAGCGGCGCGACGACGGCCGCAGCCGCCGCCAGCCAGCGGCGCACGTCGGGCACTTCGCCGGTCACTTCGACGCCGGGTAGCCGCGCGAGCGCCTGGACCCGCGGATCGGGGCGACGGCCGACGATCGCGAAGCGCGCCTCCGGATGCGATACTCGCACCTGCGGCAGCACTGCCCCAGCGAACCAGGCGACTGCATCGATGTTGGGGCGATAGTCCATCTGGCCGGTGAAGACGATCAGCGGCCCCTCTTCTGCCACCGCGGTCACCATCGCCGGATCGAACGCCGTGGCATCGATCCCGTTCTCGACCGCCATGTTGGTTGCCGCGCCGCCGCGCGCCCGGAACAGCGCCGCTTCAGCATCGGAGACGAACAGGCTCGCGTCGGCTCTCGCCGCAACCGCGCGCTCATAGGCGCCGAGCAGGCGGGCCTCACGCCGCATCATCCAGCGCATCGGGCCATGCGCCGCCTCGGCATAAGCGGCGAACTTCGCCGAATCGACATCGACGAAGTCCATCACGAAGCGGGCTTTGCAGTGGACAGGGACATATTGCGCCATCTGGCCGGAGAAGACGAAGACCGTCTCGATCGGATGCTGGGCCAGGACCTCCGTAGTCGCGCGCGTCAGGTCGCGGTCGGCAAAGGCGGCTACCGAAACGGGCAGTCCGCGCATCAACCCTTCTACCGCGGCACGCGCATTGCCCTTGCGCCGCGGCAGGATGGTCCGGCTCGCGGTCCATGCCGCCAGCGCCTCGGCATGACTCGCGTCTGCCTCATCATCGGCGAAGGCGACCAGATGCACCGACCGGTGCGCCGCCATGTAGCGCAACAAGTGATAGCTGCGGATCTTGTCGCCGCGGTCGGGCGGGAACGGCACGCGGTGGGCGAGGAACAGGATATCACCCATCAGCCCAACCCCCGCGCGATCGGCGGCCCCAACCGGTTGGCGAGCCACAGCGGCAGGCGCTTCCATGCCGCGACCTGCAGCCGGTAGCGCGGGCTCATCGGGTTGATCGCGCGCGGCGCGGCACCGGCGGCGCTACGGATGGCATAGCTCAGCGGGCGCGGCTCGAACCCCCAGTTCTTCTTGAACGCCGCCGCACCGGTGCCGGCCTTGGAGCGGCCGAAGTCGAACCGGGTGCAGCCGCGAGAACGCGCGTGGCTCATCAACGCGAAATACATGCGGTCGTTGGCGCGCAGCGCCCGCGCCTCCAGCGTGCCGCCGCCCCAATAGGGATAGACGGTGCCGTTCAGATAGAGGCTGAGGACGCTCGCGACCGGTTTCCCCCGATGCCGCACCGTCAGGATATCGGCCGCCTCGCCAAGCGCCTCCATCACCTCACGGAACAGCGCGGGCGGAAACACCGGCGTGCCGAGATTGCGCACCGACTCGGCATAGACGCCGTAATGAGCGGCGAGGTCGTGCCGAGCCCCTCCCGTCTCCACCGTCAGATCAGCGGCGAGTGCCTTGCGCACCTCGGCACGCTGCTTGCGCGGTATCGCCTTGAGCTCCGCCTCGTCGTCGGCGGCAAGCGCCCGCGCGAAGCCGAGGTAGGTGTCGGCGTCGACATGCCAATCGCCTGCCGGAGCGGCACCGCCGCGCAGCTCCAGCGTCGGACAGCCTAGTCGTTGGGCGAGGCGCCACGCTTCGTCCACCAGCGCCTCCGCGGTCGCCGTGTCGTGGGCCAGCACGCCGCCGTCGACGGCAAAGCCGCTCGACACCAGGGCACTGCCGAACAGCCGCGAGCGCACCGCACTGAGCGGCAGTACGCCGGCGATGGCGCCGGAGCGCTCGGCCACCAGATAATGCGCCGCCTGTCCGCAACCGCGCGCCACGCCCAGGCTCCAGCCGGCCAGGTGGAACGGTGTCGCGTCGGGATGCGCCCCCACAAAAGCGTCGATCCGCTGCCGCTCCGCCGCCTCGCCGAGATCGGCAGCGCGCAGCCCCAGCGGTGCCGCAGGCAGCGGCATGGTCATGCCAGCCGCGCCGCCTCGCGCGCGGCGACGGCGTCGATCCGGCCCCATTGATGGGCGCCGACCAGCCCTCGCAGCTTGCCCGCCATCGCGCCCAGCCGGCTGTAGTGGCGCAGCTTCGACCGCACCGGGGCCGCGGCGACGCGCGGCTGATCGGGATCGATTTCCCAGGGATGGAAGTAGAAGATCGCCGGTCGCCCGTCGGCATTCACCTGACGCACCGCCCAATTCGTGAAGGCCGAGGGAAGCAATCGGAAGAAGCCTCCGCCGGTGGCGAGATTGCGGCCGCCGAGCCGCGCCGTCGTGACCGGCAGTTCGATTAGCGGCGCATCGGCAATCGGCTGGAAGGCAAAGCGCGGCGCGTCCGGCCACCCGTAATGATCGTGCACCACCGGTGCGACGCTGGATGAATAGGCATAACCCTGCTCGGCCAGCACGGCATGCGCCCATGGCGTCCGCTGGTCGATCGAGAAGCTCGGCGCGCGATATCCGGCCACCGCGGTGCCGCTGGCATCCTCCAGCGTCTTGCGCGCGCGATCGACGTCGGCGCGAAAGGTCGCGGCGTCCATGGTGAAGACGCGACGATGATCGACGCCATGGCTCGCCACTTCGTGACCGGCCGCAACGATGCGCCGCATCAGAGCTGGCGCGCGCGCGGCGACCCACCCCAAGGTGAAGAAGGTGGCGGTCACGCCTGCCTCGGCGAACAGCGCCAGCACCGCGTCGGTCGTGCGCTCGACGCGCGATTCGAGGCGCGGCCAGTCCTCACGGGCGATTACGCGTTCGAACGCACCGACCTGAAACCATTCCTCGACATCGACCGACAGGCCGTTCTCGACCGGCACCGCTGCCTCACGCCGCCGTGCTGTCGCGCGCGGCGTCGATCCGGCCGTTATCCGCCTCGACCCAGTCGACCAGCAGCGTCAGGACGCGGCGCAGCGCCGCATTCTGCTCTTCGACCCGCGCCTCCAGCAGCGCAATACGACGCGCCAGCGCATCGCGATCGCCGCCGAAAATCTGCGTCTCGGGCGCCGGCGGCTCGGCCTTGGCGTCATTGGCCATGTCGTCGATCACCGCCTCGACCGTGTCGCGATCGATAATCTCCAGGTCTTCGATCGCGCCGTAGAGCAGGACGCGCGCGGCGATCTGGTTGAGCATGCGCGGCACGCCGCCCGAACCCTGGTACAGCGCGTCGACCGCCTCGCCGGTGAAATCGGGTTGCCCCTGCCATCCCACCAAGGTCAGCCGGTGGATCATATAGGGCTCGACCTCTTCCGGCTCCATCGGCTCGAGGTGGTGGACGGCGATCACCCGCTGGCGCAGCTGCTCGAGCGCTTCGGAGCCGTGCAGGCGCTCGCGAAATTCTGGCTGGCCGAGCAGGAAGATCTGGAGCAGCGCCCGCTCCTCGTCCTGGAAGTTGGACAGCATCCGCAGCTCTTCCAGGGCCGAGACCGGCAGCG
Organism: Sphingomonas sp.; assembly: GCA_051955175.1. Lineage (GTDB taxonomy): Bacteria > Pseudomonadota > Alphaproteobacteria > Sphingomonadales > Sphingomonadaceae > Sphingomonas. Next base: position 8,072 of record JBQCHA010000065.1, read on the forward strand.
CCTGCGCCTCGTCGACGATCAGCAGCGTACGCCGTCCCTGCCGGGCGACGGCGTGCAGCCCCTGCTCGATCTGCTTCAGCAATTCGGCCTTGGTCATGTCGCCGCCGGCGATGCCCAGCCCGCTCGCCACCAGCCGCAGCAGGTCGTCGCCCTCGATCTGGGTCGAGACCAAGTGGATGACATGCTGCCGCTCGCGGTCGATGGTCGCCATCAGGTGGCCGACCAGTGTCGTCTTGCCCGATCCGATCTCACCGGTGATGACGATGAACCCCTCGCCCTGCGTCAGGCCGAATCCGAGATAGGCCATCGCCTTGCGGTGGGTCGCCGTCTCAAACCAGAAGCGCGGATCGGGGGTCAGCGCGAACGGCCGTCCGGTCAGTCCGTAATGGTCTTCGTACATCCTTACATCCCGTCTCGTATCTGGTCGCAGCCCCCTGCGCGGCGATTAGAAATTGTACCGCATGCCGAGCAGCGCCTGCGCCGACACGTCCTTCTGGACGCGCTTTTGGTCATAGGCGTAGATGCCGAGGGACGCGGTCGCGTCGATCCGCCCGAAGCTGCGATTATAGGTGCCGGTCGCTCCCGTGCCCCAGGTGCCGGAGGCGCCGGGCAGGCCGGTGTCGTAATAGTTCACATAGAGATTGGCCTGGACGCTCGATTCGGCATCGAGCGCGCGCATCAGGAAATATTGCGCGTAATAATCTTCCTCATCGAAGCCGTAGATGCTGATCCCGCTGTCGGTTTCCGGCGCGAAGAAATGGCGGTTGGCATAACCGACGCCGAAGCCGGTTCGCAGCGGCCCGTGCCCCGCGATCACCACCCCGTCGACGCCGCGGGCGCGATAGCCCGACGCGGTCAGCGACTGGAAGATGCCGTTGAGGCAACCGCCCGCCGCCGTCGCCGAGGTGCCGAACACGCAGCCGCTGTAATTGGCGCCGAACGGATCGTTGCTGGCGACGAAGCTGGTCGGAATGCCCGCCAGGCCGTTGCGCAGCTGACGCGCGAAGGTGTCGACCTCGTCATAGACGACGATCTGCGCGCCGACGTCGGGCGTCACCTGCCAGCGCAGCGTGCCGGCATAGCTGGTCGAACCGTAGCGGCGACCGACATGCGCCTCCAGCTCGGTGCGCGGGCTCGGCCGCCACACCACGCCTGCGTCGAAGATCAGACCGTCGGTACGATAGGCGAGCCGCCGCGGCGAGCTTTCGTCGGTGACGAAGCGGCCGTGGCTGTCGAGCACCGGACTACCGTCGGCATTCACCTTGGCTTCGCGCTGACTGATCTCGATCTTTTCGTAACCGACGCCGCCTTCCAGCGCCAGGGTGCGGGAGACCGGCGCCACCACGTCCAAGCGCGCAAACTTGCCGTCGTAACGCTGATCGAGCTGGTGGGCATCCTCGCGATCCCAGCCGCCGCTGAGGGTCACGCCGACCGGCAGGACATCGCCGGACTTCAGGTTCAGACTACCCTGGACAACATGGCTCTGCGCGCTGTCGAACGTGTCGAGCAGCGGCGCCCCGTAAGCGGGGCCGTCGACCTTGGTATAGCCGTAGCGGTAGCTGGCCGAAACGCCCACGACGCCGACATGCGTGCCGAGCGTCGGGCCAACATAGGCGCTGTAGATCTGCGTCAGGTCATCGTTGGCGCCGATCGTGCCGACCGGAGAGCCGCCGCCGATGTCGCTGCGGGCACGGGTGGCGAGAGCGCCGCCTTCGATGCTGACCCCGGGCGCGATGCCAACCGCGGCGCGCGCCAGGCCTTCGTGGTAATCGCTGTCGCCAACGTGCTTCTGCCAGGAGAAATCGCGCTCGTAGCGATAGCTGAGCTGTGCCTGCGTCGTGCGGGTGCTGATCCCGGCGTCGATTCCGGCGGCGACCTCCGAATAGGTCAGCACGTCGTTGTGGGTGAGATCGGCCGTGACGATCTGCCCGAGCTCGATATAGGGCGAGATGTACTTGCGCGCCTGCGGCTGAACGGTCCTGTCGCCCTGTTGATCGGGCGGCATCAGCGGGGCATCGATGCCGCCGACCGAATCGTCCGGCACGGTCTGCGCCAGCGCCGGCGTCGCGAGCAGCCCGGCCGCGATCGTGGTGAGAATGGCGAGCTTCACCGCGCGCTCTCCTGCCCGTAATACGTGCCGAAGCGAGCGCCGCCGGGCGTGAAGGACACCGCGTTCAGCACTAACTGGATATGCTCGCAGCCGTCGAGCAGCTGGACCGCCTGGCGCAGGTCTGTCTCGCTGGTGCTGTCGGCGCGGACCACCATCATCACCTGCCCCACCTGGCTCGCCAGCACCGCCGCGGGCGAGGCGGCCAGCGCCGGCGGCGAATCGAAGATCACGATGCGGCGCGGGTCGGCCTCGACCAGCCCAGCGAGCAGCGCGTCGGTCCGTTCGCTGGCGAGCAGCTCGGTGTCGTTGTTGCGCTTGGTGCCCGCCGGCAGCAGCGCAAGCTTCGGAATGTCCGTGGCCAGGATGCAGGATTCGAGGTCGACGGCCGGATCGGCCAGCGCATCGAGCAGCCCCGGCCGCTCCTCCAGCCCAAGCGACGCCATCACGTCGGGCTTGGCGAAGTCGGCGTCCGCCAGCAGCACCTCGACATCGCGTTCGGCCGCAAGCGACAGCGCGAGATTGATCGAGCAGAAGGTCTTGCCCTCGCCCGGCTTGGCCGAACAGACCAGCACCAGGCGCGAACGTGTGCGGCCGGCATCGGCAATCGCCCTGGCGGTCAGCAACAGCTGACGCTTCACCAGCCGGAACTCCTCGGCCAGCACGCTGACCGCCGCGTCAGGCACCAGATAGCCCTGGGCGGCCAGCAACTCGCGGTCGATCTGCACGGTCTCGCGGTCGATCCGCGCGGCAGTCGGTCGCTGCACCGCTGCGGCTTCGGCGTTGTCCAGGACATCGCGCTCACCGCGGAATTTCGGCGCGCGCCCTGGCTTTGGCGGCGGCGCGGCCTCCTCGACGGCGGCCTGGATCGGCTGGTCGTCGTCGATCGGTTGCGTCGGCTCGACCGGCATGCCGCGGCGCGCGCGGAACTGCTCACCGAAGTCGTAGATCTCCGCCGCACGCTCCAGCAGGGTTCCGCGCGTCTTGCGGGGGCTCATCTCATTCATGCCGCCAGTCCCCGTTGCAGGAATTCCACCCCGAGCAGCGCGACGTACGCGACGCCCAGCCCGGCAAGGCCGCCGACGAAGTAGCGCAGCCGCTGCCGCCGCAACGCCAGCTGGCCGCTCGTCACCACCTCGCCGATCGAGCCGATCACCGGCATCCCCGACGCCTTCTCAAGGCGCGCCGCGGTCGCGAAGGTCATCTTGAGCTGGCTGAGCGCGAACGCCACGCCGATCCCGCCCAGCAACCCGACCAGCAGCACGCCGCTCAGCAGCAGCGGGCGGTTGGGCGAGGTCGGCACCGTCGGGCTGTTCGGCGGATCGATCACCGAGAACTTGACCGCATCGGTCTGCGTCTGGACCTGTCCGCGCAGCTGAACATCCTCGCGATCGGCGAGCAGCTTGTCGTACTGGTCCTTCATCACCTGATAGTTGCGCTCGATCTGCGCCTGCTGCGCGGCAACGCCGGGATCGTCGGCAAGCTTGGCGTCGAGCTGCGTCAGGTCGCTCTGCAGCTGGTCGCGCTGCTGCGTCAGCGCCGCGACGGTCGCCTGCTTGTCAGCCTGCATCGACTTCAGCGACAAATACATGGGGTTGGGCGATCCGCCCGCGGACGCGGCCGCCGGCTCGTGCCGGGCCGCGGCCTTGGCGGCGGCGAGCTGGCTCTTCAGCGCCACCACGTCGGGATAGTTGTCGGTCCAGCCGCGTGCCCGCGCCTCGGCGAGCTGCCCCTCGATCGCGGCGACGCGGGCAGCCGCCGGGCCGCCGGTGACGCCATTGGCGCCAGGCACCGTCGGCGCGGTGCCGGCGATCTGCGCATTGACCGTGGACAACGCGCTCTGCGCCGCCGCCAGATCGGCACTGACTTGCGCCAGCTGGGCATGCGCGGCGCTGATGCGGTCATCGAGCGAGCCGGTGCCGGGCAGTGCCGCAAGGTAGCGGTTCTGGAAATCCTGCCGCTGCTGGTCGGCCTGCTGCAACTGCTGCTGGCGCTGGGCGAGCTGGGCATCAAGGAACTTCAGCGTCTGGCTGTTCTCGTCGCGATCGTCGGCCAGGTTCTGGTCGACGAAGATGTCGATCAGCTTCTGGACGATGTCATGCGCCAGCTTCGGGTTGGCCGCAGTGGCCTCGATCTCGAACAGGTTGTTCTGCTGCGCGGTGATTTTGATCGCCTGCTGCAGCGCGCCGACGCGGGCCGCCATATCCTGGTCGCTCGCAACCGAATTGGCGAGCGAGGTGCCGCGCACCACCTTCTGCAGATTGACCGCGGAGGTCAGCGTCTGCCGCACCGTGTCGACATCCTGCTGCTGCTCGGCGCTGGTGATCCCGACCTTGTTGGGCAGCACCGTCTGCATGTCGACGAACACGCGGGCACGCGAGGTGTAGGTGTTGTGGAGCTGCGCCACCGCGAGCCAGCCGAACAGACAGATCGCCCAGGCCGCCGCCAGGCCGATCCAGCGGCGCTTCCAGATCGCGTGCAGCGCAACGCGGATTTCGTCGTAGAGACCGTTCACCGTCGCCGCGCCCTCAAAACATGCTCTCGGGGATGATGATCACGTCCCCCGGCTGCAGCTTGACGTTGGCGTCGGGATTGCCGTCCTTCAGCAGGCTGGAGAGCCGCAGGCCGTACTGCTTCTGCTTGCCGGTCGCCTTGTCGTAGCGGATCAGGCGCGCGCGGTTGCCGGCGGCATATTGGTTGAGGCCGCCGACCGCGATCATCGCGTCGAGCAGCGTCATGCCGGCGCGGTAGGGGATCGATGCCGGCTTTTCGGTCGCGCCGACGATGCGGATCTGCTGGCTGAACGTGCCCTGGAAATTGTCGACGATGACGGAGACGATCGGGTCCTTGATGTACTGGGCCAGCGCGATCTTCATGTCGTCGGCCAACATCGCGGGCGTCTTGCCCACCGCCGGCATGTCGCTGACCAGCGGCGTGGTGATGCGGCCGTCCGGGCGTACCTGCACCTTGGCCGAGAGCTCGGGATTGCGCCACACGAAGACGTTGAGCGTGTCGAGCGGCCCGATGACATATTCCTCGCCCGGCGCTTGATTGGCCGAGACGAACGACGCCGGGGGAAGCTGCGGCCGGTCGCCGCCGGCGCATCCGCTGATCAGCGTCGCCCCGATGACCGGCGCCGCCAATATCCTCGACCAATGTTCCAGACGCATCGATTCACCTCCAGCCCACGCGCCTGAGGTGACGTCATCCCCCCTAGAGACGTGGTTTCAGCGTGCCATATGCGGTCAAGAGGTGAAGATAGCGTTAGGATCGTCGGCATTTACCGCCAGGATCTGTGCCGGAATGGGATGCGAGAGGAAGGCGGCGGGACTGGCCGACAGGCCATAGGCGCCGGCGAGGAACAGCGCGATGACGTCGCCCGCCTCGACACGCGGCAGCGCTACCTTGTCCGCCAGCCGGTCGAGCGGCGTGCAGAGGCAGCCGACCACGTTGACGACTTCCTCCGCGGCGGCGCCCATGCGATCGGCAACCGCGATCGGATAGTTGCGCCGTACCACCGTCCCGAAATTACCCGAAGCGGCGAGCTGATGGTGCAGACCGCCGTCGGTGACGATGAAGGTCTCGTCACGGCTCGCCTTGCGATCGACGACGCGGGTCAGGTACACGCCGGCCTCGCCGACCAGCCAGCGGCCGAGTTCCAGCGCGAACCGGCTCTCCGCCAGCGCCGCATCCCGCCGGTCGAGCGCCTCCCTGAGCGCGCCTCCCACCGCTTCCACATCCACCGGCGCGTCGCCGGCAAAATAGGGGATGCCGAACCCGCCGCCCAGGTTCACCAGCGGCGGCGTCGCGCCCACCGCATCGGCAAGACGCGCGGCCAGCGCCACCGTCGCCGCCTGGGCTTCGATGATCGCCGCGCTGTCGAGTGCCTGCGAACCGGTGAAAATGTGGAAGCCCCGCCAGTCGGCACCGCCGTCGCGCACCCGCCGCACCAACGCCGGCGCGCGCTCGGCATCGATGCCGAACGGCGAGGCACGGCCGCCCATGCGCATGCCCGATCCGCGCAGTTCGAAATCCGGATTGACCCGCACGGCGAGCCGTGGCGTCACGCCGGTCCTGTCGCCGATCGCCAGCGCGCGATCCGCCTCGCCCTCCGATTCGAGGTTGATGGTGATGCCGGTCAGAATCGCGTCTTCCAGTTCGTCGTCGCGCTTGCCGGGCCCGGCAAAGCTGATCGCCGCGCCGGGCTTGAGCCCGCTCACCGCCCGCAACTCACCAGACGACGCCACGTCGAGCCCGTCGACAAGGCCGGCGATAGCCTTCAGCAGCGGTGGGAACGGGTTCGCCTTGATCGCGTAATGAACGTCGACGCCCGCCGGCAACGCCGCGCGCAGCCGGCTGATCCGTGCCGCGACGATCGCAAAGTCGTAGACGAACAGCGGCGTGTCGCCGGCGATGTCGATCCACTCGGCGGCAGTGCGCCCGGCGATCCGCAACCTCCCTTGCCCGGTGAATTCAGGCGGGGTCGGGCCGGTCGGCTTCATGACGTCAGCTCCGCTTTCAAGGCGGTGCGATCGAGCTTGCCGTTGGCGTTGCGCGGCAGTGCCTCGCGCCAGTCGTATCGGGCGGGTTGCATGAAACTCGGCAGATCACGGCGGAGCCGCGCCCGCAAGGCCTGTTCGGCCTTCCCCGGCTCGCCGGCGGCGCGGGCGACGACGACGATGGCCTGGCCCAGCCGTTCGTCAGGAACACCGAAAGCGGCGGCCTCGGCGACCTCGCCGCCGGCCAGCACCGCCTCCTCGATCTCGGTCGGGCTGATGCGGTTGCCGGCGCTCTTGATCATCTCGTCGTCGCGCCCGACGAACCGCAGCAGCCCCTCCACATCGGCGACCACCGCATCGCCCGACCACACCGCCGTCCCGCCAAAGCGCGAGAAGTCCGGCGCGGGCCGGAAGCGGCGCGCGGTGCGCTCCGGGTCCTGCCAATAGCCCTGCGCCACCAGCGGCCCGGCATGGACCAGTTCGCCCGGCTCCCCGGGCGCCGCCGCGTTGCCATCCGGCCGCACCACCATCACCTCGGCGAAGGGCACGGCACGGCCGATCGACTCGGGGTGCGCATCGACCAGACCCGGATCGAGAAAGGTGGAGCGGAACGCTTCGGTGAGGCCGTACATCGGATAGAGGTCGGCGCCGGCAAAGCGTTCGTGCAAGCTGCGGACCATCGTGCGGGTCAAGGCTCCGCCCGAATTCGTAAGCCTTTTCAATGGCTGTATCGCTGCTTCCGGCCACGACGCTTCAAGAAGCTGCACCCACAAGGGCGGCACGCCGGCAAGCGTCGTAATCGCGAACCGCTCGACCGCCTTCACGACGTCTCGCGCGACCAGATAGTCGAGGGGCACCACCGCGGCCCCCGCCGCCCAGCTCGATAGCAACTGGTTTTGGCCATAGTCGAAACTCAGCGGCAGCACCGCCAGCGTCCGGTCGCCGGGCGCCAGCTTCAGGTAATGCGCGACGCTGATCGCACCGAGCCACAGATTGGCGTGGCTCAGCATCACCCCCTTGGGCCGACCGGTTGAGCCCGACGTGTAGAGGATTGCCGCCAGGTCGCCGGTATCGGCGCTCGACGGCGCCAAGCCGTCGCCTTGCAGCGCGACGTCGCTTTCATCGACGACGTGGCAGGCAGGCGGCGCGTCCCCGGGCTCCAGCGTGCCGGCACGCGCCGCTTGCGTCAGCAGCAGCCGCGCCCCGCTGTCGGCCAGGATATGTGCCACCTGCGCGCGCTTGAGTACCGGATTGATCGGCACGTGCACCAGCCCTGCCCGCGGCGCCGCCAGCGGCAGCAGACAGGCCAGCCGCGTCTTGGGGAGCCAGCTTGCCACGCGGTCGCCGGGGGCCAGCCCCTGCCTCGCCAGCCACGCCGCCGCCGCGCCGACCATCGCCTCCAGACCGGTATAATCGATCGAGCCGACGCGATCCTGCAGCGCGACGTCGGCCGCCCGGCCACGCAGCGGCAGATGGTCGATCGGTCGCGGCACGGGGTCTAGGGCGATCATGCCGCCTTGATAGAGTGCCGACGCGCCGCCACAAGGGTCCCCTTGCCGCGATGCGCGTCACCGATTACCGCGGCGCCAGAAGAAATCACGACAGGGGCGCTCACCTTGGTTCCCGATGGCACTGCCGATATCGACGCCACCGTTCGCGCCGTGTTGCGCGACGTCTTGGGGTTGAGCGACGCGCGCGTCGCCGCATTCGACGCCACGACCCCGCTGTTCGGTGCGCTGCCCGAACTCGATTCGATGGCGGTCGCCGGCGTGCTTACCGAACTCGAGGACCGGCTCGACATCCTGATCGAGGATGACGAGATCGACGGCGACATGCTCGAGACGTTCGGCGCGCTGCGCCAGTTCGCGGCCGGCAAGGCGCTGGTGTGATCGATCATTACGACTGGCCCGGCGGCCGCGAAGCGATGCTCCGCTTCGGGCCGGCGCAGGGCCCGGTCGTCGTGCTGGCAATGCCGCTGTTCGAGGAGGCCAACCGCCTGCGGGCCTTGGCCGTCACCATGCTCCGCGCGCTCGCCGAAAGGGGCGTGGCGAGCGCGCTGCCCGACCTGCCCGGCACCGGCGAAAGCTCCGTTCAGCTTGAAGATGTGCGGCTAAGCGATTGGCAAGACGCGTTTCATGCCGCAACGCATGCTGCCTCGGGCCGGCGCTGCCATGTCGCGGCGATCCGCGGCGGCGCGCTGCTCACTGCCACCGCCGAGGCACGAGCGCGCTGGCTGTTCGCGCCGGTGACCGGCACCAGCATCATCCGCGATCTCGTCCGTGCCCGGCAGGTCACCGACCGCGAGGCGGGCGGCACCTTCGATCCCGCCGACATCGACCAGGATGGGCCGCCGATCGAACTGGCCGGCAACATTCTCCCGCGGCAGATGCTCCTGGCGCTGCGTGGCGCGCAACCCGACACGATACCGCCATGCCGCGTGGTGCGGTTGGTGGACGATCCGCGGCCTGCTGATCGCACCGTAGCGGGCCAGCCGCTATGGCGTCGCGCCGAGCCCGACCACGACGCGTCGTTGGCGCAGGCATTGGCAGACGACATCGCCGAGTGGGTCGGCCGATGCGAGAGCTGATCGCCTTCGATTGCGCCGGCGAGACGCTGGTTGGCTCGCTCGACCGTGCAGGCGGCGACACCGGCCTGCTGATCGTGTCGGGCGGCAACGAAGTGCGCATGGGTGCGCACCGCGGCATGGCGCGGCTGGCGCAGGAACTCGCCTCACGTGGCATCCCGGTGTTCCGCTTCGACCGGCGCGGGATCGGCGATTCGACCGGCACCAATGGTGGCTATGCCTCCAGCGCGCCCGACATTGCCGCTGCCGCTGCCGCGTTCCGCAAGGCAGCGCCGCAGATGAGCAGACTGGTCGGCTTCGGCAATTGCGATGCCGCGACGGCGCTCGTGCTGTTCGGCGCCAGCGCCGGAGTCGACGACCTGATCCTCACCAACCCCTGGCTGCGTGAGGAAGCAGACGAGCTGCCGCCCGCCGCGGCGATCCGCGCGCGCTATGCCGAACGCCTGCGCGACCCCCGTCAATGGCTCAGGCTGATCACCGGCGGCGTTAATCTTTCGAAGCTGGTCAGCGGCTTAAGGAAGGTAGCTGCCACCAGCAGCAAGGTCTCGGGGGACCTCTCCAGCCGCATGTTGGCAGCACTGCCCCCATCGGCGAAGGTGATCCTCGCGAAGGCCGATGCCACCTCGGTCGCTTTCGCCGCGGCTGCACGCCAACACCATTGGGCCGGCAGCATGACCTTTATCGACACCGCCTCACATAGTTTCGCGCGTCAGGGCGACCGCGAGGCACTGCTGCAGGCGGTGCTGGCGGGCCTCCGCTAGCTCATTCAGCAGCTTCGGCGACGCGCTCGAAATCGGCCTCAGCCAAAAACCGCTCGGCGTCGAGCGCGGCCATGCAGCCCGTCCCCGCGGCGGTCACCGCCTGCCGATAGACCTTGTCCATCACGTCGCCGCAGGCGAATACGCCCGGCACCGAGGTGCGCGTGCTGCCGGTCTCGACCTTGATGTAGCCATCGTCGTCGAGCGCCAGGTGGCCACGGAACAGTTCGGTCGCCGGGTGGTGGCCGATCGCGACGAAGCCGCCATCGACGTCGAGCGTCGACAGCGCGCCGCTTACCGTGTCCTTCAGTTCCAGCGCGACCAGCCCTTCCGGCGTGCCGCCACCGACGAAGCGATGGACTTCCTTGTTCCACAACACCTTGACGTTGGGGTGGGCGAACAGCCGCTCCTGCAGGATCTTCTCGGCGCGCAGCGACTCGCGGCGGTGGATCAGCGTCACGTCGGGCGAATGATTGGTGAGGTACAGCGCCTCTTCGACCGCGGTGTTGCCGCCGCCGATCACCGCCACCTTCTTGCCGCGATAGAAGAAGCCGTCGCAGGTTGCGCAGGCGCTGACGCCCTTGCCCTTCATCGCCTCCTCGCTGTCGAGGCCCAGCCATTTGGCCTGCGCGCCGGTGGCGATCACCAGCACGTCGCCTTCATACACATCGCCCCCGTCACCGGTCAGGCGGAACGGCGATTCGCTCAGGTCCACGTCGACGATCGTGTCATAAATCAGCGTCGTGCCAACGTGTTCGGCCTGCTTCTGCATCTGCTCCATGAGCCACGGGCCCTGGATGACGTCCGCGAAGCCGGGATAATTCTCGACATCGGTGGTGGTCATCAACTGGCCACCGGGCTGGATACCCTGGACCAGGATCGGCTTCATCCCGGCACGCGCGCCGTAGATGGCGGCGGAGAGGCCGGCGGGGCCGGAACCGAGGATCAGCATGCGGGTGGAATGGGTGGTCATGGATCAATCCTGCGTCACGTTTGCGCTGCATTAAGGGGCAAGCGCATGCCCATGCAACATGGGAAGGGTCCCGCCGTCGGGAAGCGCGAGATTTGATTTGCGCCCGCATCATTCCGCTATCAGCTTCGTTGTCGAGCAGGAGAGCAATGGAAGGGCAATCGAACGCATGATCGACCGCGCAGCCACCTTGCCACAGCCGGCCCGCGGTGCGGCATCCGCGGCGGCTCGGCCGCGGGTTGCGGTGCCATGATCCTGGGCGCTGTCATCGCGGGCGGCCGCTCCAGCCG
>JBQCHA010000066.1:0-2608 GCA_051955175.1 Sphingomonas sp.
CTGACGGTGGCTGACGATGGCCCCGGCGTCGCGATCGAGGATCGCGAGCGGATCACCCGCCGCTTCGCGCGGCTCGACAGCAGCCGCAGGACGCCGGGCCACGGCCTGGGCCTCAACCTGGTTGTTGCGGTGGCGCAGGTCCACGGCGGCGCGGTAACGATCGACGACAACCGACCGGGATTACGTGTGACGATGACCTTGCCAAGGGTGGCCGCATGACGCGAGCCTGGCCGATCCTGCTCGCCCTGCCGCTCGCCGCTTGCGCGAGCTACACGCCGCATCCGCTGAGCGGCGCGCCGGCGGTGCTCGACGCGCCAACCTCGACGACGCTGAGCGCCGCTGCCGCCAAGATCGATCGGCCCTATCTCGCGCCGACGACGATCGACCTCGCCGCGCCGCTCGATCCTAACGCGGTGGCGACGATCGCGGTGATCGCCAATCCCGACCTGAAGGCGTTGCGCGCCAGGGCCGGCGTGGCCGAGGCGCAGGCGTTCGCCGCGCGGCTGCTGCCCGATCCCACGTTCGGCGCCGGCGTGCACCCGATCCTGTCCGGACCGGATCCCCTTACCGAGCTGGTCGGCGCGCTGGGCCTGGACATCAATGCGCTGCGCACCCGTGGCGTGAAGCTGCAGGCGGCGCGCGCGCAGGCCGAGCAGGCGCGGCTCGATCTCGCCTGGGCGGAATGGCAGACCGCCGGGCAGGCGCGCATCCAGGCGGTGCGGGTGCTCGGCTTCCAGCGTAGCGTCGCGCTCGACCGGCAGTCGCTCACCGCGCAGCAGACGCTGCTCCGCCACACGCTCGACGCACTGGGCCGCGGCGACATCGCGGCCGACCGGGCGCAGGCGGCGCGCGCCGCCGCCTATGATGCGGAGACCAGGCTGGCGGCAGACGAGGCGACGTTGGCCACCGCGCGCAGCGACCTGAACAAGCTGCTCGGCCTGCCGCCGGCCACCCGGCTGCGGCTGGCAGAACCGGCGCTGCCGACGCCGCTCCCTGACGCCGCCGCGCTGTTCACGCTCGCACGCGACAAGCGCGCCGACCTGGCGGCGCTGCGCGCCGGCTATGCCGCGCAGGAAGCCGCGGTGCACAAGGCGGTCCTCGATCAGTTCCCGACGCTCAACCTGACGCTCGATGCGACGCGCGACACCACCGGCAACAAGGTGCTGGGGCCGACGGTCGATTTCACCCTGCCGCTGTGGAACCGCAATCGTGGCGGCATCGCCGTCGAACGCGCGACGCGGGCGCAGCTGAAGGCCGAGTATGACGCGCGGCTGTTCCAGACCCGCGCCGATATCGCCGCGGCGGTGGACGGCGTCGCCGTCGCGCGCAAGCAGCACGACGCCGCGCTGGCCGCCCTGCCGAAGCTTGAACATTATGCAAGCGCGACCCGGCACGCGGCGGACCGCGGCGACCTCGCCGATGCCGCCGCCGCAACCGCCGAACAGGCGCTGCGCGACCAGCAGGCGCTGCTGGCGCAAAGCGACGAAGCGATCCGCGAACAGACGATCGCGCTGGAACTCCTCACCGGAACCCCGAGACAGACATGGCCGCGATGACCCGATTGACCCTGCTTGCCCCGCTGCTGCTGGCGGCCGCCTGTTCGAGCGGTGCCGACGATGCCGACAACGCGCCCGATCCGGTCGCGCTGGTCTCGCTTGCTACCGTCGAGCAGGGGCCGGTGAGCAAGACGGTCACGCTGTACGGCACGATCGATGCCGGCCCATCGGGCACGATCACCCTCGCCGCCCCGGCCGAGGCGACCGTCACGCGCGTCGTCACGCCGGTCGGCACCCAGGTCCGTGCCGGGCAGGCGGTGGTGCTGCTCTCGCCAAGCCCGACCACGCGGGTCGATCTGGCGAAGGCGGCATCCGACGCCGCCGCCGCCGATCAGGCGCTGGCCCGGGCGAAGAGATTGCGCGCCGACGGGCTCGCCAGCGATGCCGATGTCGAGACCGCCCGCGCCGCCGCGCAGAACGCCGACGCCCTCGCCGGTTCGCTCCGCGCGCGCGCCGGCGCACTGACGCTGCGCGCGCCTGCGGCGGGTGTGGTGCAGGCGGTGGGAAGCCAGGTGGGGGACCTGGTCGCCGCAGGAACCAGCGTCGCAACGATCGCGCGCCTCGGCCCTCTGCGCGCGCATTTCGGCGTCGACCCGGCGATCGCCGGCAAAGTCCGCCCCGGCACGCCCATTCGCATCACCGCCGGCGATGGCAGCGCGCCGATCGAGGTCGCGGTGCAGTCGGTCGACTTGATGGTCGATCCGCAGACCCGGCTGGCGTCGATCTACGCCAGGCTACCCGGCAATGCCGGGCTTGCCGCCGGGCAGCCGATCAGCGGCTCGATCAGCACCGGCACCAGCGGCAATGCGCTGACGGTGCCCTATGCGGCGCTGCTCGACGATGGCGGCCAGCCCTATGTCTATGTTGTCGCCGACGGGGTGGCGCATCGCCACGATGTCGAAACCGGCATCACCAGCGGCGACCGCATCGCCGTCACCCGGGGCGTGCAGGCCGGCGACAAGGTCGTCACCCAGGGCGGCACCGCGCTTGAGGACGGCATGAAGGTCCGCACCAGGTGAGGCGCTCGCTCGCCGATCATGCGCGCGCGCTGT
>JBQCHA010000067.1:0-20518 GCA_051955175.1 Sphingomonas sp.
AACCCGCGTTCTCCTCACCGCAATTCGTCGGCCGATCGCCGGCCGACCGGCGCGCCGGCAGTTGCCCGGCGGGCGGTCAGCGGCTAAGCGGCGCACATGGGCATTATCAAGAACGTCTTCACCTGGTGGGACGGCATCACCTTCGGCACGTGGATGGGGCTGCGCGGCAAGGCACGCATGGGCACCGACGCGCTGGGCAATGTCTATTTCGAGGGCGGCAAGGACCCCAACGGCATCCCGCGTCGCTGGGTGGTCTACAAGGGTTCGAACGACGCCAGCCGCGTGCCGCCCGATTGGTTCTCCTGGCTGCATCATCAGATCGACGGCGTGCCCGATCAGGCGCTGCCCCCGGTGCGCCGCTTTGAAAAGCCGGCCGCGCCCAACATGACCGGGACGGCGCTGGCCTATCGCCCGGCCGGCGCCCTGGAAAAGGGCGGCCACCGTGCCGCCGCGACGGGCGATTACGAAGCGTGGGTGCCGGAGGGATGAAACCCGCCTGGCTGGTCGGTGGCGTAGCGCTGGCCGCGGTTCTGGGAGTCGGCGCCTGGCAGGGCGCGGTGCTGCTGCACGACGGCCGCGCCGACGCGCAGGCGGCGCCGGCGCCCAATGCCGCCCCCGATGCCGGCGAGCAGACGGGCGACAGCGCGACCTCGCCCGATGTCGTGACGATCGACACCCCGCAGGCGGGCGATACCGAAAAGGGCGCGACGCCGATGGCCGAGCGCGTCGCGGTGCTGGGCGTGCTCAACAAGCGCAACGGTGAAAGCCGCGATGTGACGATGAAGCCCGGCCAGGCGATTCGGGTCGGCGACGCGGTGATTCGCCTTCGCGCCTGCGACACCACGGCATCGTGGGAGCCGCAGCAGCTGACCGGCGCGTTCGTGCAGCTCGACGTGCAGCAGTTCGACAAGAGCTGGCGCCGCGTCTTCTCCGGCTGGCTGTTCAAGGAACGCCCGGCGCTGAACGTCGTGCAGAACTCGATCTACGACGTCTGGCCGAAGAGCTGCAAGATGTCGCGCCCCGATACGGGGCCGGAGACGGAGGCGGCCGCCCAGGTCGATCGCTCCGGCGCGTCCAGCGCGAAGAAGTCGGCGCCCGCAGCCCCCGCCGACGATGGCGCGGCCGCGGCGGCCGAGGACGCGGTCGCGCCGGCGACAGCGGCGAACCCGGCCACCACGTCGTCGCCCAGCGCTGCGCCCAGCAACGCGAGATAGTCGCGCCGCGGGATCTCGACCGCGCCGAGCGAAGCGAGGTGTTCGGTCTGGAACTGGCAGTCGAGTAACGCGAACCCGCCGGCCTTCAGCCGCGCGACCAGCCATGCCAGCGCCACCTTCGATGCGTCGGTCGCCCGGCTGACCATGCTCTCGCCGAAGAAGGCGCGGCCGAGCGCCAAACCGTAGAGACCGCCGGCCAGATGGCCGTCGCGCCAGCATTCGATCGAGTGCGCATAGCCGAGCTCATGCAGGCGGATGAACGCCTCTTCGATCGGGTGATTGATCCAGGTTTCCGGACGGTCGGGTGCCGCCGCCGCGCACAGCCGGATCACCTCATGAAAGGCTTTGTCGGCGGTCACGCGAAAGCGGTCGGCGGCGATGGTCCTGCGGAGTGATCGCGACGGCCGAAACGTTTCCAGCGGGATGATCGCCCGTTCGCGCGGCTCGACCCAGTAAACGCCCTTCGCCTCGCGATGATCGGCCATCGGGAACACGCCGACCGCGTAAGCGCCGAGAATCAGCTGCGGGTCGAGCGACAGCATATCGCCGGTCATGGTGCCGTGCCGGGGCGCATCAGGCAAGGGATCGATAGCTCCAAACCAAAAGGGCCAGCGATCGCTCGCCGGCCCTTTGTATGTTGGTGGTGATGCCGATCAATGATGGCAGTCGAGCGTGCCCTTGTCCGGCGTCGTCAGCGTGATCTTGTCCTGATCGCCGGTCATCTTGTAGCCGTTGCCGGTCAGCGGATCGCCGTCCTCGTCGGCGGTCAGGATGATCGGCGTGTCGCCCTTCTTCAGGTGGAGATGGGCTTCGGTATTGCCCTTGAAGAAATCGACATAGACCAGGCTGTTGTCCTTGCAGCGGAACGTGACCGAAGCGGTCATCGCCGGCGGCAACTTCACCGGCGCGGCGTTCGCAAGCTGCGAGGCCATCGGATCCGGCGAGGTGGTGTCGATCACCTGCGGCTGTTTTTTGTGGCACGCGCCCAGCGTGAGGGTGAGCGCGACGGCGGCGGTCATCAGGGGGAGGGACTTCATAGCGAGCCGGTGCTTCGCGCATGCGAAAGCATCCGTCAAGAGCCGATGTTAACCCTCACATCCGAATGATGCGCTGCGGAAAAAGGGCCGATCCGGGCGGGCCGGGCGATTGCTGGCCATGACGGCCCCGATCGTCAGCCAATGCCGAGATTTGCGGGCCCGAAGGCATGCGGCAGCAACGCCGACAACGGATAGCTTTCGATCGCATCGCCCTCTGCTGCGCCGCAATGGACGATGATCTCGCGGCCGCCCATCTGCGCTGCCTCGTTGAGCACCTGGCGGCAGCGGCCGCACGGCCCGACGGGCGCCGTGCCGGTCGGCCGGCCGGCGACGATCGCGCCGCCGACGATCCCCACCGCGGCGACCTCACGCAGCCGCCCCTGGGCGCTGGCGCTGGCCACCGCCACCGTCTCGGCGCACAGCGACAGCCCGTAGCTCGCATTCTCGAAATTGCAGCCGGTGACGATGCTGCCGTCGGTCATCAGCAGCGCGGCGCCGACCGCGAAATTGGAATAGGGCGCATGGGCTTGCAGCGCCGCCTCGCGCGCTGCGGCGATCAGGCGTTGAGCATCGGTCATGGTGCCACCACGTCCCAGTTGACCGGCCCGGTGATGCCGTCGACGCGCCGTATGTCGGTGGCCTGCCAAATGCGCCACGGGCGGGCGGCGTAATCGGGCGCCATGAAGTTGCGCGCTTCCCACACCGGCCGCGGAATGGCGGCGCTGAGGTTATAGGCCCGCGCGACGGGCCAGGTGATCTTGAGCAGCATGGGCTCTCCCGTATGCGTTTCCGCGATGGTTAGGAAGCGTTGCACTTGCCGGATCAGCGCCGCGCGGTCGGGCCGTGCGTCGCAGCCGGCCGTGAACCGCAACTCCAGCACCGCGGGCAGCGCATCGCGCACGCGCGGCACGACGGTGACGAAATTGTTGCCCTGCGTGGCGCCGTCCGCGCAGAACGACCAGACGTGCACCGCACCGCGACGCAGCCCCGCCGCAGCGACGCCAGCCCAGTTGCGCTCGAAGCCCGAGTCGCGGCCGCCCGCGCCGACGGTGGCGCGGATATAAGCGAAGTCGGCGCCCCGCGCCGCGACGGTCGCCCAATCGACGTCGCCCTGCGCCTGTGACGCGTCGACGCCCTGGATCGGATAATGCTCCGTCGGCGGACGCCATCCGGTCGCATAGACCCACGCCGCCGCGGCGCAGAGCGCGACCAACACCATCCCGGCGGCGAGCCGCCCGAGCCGGGTTCCCAGCCATTGCATGTAGTTACCCCCGAATGTGCAGGACGCAGATCAGTGTGAACAACCGTCGCGCCGTATCGAAATCGATGTCGATCTTGCCCTCCAGCCGCTCCTTGAGGAGCTCGGCCGCCTCGTTGTGAATCGCCCGCCGCGCCATGTCGACCGTCTCGATCTGCTGCGGCGTCGCGGCGCGGATCGCCTGATAATAGCTGTCGCAGATCGCGAAATAGTCCCGGATCGGCCGGCGGAACCGGGCGAGTCCCAGGATATGCGTCTCCAGATGCGTCCCGTCCTCGCGCTCGATCCTCAGCGCCAGCCGCCCCTCCTCGGCGCTCAGCGATAGGCGATAGGGGCCGGCATAACCGTCGTCATGCCGCCGCTTCGGTGCGAAGTGGTTGCTCTCGATCAGGTCGTACATCGCGATTCGGCGTTCCTGCTCGATATCCGCGTTGCGCCACAGGATCGAATGCTCGTCGAGCGTGATATGGATGATCCGGTGGTCGGCCATCTCCGCAGCCTATCGGCGCTGGTGCGGCGCGAATCAATGATGCAGATTGATTTGACGACGCATCTTGAGCGCGTCGGGCATGCGAGTAGAACGGCGCCATGGCCACCATTGCAATTGCCCCCACGGCGCCCGCCGCCGAAGGAACCACGCTGCCCCAGAATGTCGAGGCGGAAGCCGCGATGCTGGGCGCGATGATGATCGACAACCGGCTGGCCGACGAACTGATCGACCGCCTGCAGCCCGACCATTTCTTCGAGCCCGTCCACGGCCGCATCTTCGGCGCGATCAAGACGTTGCGTGGCAACGACATGCTGGCGACGCCGGTGACGCTGCGCCCGCTGTTCGAGGCGGACGAGGGCATGCGCGAGCTCGGCGGCCCCGGCTATCTGGCGCAGCTGACCGGTTCGGGCGCCGGCCTGATCGGCGCGCGCCAGTTCGCGCAGCAGATCTACGACCTCGCCATGCTGCGCTCGCTGGTGACGGTCGGGCGCACGCTGGTCGAGCGGGCCATGGATACCTCCGAAGAAGTCAATCCGCGCGCGCAGATCGAGGCCGCGGAAGAGGAATTGTTCAAGGTCGCTGCCGACGGCGGCAACGAAAGCACGGTCAAAAGCTTCGCCCAGGCAACCACCGCGGCGGTGAAGATGGCCGAGCGCGCGCTCAATTCGGGCGGGCATCTGTCGGGCATCACCACCGGCCTCGACTCGGTCAATTCGAAGATCGGCGGCATGCACCGGTCGGACTTGATGATCCTTGCCGGGCGTCCCGGCATGGGCAAGACGTCGCTCGCCACCAACATCGCGTTCAACGCGGCGCGGCGCTGGATGCGCGACATGGAGGACGGCGTGCCGCCCGAGCGCTCGCTGGGCGCCAAGGTCGCGTTCTTCAGCCTGGAAATGTCGGCCGACCAGCTGGCCACGCGTATCCTCGCCGAACAGTCGCGAATCAGTTCCGAAGCCCTGCGCATGGGCAAGATCAGCCGGGCCGCATTCGGCCAGCTCGCCGCGGCCGCGGCCGAGCTCGAGAAGCTGCCGCTATTCATCGATGATACGGCCGGTCTGTCGATCAGCGCGCTGCACACGCGGATGCGCCGGCTGCAGCGGCGGCAAAACAACGAGATCGGACTGGTCGTGGTCGACTATCTGCAGCTGCTGTCCGGCTCCGGCCGCAGTGCGAGCGACGGGCGCGTGCAGGAAATCTCCGAGATCAGCCGCGGCCTGAAGACGCTGGCGAAGGACCTGCACGTGCCGGTGCTGGCGCTGTCGCAGCTCAGCCGCGCCGTCGAGCAGCGCGAGGACAAGCGGCCGCAGCTCTCCGACCTGCGCGAATCGGGCTCGATCGAGCAGGACGCCGACATGGTGTGGTTCGTCTATCGCGAGGATTATTACACCGCCGCGAAGGAGCCCAAGCGGCCGACTGAGGGCGACGATGCCAAGGTGTTCGAGGACCACGCCAAATGGGCGACCGACATGGAGCGGGTGTTCGGCCTGGCCGAGCTGATCGTTGCCAAGCAGCGCCACGGCGCCACCGGCAAGGTGCTGCTGAAGTTCGAGCCGGAGGTGACGCGCTTCAGCGACCTCGCGATCGATCCCTACCGATCCAACGACGGCTTCGGCGACGAGTAACGATCGGCCCGCCGCGGCAGGCAGGGACGGTCAGAACGCGGGTTCTTCGCCCGGCTTGTCCGGCACGTGGATGCCGCATTCAACCTTGTCCCAGCCGCGCCAGCGGCCCGAGCGCGGGTCTTCGCCCGGCAGGACCTTGCTGGTGCACGGCGCGCAGCCGATCGAGGGATAGCCCTGCGCCTCCAGCGGATGGCGCGGCAGGTCGTTGGCGGCGAAATAGGCGTCGAGATCGGCCTTCGACCAGCTCGCCAGCGGGTTGATCTTGAGGCGCCCCTGCGCATCGCTGGTATCGATTTCGAACCGCGGCAGGCCGGCGCGGGTCGTCGATTGGAAGCCCTTGCGACCGGTGATCGTCGCGTCGAGGCGGGCCAGCGCGCGCGCCAGCGGCTTCACCTTGCGAAGCTCACAGCAGCCGTCGGGATCGTAGGACCAGCGCAAGCCCGTCTCGTCGCGCGCGGCGAGCTCCTCGGCATCGGGCGTCAGAACCCGCAGGTTGAGCCCCAGCCGGCCGGTGAGGTCATCGCGATAGGCCAAGGTCTCGGCGAAATGCTTGCCGGTGTCGAGGAACAGCACCGGGATGTCGGGCATCGCGCGCGTCACCAGGTGCAGCAGCACCGCCGATTCCGCACCGAACGACGAGACGATCGCCACCTCGCCCGCCAACCGTTCGGCGTGCAGCGTCGCCAGCATCTCGGGCGTGTCGCTGCCCCGGAACAGGTTGTTCAGGCGGACCGCGTCACGCTCGGTGAAGCGCGGGCCGACGTCGATCGTATCGCGTCGCCGCGTGGCGGGCTGGCTAGCCATGGCGCAGCTTCCATACGGGCACGAGATCGTCGGCGGCCGGCTGGTAGACATAGTCGTAGCGGGTCAGCGTCGCCTCCAGCGTGGCGGGATCGATCGGCGCGTCGGGCGCGAAGCTGTCGAAGCCGCAGCGGCGCATGAACAGCATTTGATCGACCAGTACGTCGCCTGCTGCGCGCAGCTCGCCGATATAGCCCGCCTCGCGAAGGATGCACGCCGCCGAATAGCCGCGTCCGTCGCGAAACGCGGGAAAGCTCACCTCGACCAACGCGACGCGATCGAGATGCGGTATCAGCGTGCGCGCGTCCTCGCCGGCTTCCAGCCGCACCGCGCGGGCGTTCTGCTGATCGAGGAAGGCGTCCAGCGTGACCGCCGGCTCGTCATGTTCGGCGTCGTCGCGAAAGCGCAGGGTGACAGGGGAGGGCGTCGACGTGGGAGCCGCCGTCTGCCCTCCCCCGATCCCCTTCTCGGTCGGAAGGGGGTTTACCTGATTAACCATAGAGCGCTTCCTTGAAGGGGTCGATACCGACGCGGCGATAAGTGTCGAGGAAACGCTCGCCCGAGCGCCGCTCGCGCAGATACACGTCGGTGGCCTTTTCCACGGCGTCGACGATGCCCTCTTCATCGAAGCCGGGGCCGGTGATCTTGGCCAGGCTGGCGTCCTCGGCACCCGATCCGCCGAGCAGGAGCTGGTAGTTCTCGGTGCCCTTGCGGTCGACGCCCAGGATGCCGAGGTGGCCGGCGTGGTGATGGCCGCAGGCGTTGATGCAGCCCGAGATTTTGAGCTTGAGCTCGCCCAGCTCGCGCTGGCGGCCGAGATCGGCGAAGCGCGTGGCGATCTTCTGCGCGACCGGGATCGAGCGCGCGTTGGCGAGGCTGCAATAATCGAGGCCCGGGCAGGCGATGATGTCGCTGATCAGGTCGAGATTGGGTTCGGCAAGGCCGGCGTCGCGCAGCTGTTGCCAGATGGCGTAAAGATCGGCCTTGCGAACGTGCGGCAGCACCAGGTTCTGCGCATGCGTGGCGCGCAGCTCGTCGAACGAGTGGCGCTCGGCAAGATCGGCGACGAGGTCGATCTGATCCGCCGAGATGTCACCGGGGATGCCGCCGATCGGCTTCAGGCTGATCGTGACGATGGCATAGCCGGGCTGCTTGTGCGCCTGCACGTTCTGGTCGAGCCAGACCGCGAAATCGGGATCGCTGCGGTCGAGCGTATCAGGCGCCTCCGCCTCGAACGCCGGCGGCTCGAAGAAGCGGGCGATGCGATCGAATTCGGCACGCGGCACGTCGGAGCCGTTCTTGAGGATCTCCTGCCACTCGGCCTCGACCTGGCGGGTGAATTCCTCGGCACCGAGGTCGTGGACCAGGATCTTGATACGCTGCTTGTGGATATTGTCGCGTCGCCCGTTGCGGTTCCACACGCGCAGCGCCGCCTCGCAATAGCTGACGAGATGATCCACCGGCAGGAACGGCCTGATCAGCGGGGCGACGAACGGCGTCCGGCCCATGCCGCCGCCAATATAGACCTCGAAGCCCAGCTCGCCCGCATCGTTGCGCACCAGTTTCAGCCCGATATCGTGCAGCCGGATCGCGGCACGGTCATTGTCCGACGCCGTCAGCGCGAACTTGAACTTGCGCGGCAGGTAGCTGAATTCGGGGTGGAACGTCGTTGACTGGCGCAGCAGCTCCGCCCAGGGCCGCGGGTCGGCGACCTCGTCGGCGATCGCCCCGGCGTAGGGATCGGACGAGATGTTGCGGATGCTCTCACCCGACGTCTGGATGGCGTGCATCTCGACGGTGGCGAGATCGGCCAGGATGTCGGGCGCCTGCTCCAGCTTGATCCAGTTGTACTGGATGTTCTGCCGCGTGGTGAAATGGCCATAGCCGCGGTCGTAGGTGCGCGCGATATGACCCAACATGCGCATCTGCCGGCTGTTGAGCGTGCCATAGGGAATGGCGACGCGCAGCATATAGGCGTGCAGTTGCAGATAGAGCCCGTTCTTCAGCCGCAGCGGCTTGAACTGGTCCTCGGTCAGGTGGCCGGCGAGGCGGCGCTCTACCTGGTCGCGGAACTCGTCGACGCGGGCATCGACGATCGCCTGGTCATATTGGTCGTATCGGTACACGGGAGGCCTACCTCGCCATCGTTGGCGTGAAGGAGGAAGAAGAAGTTCGCGCAAAGGCGCGAAGGCGCGGAGAGGGAGCACGGTGCCGTATCCGTTCGCCGACTCGATCCGCGAGCGTATGGGTCGCCAGGCAGGACGCCGGTGCGGCTTGCGCGCGTTCTTCGCGCCTCCGCGCCTTCGCGTGAACCGACTTCATATCACCCAGCTCCCGATCGTGGGATCGGCGGGCTTGAGGGTGAGGTCGGGCCGCACGGTGGGACCCAAGGCGCGGATGCGGTCCTTGATGTGCGCGGGCCGCGGGCCATCGGGCGTCTCGGTGGCGTCGATGACATAGGGGCCATTGACGCGGCGCGCGCCGGCTTCGGCTTGGGCGATCGCGTCGCCCGCGTCGCCGACGTCGGCGGCATCCTCGACATGGTGCGACCAGTCGCTGCCCGTCCACCAGATCACCTCGCCGGTAGCGAGCGAGTTGCCCGTCAACAATTTCATGCCTGCATTCCTTCCGCGACGCGCGCCCAGCGCGCCAGCTTGTCTTCGGCGTCCGACAGCTCGACCACCTCGCCAACCACGATGATCGCCGGGCTCTGCACCTTCTCGCGCGCCACCATCGCGCCCAGATCGGCGAGCAGCGTCTTGATCGCGCGATGCCCGTCGAGCGTGCCCTTCTCCAGCACCGCGACCGGCATGTCGGGCGCGACACCGTCGGCCATCAGCTTGTCGGCGATGTCGCTAGCGGTGGCGACCCCCATATAGATGACGAGGGTGCGCCCCTGGCCGGCGAGCCCCGACCAATCCTGGTCGGTAAGCCCCTTGCACTGGCCGGCGACGAAGCTGACCGCCGAGCTATAGTCGCGGTGGGTGAGTGGCAGCATCGCCTCGGCGGCGCAGCCGAGCGCGGCGGAGACGC
Organism: Sphingomonas sp.; assembly: GCA_051955175.1. GTDB lineage: Bacteria > Pseudomonadota > Alphaproteobacteria > Sphingomonadales > Sphingomonadaceae > Sphingomonas. The sequence continues at coordinate 9,459 of JBQCHA010000067.1, forward strand.
CCGGGATCACCTCGACGGGCAGGCCGGCGGCGCGCACCGCCTCGACCTCTTCGCCGCCGCGGCCGAAGATGAACGGGTCGCCGCCCTTCAGCCGGACGACGATCGCGCCGGTCTTCACATGCGCGACGATGAGGGCGTTGATGCCCTCCTGCGGCACGGTGTGGCGCGCGCGCTTCTTGGCCACCGAAATCCGCAGCGCCGACGCCGGTGCGATCTCCAGCACCCGCGGGTCGACCAGGCCGTCGTGGACGATCACGTCAGCGGCCTTCAGTGCCTCGACGGCGCGGACGGTGAGGAGGCCGGGATCACCGGGACCGGCACCCACCAGGATGACGCGCCCGCGCGCGGTCGGATCGAGAAGACTTGGCATGACGCCTACTTGCGACCGGCAGGCGCGCGCGACAACCGACGGATGCTTTGCCGCGGGCTAGGGAAACTTTCTCGGGGAGGGGCGAATCCTACGGCGGCGGCCGGTCACCCTCGCCATTCCGCGCCTTCGGCACTCCTCCCTCTCCCACAGGGAGAGGGATTCTTCGCGCGCTATCTCCCTCTCCCGATGGGCAGGGTGGGGTGATCGGCAAGCGGCCAGTTGACGGCCGCCCCCTCAGCCCTCCCGCAAGCCAATCCCGATCGTGGCGCGGGCCTGGTCGGCTTCGCTGGAGACGACCGGATAGGCACAATAATCCGCCGCGTAATAAGCGCTCGGCCGGTGGTTGCCCGACCAGCCGATGCCGCCGAACGGGGCAGCCGAGGAAGCGCCGTTGGTCGGCTTGTTCCAGTTGACGATGCCGGCGCGCGAATTGGCCCAGAATTGGTCGTAGAGATCGGGGTTCTGGCTGATCAGCGATGCCGACAGGCCATAGCGGGTGTTGTTCGCCTCGGCGATTGCCGCGTCGAAATCGGGCACGCGGATGACCTGCAGGATCGGGCCGAACAGCTCGATGTCCGGCCGCTCGGCCACGTCGGTCACGTCGATCAGGCCCGGCGTCAGCAACGGCCGGTCCTCGATCGGGCGCGCCATGTGCCGGATCGGCCGCCCGCCGCGCGACATCAGCGTCAGGAAGCTTTCGGTCAGCATGTCGGCTGATTCGTTGTCGATCACGCAGCCCATGAACGGCTGAGGATCGGCGTGCGGCTCACCGACGATGACGCGGTCGAGCAGCTTGCCCAGAGTCTCGATCAGCGGCTCCCAGCTCCGTTCGCCGACGATCAGCCGGCGGGCCGCGGTGCAGCGCTGGCCGGCGGTGGTGAAGGCCGATTGCACGATCAGCGTGGCGGCTGATTGCAGATCGGGCGAATCCCACACGATGATCGGGTTGTTGCCGCCCATTTCGAGTGCCAGGATCTTCTCCGGGCGATCGGCGAACTGACGGTTGAGCGCGATACCGGTCCGCGCCGAGCCGGTGAACAGCAGGCCATCGATCCCGTCATGCGCCGCCAGCGCCTTGCCCTCCAGCGGACCGCCGATCACCAGGCGCACGCAGCCTTCGGGGATGCCCGAGGCATGGAAGCAATCGACCAGGAAGGCGCCCGATGCCGGGGTCTTCTCCGACGGCTTGAACACCACCGCGTTGCCGGCGAGCAGCGCCGGGACGATGTGGCCGTTAGGCAGATGCGCGGGGAAATTGTACGGCCCCAGCACCGCCAGCACGCCGTGCGGCTTGTGGCGCAGCGCCATGGTGGCGCCGCCCTGACTGCTCAGCCGGCGCTGCGGCGTGCGGTCGGCATAGGCGGTCACCGAAATATCGACCTTGGCGATCACCGTGTCGACCTCAGTGCGGGCTTCCCACAAGGGCTTGCCGGTTTCGCGCGCGATCGTGTCGGCGAAGGCGTCGGCGCGGCTGCGCACCACGTTGGCGAAGCGGCGCAGCGCCTCGGTGCGATAGCTCAGCGGTTGCGCTGCCCAGGCGGCCCAGCTGGCGCGGGCGCGCGCCACCTCGGCGTCGACGTCGCTGATCGCGCCGCGCCACAGCACGGCGCCGGTCGCAGGTTCGGTGGAAACGAGTTCGTGTCCGGCCATGTAGTTCCTTCTTTCGTGTCGGGCTCTTGCCCGAAATCTTGCGCCCTTTCAAACCTGGCCCGCCAGCGCGCGGCCCATCTCGCGCACCGCGGCGACCTTCGCCTCGAAGCGCGACCAGTCGTCGGCCTCGGCGATCGGCGCCCAGATCGCCTCGACCTCGTCGATGAGCATCGAGCAGGGGGCGTCGCCGCGCCAATAGGGATGATCCCGCGTCGCGCGCGCACCGTAGCTGGCGAGCAGCGCGCGCGTTTCCGCGAAGGGCTCGCCATCGTAGGGGGGCGTGTCCGGCAGCTGCCCGCCGAACGCGTCGAAGAAGAAGCGGTCGATCGACAGACCCGTGCCGCGCAGCGCGCGTTCCACCGTTTGCACCAGGGCACGGTCGGCGGCAGCATCGCGGGGGCGAACGCCCAGCCGCCACAGGATCGCGTCGGCGACGGCACGCTGGTAGCGCGCGGCGAAGCTGGCCCGCGCCGCGACCAGCGGCTCCGCATCGCTCAGCAATCGCAGCGAGACGGCGAGCTGCGCCGCGTCCCAGTGGATCGCCTCGGGCTGGCGGCCGAAGGCGTAGAGGCCGGCATGGTCGAAATAGGCGGCGGTGAACGCCGGGTCCCAGGTGGGGGCGAACCGCCACGGCCCATAATCGAAACTCTCGGCGGTAACGTTGATGTTGTCGGAATTGAGCACGCCGTGAACGAAGCCCGCCGCCATGTAGCCCGCCGCCAGTCGCGCGGTGCGCGCCACGACGTGGTCGAGCAGCCGCGCCGGCGCATCCTCGCCACCGCTTTCGCCGTAGAAGTGATGCAGGACGTAGTCGACCAGTCGCGCCATGTTTTCCGAGTCGCGCGCATAGGCGAGCCGCTGGAAGGTGCCGATGCGGATATGGCCGTGCGACAGGCGGACCAGCACCGCCGATCGGGTGGGCGAGGGCTCGTCGCCCCGCTCCAGCGCCTCGCCGGTTTCGATCAGCGAGAAGCTGCGCGATGTCTCCACCCCGAGTGCCTCGAGCATCTCCGTCGCCAGCACCTCGCGGACGCCGCCCTTCAGCGTCAGGCGGCCGTCGCCGAAGCGGCTGTAGGGGGTCTGGCCCGAGCCCTTGGTGCCCAGGTCCATCAGCCGGTCTTCTCGATCGCGCATCTGCGCGAACAGGAAGCCGCGGCCATCACCGATGTCGGGATTGTACACGCGGAACTGGTGCCCGTGATAGCGTAGCGCCAGCGGCGTCCGCAGCGTGTCCGGCAGCGGCTCGAACCGCCCGAAGTGCGCGAGCCACTCGTCGTCGGAAAAGTGATCGAGCCCCACGCTCGCCGCCGCCCGGTCATTGCGGAAACGCAGCCGGGTTTCGGGAAAGCGCGCCGCCTCCACCGCGTCATAGAAGGCGTCACCGAGCTCCAGGATAGCGGTTTCGGGACGATAGCGGGCGGGTTGCGGGGACGAGGCCATACGGCGATATGGGTAACGAAGAGCGAAGGACGCAACCATGGCCGCCTACGAAAACCGCTATTGGCATTCCGCCGACGGGCTGAAGCTGCACTATCGCGACTATGCCGGGCGCGACGATCGCCCGCCGATCCTGTGCGTGCCGGGCCTGACCCGCAACGCCCGCGATTTCGAGGATCTGGCGGACCGACTCGCCGGCGATTGGCGCGTGCTGGCGGTCGACCTGCGCGGTCGCGGCGACAGCGACTATGCCAAGGACCCGGCGAGCTACGCGCCCGCGACCTATGTCGCCGACCTCCTCGCGCTGCTCGACACGCTGGCGCTGTCGAACGTGGTGGCGTTCGGGACGTCGCTCGGCGGGCTGCTGACGATGATGATCGCAGCCGGCGCGCGCGAGCGGCTGGCGGGCGCGTTGCTCAATGACATCGGCCCGGTGATTGAGGCCGCCGGCCTCGCGCGCATCCGCGGCTATGTCGGCAAGGCGGGGAGCTACCCGACCTGGATGCACGCCGCGCGCGCGGTGCAGGAGGCCAATGCCGATGTCTATCCGACCTATGGCATCGACGAGTGGCTGGGGATGGCCAAGCGCCTCTATTATGTGAACGGCGCCGGGCGCGTCGTGCTCGATTACGACCTGAAGATCGCCGAGCCCTTCCGCGAGCCCGGCGGCGAGTCCCCGCCGGACCTGTGGCCGGCGCTCGCCGCGCTCGAGGGACTGCCGGTGCTGATCGTGCGGGGCGGGCGGTCCGACCTGATGTCGGCGGCGACCGCCGAGCGGATGGCGCAGACCGTTTCGGGCGCCGAGCTGGTGACGGTGCCCGACGTCGGCCATACGCCGACGCTGACCGAGCCGGAGGTCACTGGCGCGATCGACCGGCTGCTCGCGCGTGTCGCACGGGAACCGGTCACCGCCTGAGGCGTCTGGCGGCCGATGGCATTCTCCTTCGATCGTCTCGTGTTCGTCCCCGGCGATGTCGACCTCGACCGTTCGCCCCTGGCCGGCAAGCTCGATGCCGAGACATTCGTGCTCGGCGCGTTCAACCCGGGCCTGACACGGTTGGCGAGCGGCAATCTGCTGCTGATGGTCCGCGTGGCCGAGGCGCTGCGCTCGCCCGCCGAGGGCGACAGCATCCGCGCGATCCGCTGGGCGGAGGGGCGATACCATCTCGATCGTTGGCCGCTCGACCAGGTCGACCGCTCCGACCCGCGCGTGTTCAGGGTGTCGGCACAGGCGAACGGCGCGCTGGCGCTGACGTCGCTCTCCTGGCTGCTGCCGGTCGAGCTCGATGCCGAGGGACGCCGGATCGAGACGATCCACTATGACAAGGCGATTGCGCCCGCCGCCTCCTACCAATGCTATGGCGTCGAAGATCCGCGGATCAGCCGCGTCGGCGATCGCTATCTGATGACCACTTGTTCAGTCAGTCCCGAGCGGCAGTGCACCACGCTCTACACGTCGGAAGACGCGCTCGACTGGACGCTCGAGGGCATCGTCCTCGATCACCAGAACAAGGACATGCTGATCTTCGAGGGGCTGATCGACGGGCATTTCTGGGCACAGACCCGCCCGTTGGGGGAGGGGTGGTTTGCTTATCCCCCCGGCAGCGACTGGCGCGCAGGGCCGTCGATCAATCTCGCCAGCTCCCCCGACGCGCTGCACTGGAAGCCGTGCGACCATCCTGGCCTGCGCCCACCTGCCGCGACGGTCGCCACCGCGCGGATGGGCGGCGGCGCGCCGCCCGTGCTGACGCGCGATGGATGGCTGAGCCTGTGGCACGGCGTCGAGCCCAATGCCGGCGCCGGTACGTACCGCACTTATTGGACGATGCTCGACCGCGACCAGCCGTGGCGCACGGTCCGCACCGACCACGCTCCGCTGATCGAGCCCGTGCCGGCGCTGACGGAGCCGTTGAGCGCGCTGATGTACCTCGACGATGTGGTGTTCACGACCGGCATCGTCGAGGCGGGCGATGATTACATCGTCGCGAGTGGCGAGGCCGATCTGGCGTGCCGGATCACGCATGTGCCGAAGGCTGCTTTCGGCCTCTGATCTGCGACGCCAGCTCGGCCGCACACATCCGTCGATGGTGTGGGGCGCCGGTCCCGTTTTTGCCTCGGCTGTATCGGCTCACCCTCGCCCTTCCGGCGCTATGCGCCCCCCTCCCTCTCCGGGCGGGAGAGAGAGGGGTGAGGGCGCGGCAACGAAGGCGCTATCGCGGCAGCACGATTGTCGCGTCCAGTCCTCCGCCGGGGCGGTTCTCCAGCCGGATTTGGCCGCCGGCGTCGGTGACGATCGCCCGGGCGAGCGCGAGGCCAAGGCCGATCCCGCCGGTCTCGCGATTGCGTGAGCTCTCCAGCCGGGTGAAGGGATCGAACACGTCGGCTATCCGGTCGGGCGGGATGCCGGGCCCCTGATCGGCGATGACGATCGCGACGTGATCGGCGGCGGGAACGATCCGCACCCGCGCCGCATCACCATATTTGACCGCATTCTCGATCAGGTTACGGACCGCGCGCCGCATCAGTGCCGGGCGCAGCCGCATCGGCAGCCGCGTGCCGTCCTCGAACGTCACGTCATGGTCCAGGTCGCGGAAATCCTCGACTACCGCGTCGACCAGCGCCGACAGGTCGACATCGATCGGCGGTTCGCTGGGCCGGCCCAGCCGCGCGAGCGACAGGATGTCGTCGAGCGTGCGGTTCATCTCGTCGATAATATCGGCCATGCGCGCGCGGTCGGTGTCGTCATCGACCGATTCGATCCGCACCCGCAAGGCCGCCAGCGGCGTGCGCAGGTCGTGACCGATCGCACCGAGCATCCGGTCTTTCTCATCGAGCATCGCCGTGACGCGCAGGCGCAGCGCGTTGGAGGCGGCGGTGACCTCGCGCACGTCGGGCGGTCCGCTCTCGGCGAGCGGCGGCACGCCGTCACCCGGCGTAAAGCCGCGTGCCGCGCTGGCCAGCGACTTGAGCGGCAGCGAAATGCGCCGGCCGATCCACAGCACGGGCAGCAGCACGACGCCGTAGAGGATCAGCGTCTGGGCGATCAGGCCCCAGATCAGCGCATTGTTGTTGTGGGGCCAGGGGGCGTGCAGCACCAGCCAGCCGCGTCCCGGCAACTCGACCGCTACATCGAGAATCCCGCCGAACCGCCCCCAGCGCGCCGCGCGACGCGGGTTGAGGGACGGCGTCCGGCCCTTGTGCACCGCCCGCACCGCGGCGACCACCTGGCCGGGAGCGAAACCGGCCTGGGTAAGCGACGTGCGGATCGCCGCTTCGACCTCGCGGCGGCGGTGCTGTCCGGGATCGATAGGGTTGGCGGCAACCACCCGGACGTGGCCATGGTTGTGATCGCTGGCCGCTCCGCTCGCCAGCCGTTCCTCGGCGTCGACAAGACGGGTGACGGTGGGCGTCACGATCTGTTCGAAGCGCAGTTGCTGCCGCTCGCGCAGCAGCAGGCCGAAGTTGAGCAATTGCGCGACGAACAGCGCGATCGCCACCAGCAGCGCCATCTGGCCGGCGAGGCTGCGCGGCCATAGCGCGCGCAAGCTCACAGCCGCGTCACCTCGGCGGCGAGCGTGTAGCCGCCGCCCCATACGGTCTTGATGATCTCGGGATTGCGCGCGTCCAGCTCGATCTTCTTGCGCAGCCGGCTGACCTGATTGTCGATCGCGCGGTCGAACGCCCCGGCCTCGCGACCCTGCGTCAGGTCGAGCAACTGGTCGCGGGTCAGCACCTGGCGCGGCCGCTGCACCAATGCCAGCAGCAGATTGTATTCGCCGGTCGACAGCGGCACCGACACCCCTTCGCGATCGACGAGCGCGCGTTCGCCGGTCTTGAGCACCCAGCCGGCGAAGCCGAAGCTGCCGCTTTCCGGTCCATGCTGGCGCGTGCCGCTGGCGGCGCGGCGCAGGATCACCTTGGCGCGGGCGGCGAGCTCGCGGGGGGAGAACGGCTTCACGACGTAATCGTCGGCGCCCATTTCCAGCCCGACGATGCGGTCGGTCTCCTCGCTGCGGGCGGTCAACAGGATGACCGGCAGCTCGCTGGTCTCGCGGATATGGCGGGTGAGGCTGAGCCCGTCCTCGCCGGGCATCATGATGTCCAGGATGACGAGGTCGATGGCATAAGCAGCCATCCGCGTGCGTGCCGCCTCGGCATCGCCCGCCTGGGTGACGCGGAAGCCCTGCTTCTCAAGATATTTCGCGAGCGGTTCGCGGATCGAACGCTCGTCGTCGACGAGCAGCAGGTGCGGGGTCTCGGCCATCGGTTCGTCGATTGCCATGATATGCGTCCTGAAAAAAGGGGCCGGGCAGGCGGGGGAGGAGACCACCTGCCCGGCGGAGCGGGCACGACGCTTATTGGTCGGCCGGCTGCATCGGCTGCGACTGGCCGGCGCGGCGCGCCTGCCAATTGGCGCGCATCTCCTGCATCCGCGCCTGCATCTTCGCCTTCACCGCGGCGATCTCGGTCTGATCGATGCGGCCGTCGTGGTTGGTATCGGCCTTGTCGAAACGCTGCATCGCGGCGGCTTCCGCTTCGGCCTTGGTGATCACGCCGTCGTTGTTGCTATCCACCTTGGCGAACATGTCGCGATGGTGGCGGTGGCCGTGGTGGGCGCCGGGACCCTTGGCCTGCCCGGTGGGAGCGGTCTGATCGCCTCGCGCGGCGCGGCGCTGTTGCCACTTGGCGCGCATGGCGTCGCGGCGCGCCTGGACCTCGTCCTTGGCGATCTGGCCGTCGCCGTTAGTGTCCATCTTGGCGAAGCGCGCGTCGGCGGCCGCCTGCGCCTCGGCACGGGTGATCACGCCGTCATGGTTGGTGTCGAGCTTCGCCAGCATGTCGCCATGGTGGCGATGATGACGGTGCATGCCGGCGGCAGGGGCGGGCGTGGCCTGATCCTGCGCGGCATAGGCAGCGCCGCCGAGCATCGTGCCGGCCAGCGCGGTGGCGAGAATGAGGGTCTTCATGGTGGACTAATCCTTGTCAGCTGGCGGGACCGCCCCGCCGTCGTGACCTATTTGCCCGCAGCCTGTCCCATCACTTTGTCAGGGGACGACGAATGTGTCGCAAATTGTCGCACGGGGTGTGCGGCTCAGCCGCTCAGCACGCGATCGTCGAACAGGCCGAACGCCAGAGTACTGGCATACATCGCGACCGCCCGGTCGCGCGGCATGGTGCTCGCCCACTTGCGCATGTCGAACGCAGCGTTCTGCAGCGCCATCAAGGTCTGCGCCGCGACCAGCGGATCGATTGCGCGCATTGACCCCTCCGCAATGCCGTCGGACATGGTGCCGGCGAAGCGGCGCGCGATACGGTTGGAGCGGTCGACCATCTCGGTCTGCACCTCGGGCGGCAGCCCGTGCAGCGCGGTCGTGCGGAGCAGCGGGCCGCGTTCCGAAAACTGGATATGGAGCAGCGTCGCCAGCGTGCCCGAAAGCCGCTGCCAATGGCTGCCGCCGCGAACGTCGGCCGTCTGCTGCGCGGCGGCGATCGTGTCGAAGCTGCGCACGAAACAGGCGATCACCAGATCGTCCTTGGCATCGAGATGATGGTAGAAGCTGCCCTTGGTGACGTTGAGCTCGCCGGCGATGCGCTGCACCGATGCACCGCGATAGCCGAGCTCGTTGATCAGCCGCGTGGCGGCGCGCAGGAACTGTTCGCGACCGGGCACCGCGTCGCCATGATCGAGGTCCAGCAGGTCGGGCGCCCAGCCGTGGCCGTCGGCGGCGATGCCGTGGGCGAAGACGTCCATCAGCCGCGCCTCGATCCGGTCGTACTGATCGGGCTCGTAACGGACCAGCCAGATGGGCAGCCAGAAGGTGTTCTCCAGCAGCACGTGCGCGCGGGCGCCGTAGAGGTCGTGCTCGGCCTTGTCGGTGCCCTCGCCCCACAGGTTGCGCGCCTTGCGGAACACCTCGCGCCAGCCGGCGAGCAGCGGCGCCTTGAACGGCTCCTCCATCGCGCGCAGGTCGCTCAGCACCGCGACGGCACGTTCCTCGCCGCGCTCGATCCGGGCGAAGCGCTGCATATTGAGCGCCAGGTAGCGCGCCACCCGCCGCTGCGGCGTGGGCTCGCCCATCGCCTCGTCGAGCATCGCCTTCAGCGTGTCGAGCGTGCGTTCGAAACAGGCGGCAGCGAGATCGTCCTTTCGCTTGAAGTAATAGGTGACGCTGGTCGTATTGAGCCCGACGCGCCGCGCCACGTCGGCGAAGGTCATGCCCTTCGCGCTCTGCTCGTTGATCGCCTCGGCGGCGGCGGCCAGGATGGCGTCGCGCTTCGCCCGGAACCGCTTGGTGCCGCCTTCATCTTCTTTCACGGAAGGTGTCTGTCCTTGCTCTCTGGCCGTCGTCGACGCATTTCGAACGAACAGTTCCTTTTGCGTCTTTTGCATGACAAGGCAATATCCGCCGATACCGCCGGTATCCGCGTATTTTCTGCTGCGGTGCAGAAAAGCGGGTATGGTGAACGAGGTGTTGGGGCAGTCTGACGTCGGCTTTGATCGGTCAATCGCCGATATCGGCTATCGAAGCCACAACCTTCTGCCAAGTTACTGACTTGAAACGGTAACGCCGAAGGCGCAGTCTCGGCTGATGCTGGAGATCGCCACCTTGCTCGCCGCGCTCGTCGCTCCTCAACCGCCGATGGCGGTACCGCCGCCGCCGGCTCCCGGCATGCAGAAGCACTTCACTCGCTTTGTACCGAGCATCGCCACCTGCGACGGCATCCCGGTCCCGCCGCGCGAAACGGAAGCCGCGATGTCGTCCGTCGGCTATGCCTATTCGTCAGAAAAGCCGCAGCCCTACACGCTCACCTTCCGGATCGACAGCGACGGGCGGCCGCTCGATATCCGCGCGGACGGCGCGGACGACCCGCGGTGGATCGACACGAGCGACGTGATGCCGGCCTTTTCGGTGTGGCGCTTCGCGGCGGGCCAGCCGCACCAGCACTGCAGCATCACCTTCGCGGTCGACGATCAGCCGATCGAGACCGCACCGGCCGAGGCGGTGATGCGCTACTTCAGCCTGCCGCATTCGGAACAGGGGTTCTACCAGGATGTACTCAAGCGCACCGAGCCCGCAAATTCGACCTGTTTTGAGCCCAATTACCCGCCGGCGATGCAGCTCAATTACCCGAATTTCGAAACGATCCCGCAGCGCCCGGGCACGCGCAGCTTCGTGATGCTGGGCTTCGACGTGGATGCGCAGGGGCGCACGACCAACGTCCATGTCGTCAGCTCGGACGGCAATCAGGCGCTCGACGCAAAGTCGCTGGCGGCAATGAAGCAGGACCGGTTCGTGCCGGAGGCGCGGCGCGGCTGCACGTATCCGTTCCGCCGCACCGCGAACGCGCCGGTGCCGGCACCGCCGATGCCCGACGTGGATGCGCTGAAGTCGGCAGATGCGAAATGCGACGGCAAGGACGGCGATTGGGTCGACACCCCGGGGCTGACCTTTCCGGAGGCCTATCGCCGCCGCTCGATCGAGGGGTGGGCGATCATCCCGGTCCTGGTGGTGGCGGCGATCTGCCTGCCCTGGGTACGGCGGACGGTCACGTTCGCGGCCGGGGTTGCGGCCGGTTTCCTGGTGCCCGTGGTGCCGTTCAT
>JBQCHA010000068.1:0-24999 GCA_051955175.1 Sphingomonas sp.
GTTGAACCGCTTATATTCGTCATCCGCGAAGTGATAGCGGCTGTCGTTGGGCACCGAGACGAGCTGGTCGGGGCTGCTCGGCGGGTTGTTGATCGTGGTCGAGCCGTTGTTGGCGATGTAGCCGCCGCTCAGGAAGGTCGAATAGGGAACGATGTTCCAGTCGTTCGACGTCGCGCTGATCGTCGAGAAATGCTTCTCCGAATAGCTGCCGAACAGCGACACGCCGAAGGTCTTCGACGGGTTGGACCAGCTTGCGACACCGGTCAGGTCCGGGGTCAGCGGGCCGCCGCACTTGTAGCAGTCGAACCAGCTCTGGTCGAAAATGCCCTTCGCCTCCACGGTACCATGGAGGCCCGCGGCGCCATCCAGGGGCCGCCGGGTGACGACGTTGATCGTGGCGCCGATGCCGCCCGACGGCACCGCCGCGCGCCCGGTCTTGTAGACCTCCAGCGTCTTCACCCCGCCTGTCGCCAGGTTGGAGAAGTCGAACGACCGCGTGATCGGGTGGATGCCGTCGCCGCTCTGGTCGCCGCCAACCGTCTGGTCGTAGGTCGAGGCCAGCGTGCGGCCGTCCAGCGTGACCAGGTTATAGTCCGGGCCGAAGCCGCGCACCGTCACCTGGGCGCCCTCGCCGTTGACGCGGTTGATCGACACGCCGGTGATGCGCTGCAGCGACTCCGCGAGGTTGGTCGACGGGAACTTGCCGATGTCTTCCGCCGAAATGGCGTCGACGACGCCGAACGAATTGCGTTTGATCTCGATCGACCGCTCAAGGCTGGCGCGGATGCCGGTGACGACGATGTCGCCGCTGACGCTCTGGTCAGCCGGCGTCGCGCTCTGGCCCGCCGGTCCAGGCGCGGGCGTCGCGTCCTGGGCAGCCGGCGTGTCCTGCGCGAGCGCCGCGTGCGGCAGCGCCAGACCGGTAGCGATGGCAATGAAAGAAGCCGAGCGCACGAGCGCCGGCGAAAGACCGAAGGCCTTCATCAGACTCCCCCTCTGATAGGCAGCCGGTTTATTCCGGCTGCTTCTTAAGCCTCGCGAATTGCCGCGAAGCCGCTGTTGTTATCCGGGGATAGCGATACCATCATGTCCTACGTTGTCAACATCCTTGTCAGAGGGTTTCCGGACGGCGCCGACAACGTTCGCAGGCCGTGTCATCCGCGCCACACCCCCATCGTATTAACCGCTCGACGAACGGCTGGACGCTTGCCGAGGCGCCGGTTATGACCATCGTTGTCAAAAGCGCTGGGGCGGGGGACGTCGTCCGGTGCGAGGAGGGGGATCGACCGGCGTGGCGCGTGGCACCAAGCGGCCGACGATTATCGACGTGAGCAAGCGCGCCGGCGTGTCGCCCAAGACGGTGTCACGCGTGTTCAATCGCGAGGCGAACGTCAGCGACGGCGTTCGGCAGCGCGTCAGACGCGCGGCCAAGGAACTCAATTACCACCCCAATGTGTTCGCCCAGGCGCTGGTGCGGCAGCGCTCGCACCTGGTCGGGCTGCTCTACGACAACCCCAGCCCCAATTATGTCGTGAACCTGCAGATGGGGATGATTGCCCGGCTGCAGGGGGAGCGGTACCGGTTGATGGTGGTGCCGGTCCGCGCGACCGGCGACAATGCCGGCGACATCGTCGCGCAGCTGCGCTCCGCCGCGCTCGACGGCGTGGTGATCGCCCCGCCGGTTTCCGACCATCAGGCGATCCTCGACGCGCTCGATGCGGCCGGCATCCGGTACACGCGCATCTCGCCCGCCACCGGGCTGGAGCGCGCGCCTTACACGATGATGGACGACGTCGCCGCGGCGCAGGAGATCGCCGACCATGTCATCGCGCTCGGCCATCGCGACATCGCCATCATCAAGGGCGACCCCACCCATCCCGCGACCGAGCAGCGGCTGACCGGTTATCGCCGGGCGATCGCGGCCGCCGGACTGACGGTGCCGGAGACGCGCATCGCCCAGGGCTATTTCAGCTTCGAAAGCGGGTTGGCGGCGGCGCACGAATTGCTGGCCCGCCCCACCCGACCGACCGCCATCCTGGCGCAGAACGACGACATGGCCGTCGGCGCCATGGTCGCCGCCCGCGAACTGAATCTCGACCTGCCCGCGGATCTGTCGGTCACCGGCTTTGACGATTCGCAGCTGTCGCGCGTCGCGTGGCCGCGCATCACCACGATCCGGCAGCCGGTGTTCGAGATGGCACAAGCCGCGGCCGACATGCTGATCGCGACGCTGGAGGATGAGGAAAGCACCGCGCCGCACCTGCACGCGCACGAACTGCTGATCCGCGGATCGACCGCGCCCCCGAGGCGGGGCAACGATGCGGACGGAACAGCTACCGTCGCGATCGACCACCGTTGACGGACACGCGCGGGTTGGGTCGATAAGTCCGACATTTGCATTCCGTCCGGCTTTGCCTCATCACCGCATCTACTCGACGTTTCCGGCGGCCTCCCTGTTGTGGCGAGCGCTGCCCTGATGAAAGGCCGCCCACCGTACATGGCCAGACGCAGCGCCACGATCGGCGATGTCGCTCGGGATTCGGGCCTGTCGATCAAGACGGTCTCGCGCGTGCTCAACGACGAGCCGTTCGTGCGCGAGGATACCCGGCGCACAGTCATGGAGTCGGTGCGCAAGCTGAATTACCAGCGCAACGTGCACGCCCGCGGCCTGCGCGCCGATGCGTCGAACATCCATGCCCTGTTCTACGAGGATCCGCGGGGCGGCTACCACGCCAACATCCTGCATGGCGTGCTGACCCGCTGCCAGGCCGAGGGGCTGCACCTGATGGTCGAGATGCTGCACCCGGGCCGTGCCGCGGCCGACCTGCAGAAGTTCATCGGCCAGGTGCGGCTCGACGGCGCGGTGCTGACCCCGCCGCTGTGCGACGACGACGAATTGCTCGCCCTGCTCGACCGCTACGAAGTGCCCGTCGCCCGGCTATCGCCGGCGAGCGCACTCGATCGCGGGCTGGTGGTCGGCATCGACGACGAGCAGGCGGCGTTCGATCTCACCATGCATCTGCTCGACAAGCGGCATCGCCGGATCGGCGTCGTCGGCGGCATGTCCGGCCATGGCGCGACCGCGCGGCGGCGTCTGGGCTATGCCCGCGCCCTGACTGCCGCGGGACTCGGCGTCGACGAGGCGCTGTTCCACCAGGGCCGATACGATTTCGATTCGGGGCTGCGCGCGGGGGGTGACCTCCTCCGCCTCTTGAACCGGCCGACCGCGATCATCGCCGGCAATGACGAAACTGCCGCCGGGATCATGGCGGCGGCCCACCGGCTCGGCCTGCGCGTGCCCCACGACCTGTCGGTCTGCGGCTTCGATGACAGCCCCATCGCCCGCTCGCTGACGCCGGGGCTGACGACGGTGCGCCAGCCGGTGCGGCAGATGGGCATCGAGGCGATCCGTCTGACGATGAGCGCCCGCGCCGCCGGCGAGCCGCGCCGCACGCAGCAGCTGATCATGCCGCACACGCTGATCGAGCGCGAGTCGGTCGCGGCGCTGCCAGCCTGAACGCGCGCGGGCCGACGCCACGGGCCAAGCCTCCCTCCATGGGATTAGCCCGGATGTGCCGGCACCCTCTGTGGCAATCTCACCCGCCCCAGCCTATCGGATAGGCTGGAGAGGATGACCGGCAGGTACGGTATGCCTGAACACCACGCCCGTCCCGAGGAGCTTCACCGACGAGAGCGGCTGCCGCCGCGCCCGCCGGCCAGTCCCGATTACATGCTGATCGGGCTCATAATCGTGCTGCTCGTCCTGTTCGCGATCGGGGTCGTGGCGGCGCTCCTCGAATAGCACGCCGCGCGCCGATTACAGCCGGAAGCCGATACCGACACCGACCACCACCGGATCGAGGTGCACCCGCACCCGCTCCGTCCCCAGTGCCGTCGTGTCGAGCCGCGCCTTCGTCCGCATATCGATATATTTGACGTCGAGGTTCAGGAACATCCTGGGCGTAATGTCGACGTCGATGCCCGCCTGGGTGGCCCAGCCGACGCTGTCGGACAGGTGCACCGTGGTCGGGCCGACGGCAGCCTCCAGGCCCTTGGACGCCTTCTCGTTCCAGAACACGCTATAGTTGATCCCGGCGCCGAGATACGGTCGCACCGAGCCGTGCGCATTGAAATGGTATTGCGCGGTGAGCGTCGGCGGCAGCACCCAGGTCGAGGCCAGCTTGCCGATCCCGCCGGTCGTGCCGCTGGTGCCCGACACCTTGTGCTTGGTCGTCGAGGCGATCAGTTCGAAGCCGATCGCGTCGGTCGCCATGTAGGTGGCATCGACCTCCGGCATTACCGCGTCGTTCACCTTGACGTGTTCGCTCGGGAAGGTCGGCTTGATCCCTCCCGACGACTCATTCGGCGCAACGACGATGCCGCGCACGCGCAGCAGCACGTCGCCCGCGGCAAGCCCGACCCGTTCCTGCGCCAGTGCCGGGCTGGCGGTCAGCGCGGCGGCGGCAGCGCTGCCGAGGAGGAAAAGCTTCATCATTCATCTCCCTGTTGAGGACGGGCGCACCGTGCTGCGGGAGAGGATGAGGCACCTTGTCGGTCGTCAACGCCTCGATTGATCGTGCTCAAGGACTGACGGATCGGTCAGTGCGGCTTGGCCGCCACCTCGCAGGCGCGCCGCGCGGCATCGCGGACGCGCTCGATCTGGCTGGCGGCATAGGCGTGGCTCATGTTCGGCATGACATTGTCGATGCGCACATGATCGAGGTCGCGCAGCCCGAACCCACGCTCCAGATAGACGTCGAACCCCTGGCGCAGCGCCAGCGTCTGCCCGTTCTCGTCGAGCCACGGCAGCGGCGTTCCCGAGGTGCTGATCGACAGCAGCCATTTGCCGCGGACACGCGGCTGGCCGGCGCGGTCGTGGAAGTGGCGGAAATCGTAATCGGCCCCGAGCACGCGATCGACATAGCCCTTGAGGATCGCCGGCGGTCCGCCGAACCAGATCGGGTAGACCAGCACCAGCACCCCGCTCGCCTCCAGTTCGGCCAGTTCATCGCTGACGTCCTTGGCGCAATCGGCCGCCTGACCGCCGGGCCGCTCCGCCGCCTTCAACACCGGGTCGAAGCCGAGCGCGTTGAGGTCGCGCAGCCGCACCTCCTGCCCCTGCGCCTCCACCTCGCGGGCATAGGCATCGGCCAGCGCATGGTCGAAGCTCTGCGGCGCCGGATTGGCCAGGACGATCAAATGTCGGGTCATTGCATTGCTCCCTGTCGCGGGGCCCCCGACCGTGCGGGGCCCTCGCGTCCGACCTGCCGCCGCGGCCGGCACCGGCCTATCCGCAATATTGCGGTCTTGCCTCACCGCGGCCGCGCGGCGCCGCGGCGTCGCAACCTTCGGCGCCCTCCGGACATTCCCTAATCGAGCTCCACTCAGGCGCCGGGGCATAGCGGTGCCATCACGGCGACGAGGATGCGATGACGCAGGACCAGGATTTCCAGCATGTAACCACGCGCGGCGGGATCCACCTCGCCGTCCGCCCGGCCCGGCCGGGGGATGAGCAGCTGCTCGATGCCCTATTCCAGCACCTGACGCCCGACGACCTGCGCTTCCGGTTCCTGTCGAGCGTACGGCACGTCGCGCCCGAGCAAATCGCCGCGATGACCCATATCGATCATCGCAAGACCGAAAACCTGCTCGGCTTCGACGAAGACAAGGGCGAATTGGTCAGCGCCGCGATGCTGGCCTGCGACGACCGCCTCGACCGCGGCGAGGTCGCGATCGTCGTGCGACGCGACTACAAGGCGCAGGGCGTGGGCTGGGAGATGCTGCGGATGGTCACCGATTATGCGCGCTCGCGCGGTGTCGGAGCGATCGAATCGATCGAAAGCCGTGACAATCACGCCGCCATCGCGCTGGAGCGCGAAATGGGCTTCTCCGCCGAGGATTATCCCGGCGACGCCACGCTCGTCCTGCTCCGCCGCCAGCTTCAGGCCGCGTAACCGGCGCCGTGCCGGCCGCATCCGGAAAATAACGGATGGGGACGTCGTCCTCCGCGTCATATCGCCGGTACCATCAGGAGGTATCACCATGATCGAGGCACAGCAGATCAAGGCGGGTATGACCGTGGTCGACAGCTGCGGCGAGCGCATCGGGACCGTCATGGGCGTCCACGACGCCATCGTCGAACTGAAGCGCGAAGGCTTTCCGGAGCGCCTGCACCATTTCGTGCCGGTCGCCGCGGTACGCGCGCTGGACGACGAGGGGATCACCGTCGACGCGGGCGAGGCGACAACGGTCGAGGCGGTGATCGCCGCGATCGGCTACGCCCGGTCGCGCGCACCGCAGCGCGCCGGCGCGATCTTCGGCACCAGCGGCCACGGCACCGGCATGGGCGGGGCGGGAATCGGCGGCTGAACCGCGCCGGGCCGCGCCCCCTCGAAGCGTCAGCCGAGCACGCGCGCGGCCGGGCCGTTGGCCGGGATCGAGGGCGCCCGCGTCAGGCCGCCGGCGACGACCGTATCGATCAGTGCGACCGCGCCGACGAAGGCCGCCGCGCCGATCAAGGCGCCCCGCTTGCCCGACCGCCGCGCGGCCAGCGCCAGCGCGCCCATGTCGATCGCATCGCCAGCCACCCTGCCCCACATGCGCGCGGCGTGCGCCGGCGCCTGCAGCAGCCCGACGCCGGCCGCGACCTCGCGCGCGCCGAACGTCTTGACCACGGCCTCGCTGCCTTCGGTGCCGAGCGCCTTGGTGATGCGGCGGCTGGCGAACAGCTCGGCAGCGCCGAGGGCGATGCTGAAAAAGCCGAGGCCGCGGCTGACAGAGCGATAGTTCATCGTGCGGGTCTCCTTTCGGATGGCAGCGTCGGATCGCGCCGCCTGTGCAGGTCGTGGTTCACAGGGCTATCGCCGTTCGCCCGGCAATAATGCCTGGCGCGCGCCGTCGCCCGGCAGCGTCCAGCCGTCGGCGGTGAGCGCCAGGCCGTCGCCCCCTAAAACGCCCACGCCGGCAAAACGCTGCGTGGTCATAGGCTTCAAGGCGGCGTGCTGCCGGACCGGTCCGGCGCGGGCGGCGGGCTGCAGCGGCTGGTGGGCGAGGCGGCGTGGATCGCTGGTCATCACCCTACTCCGCCGGTTCCAGCTCGACCTTCAGCCAGCCGGGCTTGCGCTCGTCGAACGCCTCATAGGCTTCCACCGCACCGGTCAGCCCGGATTCCTGGGTTATCAGCGAGACGGGATCGATCACGCCGGCACGCACCAGGTCGACCAGGTGCGGGATGTATTTGCGGTGGTTGCAATTGCCCATCTTGACGGTCAGGTTCTTGTTCATCGCCTGGCCGATGGGGAAATGGTCGATCGCCGGGGGATAGACGCCGATGATCGCCAGCGTGCCCGCCTTGGCCAGTGCCTCGACGCCCCAGCGCAACACCTGCGACGGCGCATCGCCCGGCTTGAACGGCGGCTGGTCGCGATGCTCGGGCGCGATCTTGTCGACCTCCTTGCGGAACATCGCCGACTTTTCCTCGGCCTTCTCGCTCGCCGGGTCGCCGTGCGGATGCTCGGCATCGACACCCACGGCGTCGATCACCCGATCGACGCCGATTCCGCCGGTCAGCGTCAGGATCGTCTCGATCGGATCCTCAGCGGAGAAATTCACCGTCTCCGCTCCCTGCCGCCTGGCGATCGCCAGCCGGTCGGGCTTGTCGTCGACCGCAATCACGCGGGCGCCCATCAGCAGCGCAGACGCGATCGCGAACTGCCCCACCGGGCCGCAGCCGAACACCGCGACGCTATGCCCTTCGTGAATGTCGGCGATGTCGGCACCGAACCAGCCGGTCGGGAAGATGTCGGAGATCAGGATCGCCTGCTCGTCGCTGACTTCGTCGGGCAGCTTGACCAGCCCGATATGGGCATAGGGAATGCGCGCCTTCTCTGCCTGCAGGCCATCGAAGCCGCCGGCGGCATCGGGACCGCCGAAGAAGGCGGTGCCGGCGCGCTTGCCGCCGGGATTGGCATTGTCGCACTGCGCGTAATAGCCGGCGCGGCAATAGGAGCAGGTGCCGCACGCGATCGTCGAGGGGATCACCACCCGGTCGCCCGGCTGCAGGTTGCGGACCATGTCGCCGACCTGTTCGACCACGCCGACACCTTCATGGCCCAGGATGATGCCGTCGCGCATGCCGGAGAAGGTGCCGCGCACGAAGTGGAGATCGGTGCCGCAGATTGCCGAGCTGGTCAGCCGGACGATTGCGTCGGTGGGGTCCTGGATGGAGGGTTCTGCCACATCCTCGACCCGAATGTCGCCGATGCCGTGCCAGACGACTGCTTTCATGGTGCCTCTCCGCCAGATTTTTGTGTCGTGAAGCCAACCGTTCGCGACGGGCCCCGTTCCGTCGCTGCGTGGCGAGTTCACTCACCTATGTTGGTCGCGTAGCGGTTCAGCGGGCCCGGACGTCGGCGAGCACCAGCCCGCTGTTCGGCAGCGTCGGGAAGCGGTCGCGCGGCACCGCCAGGTCCTGCGGCGGCACAATGTAGCGCATCGCGTTTCGCAGCAGCACGATCGCGCGGTCGATCAGCCCCAGCGTCAACCATTCGCCCGGACAGCGATGGTCGTCGTGGTGGTCACCCGCCCCCTGCGGCACCAGCCGGAACGCGCCGGGATCGCTGCGGAGGAACCGCGCCGGCCGGAACACCTCGGGATCGCCCCAGATCGCCGGATCGTGATTGGTGGCATAGAGGCCCAGCAGCACCCACTCGCCGCGCCGGAAGATGCGCTGCTGCCATACGAACCCGTCGAGCACCCGCCCGCCGATCACCGGAAAAAAGGGGTAGAAGCGGCGAACCTCCTGCGCAAAGGCGCGGCGATATGCCGGATCCTCCAGCCGGTCGCAGGCACCGGGATGTTCATGCATCGCCAGTGCGGCGAAGGTGATGAACCGCGCCACCGCGACGGTCGGCCGGATGATGTTGATGAGCTCGACACCCGCAGCAACAAGGTCGAGCGCGCGTCCGTTCGGATCGCGATGCGCCGCCAGTCGCGCCAGCGGGGTCGACGCATCGACCGGCAGCTCGCCCGATCGTACCTCGGCAATCAGCCGCCGCGCCCAGCGCTCGCTGCCGCGCCGCCGCCACAACGCGCGCGCCGTGCGGGGCCCGATGCTGCCGGCCTGTGCGATCATCCATGCCATCGCCTGCACCTGCCGTTCGGCATCGCGGCGCCGGGGCGGGATGCCGATCCAGTCGCACACCGTGTCGAACAGCAGCTCGATCAACCGGTCGTGCAGCACCAGGCGCCCCTGCGCCTGCCATTGCAGCAGCGCCGCGCCATCGCGTCTCCAGGCGGTCGGCGATTGCGTCGCCGGCGGCGTCGCTGCCCATCAGATCGAGGAACAGCTGCTTGCGATGCGCATGCGCCCGCCCGTCGAGCGCCTGCACGCTGCCCTTGTCCTGCAACAGCCGCAGCGTGGTCGGCGGCATCGCCCCTGCGCGGGTGAAGCTCCTGCCGTCATAAAATCGCCGGGCCGCCTCCTCCCCCGCGATGCAGGTCACCGGCGACAGCATCAGCCGCGTGCGGAACGCATTGGTGCCGAGCGAGCGGCAACGATTGCCGATGAAATCATAGCCTTCGCGCAGGAAGGCGCGCGTGCTGTCGAGCGTGGCGAGCTTGGGGATCGAATCCGGCATGCACCCGGCAACGATCGGCACCGGCGAGGGTTCAGCGCGTGCGCCGGTCGGGCGCTCGACGGTTCACCCCGAAAGGCGAAACCCGATCCACAACGTCCGCGGCGTGCCGAGATCGATGGAACCGCCCTGGTTGCGCGTGACGACGGTCTCATCGAACAGGTTCTCGGCGCGGGCGACCAGCGCGACGTGGCGACCCAGCGGCACGCTGGCCACCGCATCAAGAGTCGTTGCGGCGGGCAGCGCGTCGCTTTCCAGATCGTCCTCATATTGCTTGCCGGTGTAGCGGACCGTGGCGGAGAGGCTGGCGCCCGGCCGCGGCCGCCAGGCGAGCGTCGCGCTGGCGCTGTGCCGCGGGCTCTGCGCCGGGATCAGGCGGTCGAAGGCGCGGCCGGGCGCGTGGACCACGCTGTCGTCGAATGCGTAGGAGGCGGTGAGCGACACCGCGCCGATACTGGCGCGCGCCGATGCCTCGATGCCCTTGGCGACGATCGCGTCGACATTCTGGCGCTGCAGCAGGTCGGGGCCGATGGTGACGTTGGCGATCGCGCCGCCCAGCCGGTTGTAGAAGGCGGTGACTCCCAGCGTCACGCCGGAGACCGGCGTCAGGTCGATTCCCCCCTCCACCCCCTTCAGCTGCTCGGCGCGCAGCGCGGCATTGGCCTGGGTCGTCACCGGATAGACCGTGTACGGCCGATAGAGCTCGTTGAGCGTCGGCAGGCGAAAGCCGGTATAAGCCGCGGCGCGCAATGCCACCGCAGGGCTCATGCGAAACAGCGCGCCGACGCGGCCGGTCGTCTCGGTCCCGTGGCGATCGGCGAACTGGTCGTTGCGGTCGACCGTGCCGGCCGCGCTGACCTCGCGATAGAAGCCGTCCGCGATCGTCCAGCGATCGATCCGGCCGCCGCCGGTCAGCACCAGGGGGCCAAGCGTCCAATCGTCTTCTACGAAAGCGCCGACCGTGCTGGTGCTGCCGCCGGCGCGGCGGAAGGCGGTGGGGCGGCCGGTCGCCGCGCTGTACGGCTCCTCGTGCAGCGCGCCTTCGTCATAGCGAAGGTCGCTGCCGATCCGCAGCAGGTGCCGGGCGCCGACCGGCGGGCGCAGCTCGATCTTACCGCCCAGCCCCGTTGCCGGCGTGTTGCGCTGGTCCAGCACCAGCTTGTAGCTCGACGAACTGATCACCCTGTTGGAGAAGTTGCGCGCCTGGACATAAGCCAGCGCGTCGAGCGCCCAGCGGCCGCGGTGGATCAGGCGGATGCTGGCGTCGTCGGCCTGAGTGCTGCTGTCGGCGCCACGGAAGCGCAGCGTGCGGTTGTCGCGATAGAGCAGCGCCCGCGCCTGGATCTCCGTATCGGCGTCGATCGGCGCGACGGCACGCAGGCTGGTCGACCAGTCGCGATAACGGGCGGGTACCGTCGCCGCCACGCGCTGGTCCGCCGGCGTCGTGTAGAAGCCGTCGCCGCGATCGTAGCGGCCGGCCAGCGAGACATAGCCCGACCCCACGTTTGGCGAGACCGATGCGGTCAGCATTTCCGCATTGCGGCTGCCGTAGAAGGCGCTGGCATCGTACAGCGGCAGCTCGGCGCGCGGCGCGCTGGCGAGCTCGATCGTGCCGGCGACCGCGCCGGCACCGAACGGCCCGGTGCCACCGCCGCGTGTTACTCGCACCACCGAAAGCTGGCCGGGCACCAGCGCATTGAACGGGATGTAGCCGAAGAAGGGATCGGCCTGCGGCACGCCGTCCAGCAGCAACAGCGTGCGACTGGTCGCGTTGCCGCCGATCGCCCGCAGGGTGACGCCCTGCGCCGACGGATTGGACGAGCGGCTGTCGGATCGACGGTATTCCTGCAAGCCCGCGACGTCCGGCAGCACGTCCTCCAGTCGCCCCGTCGGATCGTTGTGCAGCCGGTCGCGATCGATGATGCTGACGTCATAGGCGGGCGTGCCCGGCGGCAGCGGCAGGCCCCGGCCGAGCACGGTGATCTCGTCCGCCTGATCGTCCGCGGCTTGCGCGCGCGCGGCGACAGGCGCCAGCATGGCGATCAAGGCAAGCGCGTACTTCACCAGCTCCCCCTCTGCCGGCGGTCAGCCCCGCCGACGCCGCAGCGCACCTATACCCAACGCGATCAGCGATCCCACCGCCAGGGCACCGCCCAGCGCCACCGCCGGATGGAGCTGCGCCCCCGTATAGAGGCTGCTCTCGCGCGGGGACTCATCGCCGGAGCGCTCATGCCCATCCTCGCCGGGCGCGTTCAGCGTGTCGCCCGCCACCTTGGGCGCCTTCCTGTCGTAAAGCGACCGCCGCATCATCGGCGTGATGAGGTCGAGCAGCCAGGGAAAGTGCTCGCCGATCAGGACCCGCGCGCGGCCGGTGCCGCCGACGGTGATGTCGCGCCGGGGGTGCTCGGCAGCGTGCAGGATGGCATCGGCGACCAGCTCCGGCGCATAGACTGGCGGCGGGACCATCGCCTTGCCTGGGCCATGATTGGCGGCGTGATGCGCGATCGGCGTGTCGATCCCCGACGGTTTGATCAGCGTCACCGCGATGGGCACGCCGTCGGCATGAAGCTCCATCCGCAGTGCCTCGACATAGGCCTTGATCGCGTGTTTCGACGCGGCATAGGCGCCGAGAACCGGCGACGGCAGGTCGGACGCGATCGACCCCAGCGTGATCAGCGCGCCGCCCGATTGCCGCAAGTACGGCACCGCAACCGAACAGCCGTGGACGACGCCGAAATAATTGGTCTGGAACAGCTGCCGGTGCTCGTCGTCCGGCGTATCGAGCAACCGGCCGTAGATCGCCACGCCGGCATCGTTGACCCAGGTGTCGATGCGGCCGAAGCCATCGATCGCCCGACGCGCGGCCGCCTCGACCTCGTCGCGCTTGCCGACATCGGCCGCCACCGCGATCGCCGTGCCGCCGGCGGCGTTGATGTCATTGGCTGCGGCGGTCAGCGCATCGCGGTCGCGCGCGACCAGCACCACCTTGGCACCGCGCGCCGCGGCACGGCGGGCGGTGACCAGGCCTATGCCCGACGTGGCGCCGGTGATGACGATGACCTGCTCGGCGAGCGGCTTGAGGCGCAATCGGGGCATGGGCGATCAACCGCGCAAAGGTGCCGGCGGGTGCGGGCTGACGCTGATCGTGTCCATGCTCGGCGTATCGCTCCCGGATCATTGAGGTGCCGCCGGACACGGGAGGGGGGGCAACGTGCCCGGCGTTGAAGTCAAACGGACGAGGCGCCCTCCGGTTGCGCCACGCAGGCGGCAAAGTGATTAACGTCCATCAGCCGGCGATCATGCCGACCAGCAGCTTCACGTTGAGCACGATGATGATCGCGGTGATCAGCCACGCCACGACCTTCAGCCACTTCGGACTGGCCAGCGCGCCCATCTTGCCGCGGTCGCCGGTGAACTGCACCAGCGGCACCACTGCGAAGGGCAATTGCATCGACAGCACGACCTGGCTCAGCACCAGCAGCCTGGCGGTGCCGTTCGCGCCATACAGCGCCGCCACCGTCACGGCCGGCACGATCGCCAGCCCGCGGGTGATCAGCCGCCGCGCCCAGGGCGCCACCTTCAGCCGCAGGAAGCCCTCCATCACCACCTGCCCGGCCAGCGTCGCGGTGATCGTGGAGTTCTGCCCCGACGCGAGCAGCGCGACCGCAAACAGGAAGCTCGCCGCAGCGGCGCCCAGCGTCGGGCTGAGCAGGTGATAGGCATCCTGGATTTCCGCGACGCCGGTCTGGCCGGTGGTGTGGAACGCCGCCGCCGCCAGGATCAGGATCGCGGCGTTGACGAACAGCGCCAGCATCAGCGCGATGGTGCTGTCGGCGGTGGCGTACCAGGCGGCATCGCGCTTGCCCTGCTCGCTGTCGGCGAAGGCGCGCGTCTGCACCGCGGCGGAATGGAGGTAGAGGTTGTGCGGCATCACCGTCGCGCCCAGGATGCCGATCGCGATGTACAGCATCGCCGGGTTGGTGACGATCGCCGGATCGGGCACGAAGCCGGCGAGCACCGCGCCGGCATCGGGACGCGACACCAGCAGCTCATAACCGAAACAGCCGGCGATGATCGCCAGCAGCGCGATGACGAATGCCTCCAGCCGCCGGAACCCGCGCCGCTGCAGCGCCAGGATCAACAGCACGTCGAGCGCGGTCAGGCAGACGCCGACCACCAGCGGCAGGCCGAACAGCAATTGCAGGCCGATCGCGGTGCCGATCACCTCGGCCAGGTCGCAGGCGACGATGGCGAGCTCGCACAGCAGCCACAGCATCACGACCACCGGTTGCGGATAGGCATCGCGGCAAGCGGCGGCGAGATCGCGCCCTGTGGCAATGCCGAGCCGCGCGGCCAGCGCCTGCAGCACGATCGCCATCAGGTTGGACAACAGGATAACCGACAGCAGGGCGTAGCCGAACGCCGAACCGCCGGCGAGATCGGTCGCCCAATTGCCCGGGTCCATGTAGCCGACCGCGACCATGAAGCCGGGGCCGAGGAACGCCAGCAGCTTGCGCCCCGGCGTGCCGTCGCCCGGCACCGCGATCGATCGGAAGACCTCGGGCAGCGAGGGGCCGCCGCTGCCGCACCAGCCGCGATCGGGTGCAGCGATGTCGGGCGCGGAGCGGGTCACAGTTGGGGGAGCCTCGCTGATGGGCGTCGGTTCGGGTAACGCGCAGACTAGCGATTTGGCTGCGGCACTCAAGTTCAGCCGTGGCTAACTTTGTTGATCACTCTGATCGTTCAGGCGCGCCGTGAGGCGCCGCAGCGCCGCCAGCGTGGGATCGCTGACGTGATGCTCGATCCCTTCGGAATCGGCCTCCGCCGTCGCCTCGTCCATGCCCAGCGCGCGCAGAAAATCGAACACGATGCGGTGGCGCCGGCGCGATTCCTCGGCCATCGCGGCGCCGGCATCGGTCAGGAAGATCGCGCGATACGGGCGGTTGACCACCAGCCCCTCGCGCCGCAGCCGCGCCACGATCTTCGATGCGGTCGCCTGCGATACTGCCATCGTCTCGGCGATGTCGGTCAGCCGCGCCTCACCGCGCTCGGCGATCAGGTCGCCGATCAGTTCGACATAATCCTCCGCCACCTCGGTCTGGTGCGCCTCGCGCGTGCGGCGGAACGCGGCGGCACGGCGGGCGGTGGAATCCGGCACTTGGGTCACGATGGGTCTCGGTCGGAGCGTGGCACGATTGCCCCGCCACCGTAACAAGCCGACGCGCCGAAGCCCACCCGAAGTCCTTCGACCGGGCGCCTGGCGTCCTTTCCGGTCATTCTTGCGCAGGCGGGGCCTGTGCGAACATTGGAAGACGGTTACCTCGGCCCTCCTGCCGGATTCGTTCCGGCATCACCGCTCGGCAAAATCGACGAGTTGTGAATGCGCGGGCCGGTGGACCCCGGAACAAGTCCGGGGTGACGGTCTCTTCTGCTCGGGCCCGCCTTCGCAGGCGCGACCTTCGACTGTTGCGAAAGGCCGCCACGCCGGTTGCACCGTCAGGCGAGCAGCTTAGGGTCGGGCCAGCCTCACCTGCCCGGAGCCAAAGCCCATGCCGCCGATCGCCTCGCTTTTCCTGCCCGTCGCTCTCCTCGCCGCGCCCGCGACAGCCGCCCCACAGGCGACGCCGGTAATCGCCGGGCACGGTGCCATTCACCCGGTACCGAACGCAGCCAATCGCCCCGACCCCGGCCTGGACTACAAGGTGGTGTTCAGCGTCACCACCGCCGCGCCTGCTCCCGACAAGGCCAATCCCGGCCTCGAGAAGGTCGCGCGCCTGCTCAACCTGCTGGGCGACGGCGGCGTTCCTGCCGGGCATCGCCACGTGGTGCCGATCGTCCATGGCGCCGCCACGCTGCTTGTCTTGTCGGGCAAAGCCTATGGCGCGCGCTTCAACGGCGCCGCCAATCCGGATGCCGATCTGCTCGCCAAGCTGAAGGCGGCGGGTGCGCCGGTGCATGTCTGCGCGCAGGCGCTGGCCGGCTTCGGCATCGCCGACGATCAGGTCGATCCCAATGTCGTGATCGACGATTCGGCGCTGACCACGATGGCGACGCTGCAGCTGAAGGGTTACGCGCTGATCGCCGACTGAGCGACGCTTCGCGCTTCCCTTCGCGCAATTTTCTTGCAACATCGGGCACGACCGTGACTGCAGGGGGACGTACATGACTGATGGCCGCACCGGAGCGCCGCTCGCCGAGCTGACCATCCGGGGGATCATCCTCGGCGGGCTGATCACCCTGCTGTTCACCGCGGCCAATGTCTATCTGGGCCTGAAGGTGGGACTTACCTTCGCCACGTCGATTCCCGCCGCGGTGATCTCCATGGCGGTGCTACGCGGGTTCAAGGATTCGACGATCCTCGAAAACAACATCGTGCAGACGGTGGCGAGCGCCGCCGGCACGCTGGCGGCGATCATCTTCGTGCTGCCCGGCCTGGTGATGATCGGCTGGTGGCAAGGCTTCCCGTATTGGACCACCGCGCTGATCACCGGCACCGGCGGCATCCTGGGCGTGTTGTTCTCGGTGCCACTGCGGCGCGCGCTGGTGGTCGACACCCCGCTCCCCTATCCCGAAGGCCGCGCCGCCGCCGAAGTGCTGCGCGTCGGATCGGGCAGCCGGGAGGGCGCGGAAGAAAGCGCCAAGGGCCTCGCGGTGCTGGTGTGGAACAGCATCATCTCCGCGGTGTTCGCGATCCTGACGCAAACGCGGCTGGTGGTCGGCGAGGCAGCCGCCTATTTCCGCACCGGCGCGGGTGCCACCGGCATTTCGGGTAGCCTGTCGATGGCGTTGATCGGCGTCGGCCATCTGGTCGGCATCTCGGTCGGCGCGGCGATGGGGCTGGGCATGGTGATCGGCTGGTGGGTGCTGCTGCCGATCCTGACGGCGCACAATCCCATGCCTGGCGCCACGGGCGACTGGGTCAACGCCATCTTCACACGCGACGTGCGCTTCTTCGGCGCCGGCGTGATCGGGGTGGCGGCGATCTGGACGCTGCTCAAGATCGCCGGCCCCGTGCTGGGCGGCATCCGCTCGGCGATGGCGGCGAGCCGCGCGCGGCGCGGCGGCGAAGTGCTGGAACTGACCGAGCGCGACCTGCCGATCTGGATCGTCGGCGTCGGCTCGATCGCCATGTTGGTGCCGATCGGCTGGTTGTTGTGGAGCGTGATCGCCGGCGGCCCGCTCGCCGGCGGCGCGGTGATGCTGATCGCCGGCGCGCTGGTGTTCGTGCTGGTGATCGGCCTGCTGATCGCCGCGGTGTGCGGCTATATGGCCGGTCTGATCGGCGCGTCCAACTCGCCGGTATCGGGCATCGGCATCCTGTCGGTGGTCGGCGCCGCGCTGATGCTGGTCGGCATGTTCGGCCGTGACAATCCACCCGACACCACCGCCGCCTTGGTCGCCTATGCGCTGATCGTCACCGGCGTGGTGTTCGGCGTCGCCACCATCTCCAACGACAACCTCCAGGACCTGAAGACCGGCGAATTGGTCGGCGCGACGCCGTGGAAGCAGCAGGTCGCGCTGGTGATCGGCGTGGTGTTCGGCGCGCTGGTCATCCCGGTGGTGATGAACCTGCTCAACACCGCATTCGGTTTCGCCGGCGCCGCCAACGCCGGTCCCAACGCGCTGCCGGCCCCGCAGGCGGCGCTGATCTCGGCGCTCGCCAAGGGCGTGCTGGGCGGCAGCCTGAATGCCCAAATGATCGGCTATGGCGCGTTGACCGGAGTCGCGCTGGTCGTGCTCGACGAGGTGCTGGGCAAGTTGAAGCTGCTGCGCCTGCCGCCGCTCGGCGTCGGCATGGGCGTCTACCTGCCGATGAGTCTGATCCTGCCGACGGTGTGCGGGTCGATCGTCGGCCTGTTCTACGATCGCTGGGCGGACCGTACCAGGAACCCCGAGTTCGCGCGGCGCATGGGCGTGCTGACCGCGACCGGCCTGATCGTGGGCGAGTCGCTATGGGGCGTGGTGTTCGCCGGCATCGTCGCCGGCTCGGGCACCGATTCGCCGCTGGCGCTGGTCGACGACGGCTTCCAGACCTATGCCCTGATCGGCGGCACGATCCTGTTCATCGTCCTGCTCGGCTGGCTGTACCGGCGCACCGCGGCGCTGGTCACATCGCTGCGAGAAGCCCGCTGATCGGCGCGAAGGCAAACGCGACCGAGGAATCGGCGACGCCATAGGGGATGAACAGCGCGTCGTCGTGGCGCAGCGCGCCGCACGAATAGACGACGTTGGGCACATAGCCCTCGCGATCCTCGTCGGCCGCCGCCAGGATCGGCTCGCGCGTGCGGCCGAGCACCTTCGACGGGTCGTCCTTGTCGAGCAGCACCGCGCCGATCGAATATTTGCGCATCGCGCCGACACCGTGGGTCAGCAGCAGCCAGCCCTCGTCGAGCTCGATGGGGGGCCCGCAATTGCCGATCTGCACGAACTCCCACGGATATTTGGGCTCGAGCAGCCGCTCGCCCTCGTTCCAGTGGGTCACGTCGTCGGAAGCGAGCAGGAACAGGTTCTCGCCGTCCTGCCGGCCGATCATCATATATTGGCCGCCGATCTTGCGCGGGAACAGCGCCATGCCCTTGTTGCGCGCCGCCGATCCCGACATCGGCACCAGATCGAACGCCCGGAAATCCCGGGTGCGCATCAGCTCCGACTGGATCTGCGAGCCGTTGTAGGCGGTGTAGGTGCCGAGCCATTCCAGGCTGCCGTCGTCATGCTGGAACTGGACGAGGCGCAGGTCCTCCAGGCCGTTCGACTGCGCCTTGGTGATCGGGAAGATCACCGTGCCGGAGAGCGTCGAATCGCGGTGGCGGAACACCGTCACCGGGCCTTCGGGAAGCCGGTCCTCGCTCTTGCCGACCGCGTCGGTGGCGGTGGCGAACGGCGGCTCGGGCGCCAGGCGCAGCTCGCCCTGATCGGTGATGATGCCCTCGCGAAAGGCGATCGAGGAGATATGCCCCTCGCCCACCGCGCGCAGCGACATGAGGATGCGCAAGGAGCCCGGCGGCATGCCCGACTGGTCGAAATGCGGCACCGCGCTGGGGTTCATCAGCGCCGCGGCGGCATAACTGTATTCGTGGCAGAAATAGGCGCCGATCAGCTGCCTCTTCTCGTCGCTGATGCGGCTGCCGTCTAGCTTCAGCAGCGCTTCGATCTCGTCATAGCGCGTCATGAACACGCGCCGCGTCTGCCAATGGCGCGCCTCGAAATCCTTCAGCACGCGCTCCAGCTGCGTGCGCGCCTGCGCGGGCGGCATCTCGAGCACCTCGGCGACCAGCCGCTCGGTGC
Organism: Sphingomonas sp.; assembly: GCA_051955175.1. Lineage (GTDB taxonomy): Bacteria > Pseudomonadota > Alphaproteobacteria > Sphingomonadales > Sphingomonadaceae > Sphingomonas. The sequence continues at coordinate 18,921 of JBQCHA010000068.1, forward strand.
GGCTCGGCGCCGATCCGTTCGCCTGCCACCCCAGATGAAACGGGCGAACCACCACGCGCGACGGATCGGCGTGTAGACGCAACGAGTGATAAAAAATGTCGAGCATTCCCCGCCCACGATCGGTCAGCACTGGCGACACCGCTACGCTGGATCAGGCGACGGCGCGGTCGGGTCCTGCCACGGTTCCGGCCTCTTTTGAAAGAGCCGAAATCGCGCAGGAGGCCATTTGCAGGGCGAGAATCGACTCCGCCCCCTGGTTGCGGTTGAGGCCATGAGGCATCAGCCCGTCGAAACAGCCGCCGTCCTGTGGGGAGGCGAGCGGCAGGTCGAGATCGTTGAGGCCGAGGAACCAGCGATAGGCGCGCTCCGCCTCGGCGAGCCAGCGGCGGTCGTGCGTCACGGCGAACGCGGTCGCGCAGGCGTCGATCGTCGCCTGCGCCTCCAGCGGCTGCTGGTCGAACGCGGCGGGTTCGGCGAACGGCCGGCCGAAGCTCTCGGTGCCGACCGCGCGGAAGCGGCCCTCGGGCGAGGTCTGGCGCCCGACGATCCAGCCCAACGTCTCGATCCCGCGGGCGATCATGTCGTCGCGGCGCAGCACCTCGCCGGCACGGATCAGCGCGCCGGGCAGGCGCGCGTTGTCATAGGCCAGCACGATTTCGAACCATGCCCATTCGGGCCGCCGCGCCGCCGCCAGCAGCGCCATCAACTCCTCGCCGAAGGTATTCACGATGCGGCGCGCCTGCTCATGCCCCGGGAATGCGTCGAGGATCGCCGCGGCGCCGAGGATGGCGAACGCCTGCGCACGCGGGCTGCCGAGATCGAGCGCGAGACCCGCGGTCATGTCGAACAGCGTGCCCGCCCAGTCGCGATGCTTGACGATCTCCGCATCGCGCGCGGTGATGCCGAGCGCCCACAGGGCGCGGCCGTTGGAATCCTCCGACCCCACGTCCTCGCACCAGGTGCGGTCGTAGTTCATGAAGTTGCGGAAGCGCCGCGCATCGGCGTTCCACGCGTGCTGCAGGAACGACGCGTAGACGGTCGTCCAGCGATCGCGCACGTCCTCCGCCAGGTCCGGCATCTGCGTCACCAGGATCAGCGCGCGGGCATTGTCGTCGATGCAATAGCCGTGGCGGCGATCGGGTACCGAATAGATCGAATGCTGCAGGATGCCGGTATTGTCGCTCATCCGCTCGACCGCCGCGAGGTCAGGCTTGAGCGGCTTCATCGACGGCGACGAGCGCGTCAGCCGCGACGGCTTGGCGGCCAGGATCGCGTCGATCTCGGTCAGCGCCGTCTCCGCCATCCGCGGCCAGATCATCGTGCGGCCGCGGGCATAGGCACGCGCCGACAGCGCGCGGCGCCCCTCGTCGTCGGCGAGCAGCGCGGTGACCGCTTCGGCGAACGCGGCGCTGTCGCCGAACGGCACGAGCCGGCCGTGGTCGTCCGCCAGGATTTCGGTCGCATGAATATAAGGGGTCGAGACCACCGCCTTGCCCATCGCCACGGCGTAGGACAGCGTGCCGGACGTGATCTGCGCCGGGTTGGTGTAGGGCGTCACATAGACGTCGGCCGCCTGCAGATAGTCGAGCAGCTCGTCGATCTCGACGAAGCGGTTGACGAAGGACACGTTGTCCTGGACGCCGAGCGCGGCGGCCTGGGCTTTCAGCCGGTCGCGATAGGCCTCGCCCTCATGCGCGACGAGATTGGGGTGCGTAGCGCCGAGCAGCACGTACAGCGTCTCGGGCTCGGCCGCGACGATCGCCGGCAGCGCCTCGATCAGCGTCTCGATGCCCTTGCCGGGGCCAACCAGCCCGAAGGTCAGCACGACCTTGCGCCCTTCCCAGCCGAACCGCGGCTTCAGGGTGTCGGGATCGACAAACGGGCGGTCAGGCACGCCATGCGGGATCATCACGATCTTCCGCCCGTCGGCGCCATAGACGCGCTTCAGGATTTCACGGCCGCGATCGGCCATGACGATCACCCTGGCGGCGCGCTTCAGGATCGCGTCGAGCACCCGCCGCTCGTCGGAACTGGGCTGCTCCAGCACGGTGTGCAGCGTCACGATCAGCGGCGCGGAGACGCGGTCGAGCAGCGCCAGGATCATCTCACCGGCAGCGCCGCCGTAGATGCCATATTCGTGCTGCAGCCAAACCGCCTGCGCGCCGCTCGCCTCGATCGCGCGCGCGGCCTCCAGATAGGCGAGCCGATCGTCCTGCGCGATCGAGCGAGTCACCTCGGGCGGATAGTCATAGCCCTCGGCCCGATCGTCCATCGCGTAGACGTCGACCTTGAGCTCGGGGAAGCGGGTCTTCAGCGCGCTGTAGGTGTCGGTGGTGAAGGTGGCGATGCCGCATTTGCGCGGCAGGAAGTTGCCGATCAGCGCGACATGCCTGGTTTTCGGAAATCCCTGCGCCGACAACGCCATCTTACATCCTTCGCTACTGCAACAACGGGGCAAACCCCGCCTCAAACTCCTGCGCGGCCAAACGATCAACGAGGATCAAGGTTGCAGCAATGTTGCACCGCAGCAAGCCCTAAAGCGGCAAACTGCGCTCAACTGCTTGGCTAGACGGCTCAGCCGCGGCCGCGATATCCGGAAACTCCCTGATCCGGCAGCCACACGCCGGCCGGGGGCGGGCCCGATTGCCAGAACACGTCGATCGGGATGCCGCCGCGCGGATACCAATAGCCGCCGATGCGCAGCCAATGCGGCTGCATCTCCTCGACCAGCCGCTGGCCGATGCCGACGGTGCAATCCTCATGAAAGGCGGCATGGTTGCGAAACGCGCCGAGGAACAGCTTCAGCGACTTCGATTCGACGATCGTCCGGTCGGGCACATAGTCGATCACGATGTGCGCGAAATCCGGCTGGCCGGTCACCGGGCACAGCGAGGTAAATTCCGGCGCGGTGAAGCGGACCAGATAATGCTGGCCCGGCCGCGGGTTGGGAACGTAATCGAGTTCGGCTTCCTCGGGCGTGGCGGGAAGCGGGCTGGTCTGGCCGAGATGCGTTGGTGTCATCGCGCGCATGTAGGAAGGGATGGCGAGGAATGGAACGGTGACTGCGGCCGACGACGCCGGTGCCGCTCGTCGCCGCGCGCCTGGCCGGTCGCCCCCGGCAGCAGCGCCGGGGGCGACCTCGCGGTCCGGCGCGCGCTGCGTGCCGCGGGCGGCGCGTTTCTCCTTCGGCTCGACGCGGGCGCCGCCGGTGGCTAGGACTCGGCCCCTATGGACTCTCTCGTCACGACCGACTGGCTGGCCGAACATCTCGCCGATCCCGATCTACGGGTGGTCGACGCCGGCTATTTCCTTCCCGAACATCAGCGCGATGCGCTGGCCGAATATGCCACCGATCATATCCCCGGCGCGCTGTTCCTCGATCTCGCCAGCTTCGCCGATCCGGCGAGCGGCCTGCCCTCGATGGTGCCGCCGGCCAAGCTCGCCGAGGAGCGGCTGGGCAGCATGGGCATCGGCAACGACACGCGCGTCGTCGTCTATGACGATTCCCCGCTGCACAGCGCCGCGCGCGGCTGGTGGCTGCTGCGGCTGTTCGGTGTGAAGGCCGTCGCGATCCTCGACGGCGGCCTGCCGAAGTGGCGAGCAGAGGGCCGGCCGATCGCCCACGGCATCGAACATCATGCGTCGGAAAAGTTCACTGCCGCGACCGACCGCAGCGGCGTGCGCGACCTCGCGCAGATGAGCGCCAATCTGGAGAGCGGCGCCGAACAGGTGATGGACGCCCGCTCCGCCGCCCGGTTCGAGGGCCGCGAGCCGGAGAGCCGACCGAACACTGAGGCCGGGCACATCCCGGGCGCGCGCAACGTCCACTACGCCACGCTGTTCAACCCGGACGGCACGTGGAAACAGGGCGATGCCCTCGCCCGCGCCTTCGCCGAGCAGGGGATCGACGTCGAGCGGCCGCTGGTCGCCACCTGCGGGTCGGGAATCACTGCCGCGGCGCTGGTGTTCGGCGCGCATCTGCTGGGGCATCAGGCGGCGCTGTACGACGGCTCCTGGGCGGAATGGGGCGCCTCCCCCGCCACGCCCAAAGCGACGGGGGCAGCATGAGCGACAGGAAGGACGTGCGTCCGGCGACGCAGCTCGTCAACGCCGGGCGCCGCCGCGAATGGACGCAAGGGATCGTCAACACGCCAGTCTGGCGCGCCTCGACGGTACTGTACGATTCGATCGACCACATGCGCGACACGGGGCGCAGCGACACGCACCACAAGCTCTATTACGGCCGGCGCGGCACGCCAACGCAATGGACGCTGGCCGATGCGCTGACCGAGTTGGAGCCCGGTGCCGAGGGTACCTTCCTCTACGGTTCCGGCGTGGCTGCGATCGCCGCGGCATTGCTGTCGGTGCTCGGCCCCGGCGACGAGCTGCTGCTGGTCGACAGCGCCTATGAGCCGACGCGGGCGCTGGTACGCGGGCTGCTCAAGCGGTTCGGCATCACCACGCGCTTCTATGACCCGCTGATCGGCGCCGGCATTGCCGACATGATCGGCGACACCACCCGCGCGATCTTCCTCGAAAGCCCCGGCAGCCTGACGTTCGAGGTGCAGGACGTGCCCGCCATCGTCGCGGCGGCGAAGGCGCGCGGCGTCACCACGCTGCTCGACAACACCTGGGCGACGCCGCTCTATTTCCCGGCGATCGCGAAGGGCGTGGACCTCACCATCCTCGCCGCGACCAAATACATCGTCGGCCATTCGGACGCGATGCTGGGCTCGGTCACCGCCGGGCCGGGCCATTTCGCGGCGCTGCGCGATACCAGCCATCAACTCGGCCAGATTGCCAGCCCCGACGACTGCTGGTTGGGGTCACGCGGCCTGCGCACGATGGGCGTGCGGTTGGCCCAGCACCAGAAGAGCGCGCTTGAGGTCGCCCACTGGTTGGCCGATCGGCCGGAAGTCGCGGCGGTCCTGCACCCGGCGCTGCCCGACTGCCCGGGACATGCGCTGTTCGAGCGGGATTTCGCCGGCGCGTCGGGGCTGTTCTCGTTCGTCCTCGAAGGTACCGACGAGGCAGGCCGTGCCGCGTTCATCGACGCGCTGTCGCTGTTCGGCATCGGCTTCAGCTGGGGCGGTTACGAAAGCCTCGCCGTGCCCGCCGACCCGGTGCGGTCGACCGGTGCGCGCGACGGCCGCGGCAAGCTGGTGCGGCTGCACATCGGCCTGGAGGACCCCGCCGACCTGATCGCCGACCTTGATGGCGGCTTTGCGGCGTTGCGGGAACATCGGCGGTGAACCCGTTGGTCCGGTGGCTGGCGGGACGTGGCATCGCCTTGCCCACCACCGGCGAGTTGATCCAGGGCGGCATCGCGGTGGGGCTGGTGGCGCTTGCACTGCTCTGCGGCTGGCTGCTCGGTCGGATCGCGGGGCCGCGTCTCAGCGCCTTGTGGAAGCGCTTCGCCGGCGGCCATCGCGAGGGGCTGGGCGAGCGGCTCGGCACTGCCACACGGTATGCGATCTCGGCGCTGCTGCTCGCGCTGATCGCCAATGCCTGGGTATGGGGCGTGCCCGCCGCGATCGCCATCGGCCTGGCAATGGGCGCGACGGTGGCGCTGTGCCTGCGCTCGATCCTGCGCGGGCTGCAGCTGCCGCGCTGGGCGACCTGGCTGGTCGCCGCCACGGTGTTCGTGCTGGTGCTGTCGAGCACCATCCGTAACGCCACCAACAATTTCAACCTGCTGGCACTGCTCGATTCGATCGGCTTCACCGTCGGCAGCCGCCATTTGTCGTTGCTGTCGCTGATCGTGATCGTGATCGGCGCGATCGTGCTGGTCGCGGTGGTGCGGCTGGCCAACGGCATCATCGCCCATTCGGTCGCCCGCGCGCAGAGCTTCGATGCGACGCAGAAGCTCTTGATCCAGAAGCTGGCCGGCATCGCCGTCATCATCGTCGCATTTTTCGTCGTCATCGACCTGCTGCAGATCGACCTGACGACGTTCGCCTTCTTCTCCGGCGCGCTGGGCCTGGCGGTCGGTTTCGGCATGCAGAAGACGGTCGGCAATTTGATCGCCGGAATCATCCTGCTGATGGACCGATCGATCAAGCCGGGCGACGTCATCGTC
>JBQCHA010000069.1:0-4862 GCA_051955175.1 Sphingomonas sp.
GTTGAGTTCCCAGGTCGCGCTGGCGAAGGCGCGCTGGGTATCCTGGCCCTCGGAGCGATCGAGCGCGAGGCTGTTCGCCTGGAGCGTGATCGTGCCGCCGAGCCACCGATCGGCGATACGGCGGCGGTAATCGATCTCGGGCAGCGCGAGCGGCTGCAACTTTTGCTGCTCGTCGAGGCGCAGCGTCTGGACCGCCCAGCCGGCGATCGACAGATAGCTGTCCTTGTCGATCCGCTCGATGTCGATCGTGTTGCGCAGGCGATCGTCGCGCGAGATGTCGTAGCGGCGCAGGAACGTCTTGTCGGTCGCGACGCGGAACGAGCCGCTGACGCTCCAGTTCGGATCGAGCTGGAAACGTCCGGCGGCATCGATATAGCCGCGAAACTGGTTGTCGCTCGATGCATTGGTGGTGAGGCCCGGCAGATCGTCGCTCTGCCGGCTGTAGGTGCCGTAGGCGGTGACGCGGAACGCACCGGTGCTGCTCAACGATCGATACTCGCCCTCGAGCATCGGCAGCGCGTTGCTGAACACATAGGGCTCAACGATCAGCCCGCGGTTGGGCGCGAGGCGGAAATAATAGGGCAGGCCGACCTGCAGGCCGTTGGTGTGATCGATCTGGATATCGGGCGTCAGGAAGCCGCTGGAGGCGGATCCGCCCACCGGGTTCGAGAAGGCCGGCATCGGCACCGACAGCCCAAACAGATCGAAATGCGCGCCGTTGTAATAGATGCGCTGGCGATCGGGCCGGTAAGTCACCTTGACCGCCGTGATCTTCCACGACGGGTCCTTCGGGCAACCGTTGGACGAGGTCACGTCGCACGGCGTGTATGCGGCATGGTCCAGGCTGACGACACCATTGTCCTGCCGCGTCCCCTGGCGCGCGGCGAGGCGGCCGCCCTGTTCGAGGACGACCAGCATGTTCTGCACCACGCCGTCCTTCAGCGTGTCGGTCAGCTCGATCGAATCGCCATAGGCGACGTCGCCCTGCGGGTTGGTGACGGCGATGTTGCCGGTCGCGACGACTTTCCCGGTCTTGCGGTTCCACACCACGTTGTCGGCGCGCAGCCGATTGCCCTGGCGGAACAGGCGCACGTCGCCCGCCACCGTCACGATGTCGGCGTTGCTGTCATACTGCAGCGTATCGGCGCTGAACTGGATCTGGTCCGAATCGGCAGGCGTCGGCGTTGCCGACGGTGGCGGCGGACTGACCGGCCGATTGTCGAGATCCTGGGCGCGGGCGCCGCTCGTCACCGCAAAGAGCGCAATAGGCAGGCTGCAGCAGAGGATCAGGTCGCGATGCTTCAATGTTCCAAACTCTCCACGCACCGGGCGGCCGACAGGTGATCGCGCCCTATCGCACTGCCGGGGCGCGGCTGCAATCACGTGCGGCTTTGCCACCGCGGTCGGGAATGCCTAGGTAGGGAATCACTCCTGATCCCCCTGCGAACCATCGAGGTATTGATGCAGATCCAATTCGCCGCCCGTAATGCCGACGCCGCCGTTCTCGTCCTGCCGGTCGAAAAGGACGGCCTCGCGCGCCTGTCGTTCGGCGACATCGCGGAAGGTGACAGCCGCACGGTGCTGGGCGCCGCGCGCGAGACGCGGTTCGAGGGCGAGGCGGGCAGCATTGTGGAGGCGTTTCTGCCGGCCGGTGACAGCGTGCGCCGGGTGCTGCTGCTCGGCGTCGGCGCGGGCAGCGAGGCCGATTACGAGCGCGCCGGCGGCTCGCTGGTCGCAAAATTCCTCACCTCCGGGGTGACGGATCTGACCGTCGACTTCGCGGCGCTGGGCGGTGCCCCCGCGGCGAAGCTGGTCGCCCGTTTTGCTGCCGGGGCTGCGCAGCGCGCGTGGCGCCATGACGCCTATCGCACCAGGCTGACCGATCGCCAGAAGCCGACGCTCGTCACGGTCACCATCGCCGGCGCGCCCGACGGCACCAACGCCGCCTGGGGCGAGTTCGACGCGCTGACCCAGGGCATGGCGCTGGCCCGTGAGCTGGTCACAGAGCCCGCGAACATCATCTATCCCGAGAGTTTCGTCGAGCGCGTGCGCGGGGCGGTCGACGGTCTCGGGCTCGAGATCACCGTCCTGGATGAGGACGAGATGCGTAAGCTCGGCATGGGCGCGCTGCTCGGCGTCAACCAGGGATCGGTACGCGCGCCGCGGCTGCTCGCGCTCAAGTGGAGCGGCGCGGGCGAGGGCGATCCCGACGTTGCGTTCGTCGGCAAGGGCGTCACCTTCGACACCGGCGGCATCTCGATCAAGCCCGCCGCCGGCATGGAGGACATGAAGTGGGACATGGGCGGCGCCGCCGCCGTGGTCGGCGCGATGCAGGCGATTGCGCTGCGCAAGGCGAAGGCGAATGTCATCGGCGTATGCGGCCTGGTCGAGAACATGCCCGATGGCAACGCGCAGCGCCCCGGCGACGTCGTGACGTCGATGTCCGGCCAGACCATCGAGGTGATCAATACCGATGCCGAAGGACGGCTGGTGCTCGCCGATGCCCTGTGCTGGGTGCAGCGCACGCATCGGCCTAAGACGATCGTCGATCTCGCGACGCTGACCGGCGCGATGATCATCGCGCTGGGTCATGAGCATGGCGGGCTGTTCTCCAACGATGACTCGCTGGCCGATCAGCTGCTCGCCGCCGGCACCTCATCGGGCGACAAATTGTGGCGCCTGCCGATCGGCCCGGCCTATGACAAGCTGCTCGACAGCCCGATCGCCGACATGAAGAACGTCGGTCCGCGCGCGGCCGGATCGATCACGGCGGCGCAGTTCCTGCAGCGCTTCATCGACAGCGGCGTGCGCTGGGCGCATCTCGACATCGCCGGCATGGTGTGGGCCGACAAGCCCGGCGCCAATTACGACAAGGGCGCGACTGGCTTCGGCGTGCGCGTGCTCGATCGCTTCGTGAAGGACGCTTGCGAGCGGTAATCACGCGGCACAGGCGTGGGGAAGGCAGGAGGGGCGCGTGATGCGCCTCCCGCCCGCCGCGCACGTGGGGAGGGACGGTGCAGGTCGATTTCTACCACCTCACCGCCGCGCCGCTGGAGCGCGTGCTGCCGCGCATCGCGGAGCGCGTGCTGGCGGACGGCGGGCGGCTGCTGATCGTCGCCGAGGAGGCGCGGCTGCCGGCGCTCGACCGCCTGCTGTGGACCTATCGCGCCGACAGCTTCCTGCCGCACGCCTGTGCTGGCGGGGACCATGACGACGCGCAACCGGTGCTGCTGGCGAGCGAACCCGTCGCCGCCAACGGTGCCGGCAATATCGCGCTGGCGGACGGGCAGTGGCGCGATGCGGTGCTCGATTTCTCGCGCGCCTTCCATTTCTTCGACGACGACCGCATCGCGGAGGCGCGGCAGGCGTGGAAAGGCCTTGCCGGCCGCGATGGCATCGAGCGACGCTATTGGAAGCAGAGCGAGACGGGCGGCTGGGAGCAGCTTGCATAAGCCCGGCGGCCCGACTAGGGCGGCGACACTCAACCACAACCAAATTAGCAGGAGCCGCACGGCCATGGCCGCGAACCGGACGTTTTCGATCATCAAGCCCGATGCCACCCGTCGCAACCTGACGGGCGCCGTCACCAAGATGCTGGAGGATGCGGGCCTGCGCGTCGTCGCCTCCAAGCGCATCCTCATGACAAAGGAACAGGCCGAAGGCTTTTACGCCTTCCACAAGGAGCGGCCGTTCTTCAACGACCTGGTGTCGTTCATGATCTCCGGCCCGGTGGTCGTTCAGGTGCTGGAAGGCGAGAACGCCGTGCAACGCAACCGCGACATCATGGGTGCGACCAACCCGGAGAATGCCGAGCCCGGCACGATCCGCAAGGAACTCGCCGAATCGATCGAAGCCAATTCGGTGCACGGATCGGATTCGGACGAGAACGCCGCGATCGAGATCGCCTATTTCTTCAAGCCCGAAGAAATCGTCGGCTGACATGCTGCCGGCGGTGCGCCGCGCGGTGGCAGCTGATGCCGCCGCGCTGGCGCTGGTCGCTGGGGCGACCTTTCTCGACACTTTTGCCGGCATCTTGAACGGGCCGGATATCGTGGCGCATTGCGCAACGCAGAACTCCCCGGCCAAGTTCGCTGCCTGGCTGGGCGATGACGACAGCGTCGTGTCGCTCGCCGAGGCGGGCAGCGGTCGTGCGCCGCTCGGCTATTCGGTGCTGACCGCACCCGACCTGCCGATCGAGACCGGCCCCGAGGATATCGAGCTCAAGCGCATTTACGTGCTGTCGCGGGTGCACGGCTCCGGGCTGGGGGCCGAGTTGATGGAGCGCGCGCTGGCCGATGCCCGGAATCTCGGGCGGGAACGGGTGCTGCTCGGAGTCTACGGTGCCAATGCCAGAGCGCGGGCCTTTTACGAGCGGCACGGCTTCACCGTCGCTGGCACGCGCCGCTTCCTGGTCGGCGAGACCTGGCACGACGACCTGATCTACGCGCGGACGCTCTGACCGGCTATTTGCCGGCGGCCTTCGGCTTTTCCTTCGCCCACGCTGCGTCAAGCGCCGCCTGGCTGCCGCCGATCCGATGCAAGCGCATATCGAGCAGCCGAATATCGCGGCCACGCAGGAAACGTCCTTCAGACTTCCACACGATATCATAGATGTCGCGCTTCACGTGCTCGGCGTCATCGACCCAATATTGATAGGTGACGAGGACGGGCAGCAAACCGGCGCGATCGTCCGAGCCGCCGTCGGTCAGCTTGAGCAACTGATCGTTGAACCAGCTGGCATCGATCGTCTGCGCATAGGCAGGGTGCGGCGCAACGCCGAGTTGGCGGGGGAAGGCAACGGTGACGTTGCCCAGCGCATGCTGGTCGTCGCGCGCGAGCAGCAGCGACTTGCCGCCCTTGGC
>JBQCHA010000070.1:0-9821 GCA_051955175.1 Sphingomonas sp.
GCGACGGGGATGACGGCGGTGCACGTCAACCGCACGTTGCAGGAACTGCGGCGCGAGGAATTGATCGTGCTCAACAATCGCATCCTGACCATCCCCGATCGCGACGCGCTGAAGACCGTCGGCATGTTCAATCCTACCTACCTCCACCAGCGTAATCCCAAGTCCACGACGGTGGTGGCTTCTGCTATGAACTAGCGATGACGCGCGCGACTCCGGCCTATGTTCTGGCGAAGGATGGTCTCGCCGGACGACCGCGGCGCGCGCCCGATGCCGACATGGAAGCGGCGGCGTTTGCCGGGCTCGCCGCCGCACTGTCGATGGGCGGCGACGACGGATTGAAGCAGATCGGCGCGGCGATCGTCGCGGCCGGGCTGGCCGATGCCGCGGGGGTGATGGTGCCGCCCGGGGGCGCCCCTCCCCTGTCCGAAACAGGGCGCGCGCAACAGCTCAGTGGCGCGCCGGAACCGACGCTGATCGGGCTGACCAGCGCGCGCGGTGCGGCGCTGCTGTTCGAACAGGGCGGCCAGCCGGACGGGTCGACGATGCCGCCGGACAGCCGCGAGATGCTGGTCCTGCCGCTCGGCTCCCGCGACGCGGCGGCCGGCGTGCTCTGGGCCGCGCGCAGCGATCGTAGCCGCCAGTTCGACGCAGAGGACCTGCGGCTGCTCGACCGGCTGGGCGCCCTCGTTGCGGCACTGGACGGCCGCCCCTCCGAAGGAGACGCCGCAGGACGCGGCAAGCAGTCTGGCGAGATCGTGGACGATGTACCGGTGCCGCTGTGGCGTGCCAGCGATCATGGCGTGTGGTCGTGGTGCAACCGCCGCTGGACCGACCTCACCGGGCAGGATGTCGCCACCGCGAACGGCCGCGGCTGGCTTGACGCGCTCCACCCGGAGGATCGCGGCGACGCGCTGCGCGTCTGGCGGCTCGCGGCGCAGGGAGGCCAGCCGTTCGAGGCGGACTATCGCATCCGCACCGTCGGCACTGGCGAGTATCGCTGGTTCCAGCTTCACGGCGCAGCGGTGCGCGACGCCGGCGGCGCGATCGATCACTGGGCCGGCTCGGCGGTCGACGTCGATCGCTTCAAGCGGCTGTCGGAGGAGGAGAAGTCCTCACGCCTCGAACTGCAGCGCCGCGTCCGCAACACGCTCGCGGTGGTGCGCTCGATCGCCCGGCGCACCGCGGAAAACAGCGACAGCATCGAGACGTTCCAGATGCGTTTCGACGGGCGGCTGAGCGCCTATGCGCGCGCGCAATCGCTGATCGCGCATGAACCAAACCGCGGCGCCGACCTGGAAACGCTGGTCGCCGAGGAGCTGCTGGCGCACCATGTCAACGAGAGTGAGCGCGTGACGATCGCCGGCCCGCCGGTACGGCTGCAGCCGAAATCGGCCGACCTGATCGGCTTGGCGATCCACGAACTCACCATCAACGCGGTCGAACATGGCGGGCTGAGCAGCGAGGCGGGACAAGTCAGCGTCACCTGGTCGACCGACGCGTCCGGCGACGTGCCGATGCTCGACCTCGACTGGCACGATATCGCGCCCGACCGGCCGCCGCCGCGGCCGGTGCGCCACGGCTTCGGCCGCGAGATGATCGAGCGCAACCTCGCCTATGACCTCGATGCCGAAACCGAACTGACGTTCGGCGCCGATGGCGTGCGCTGCCGCATCCGCCTGCCACTCGACACGCCGAGTGACGCCTCCTAGCGGCAGGCCCGACCGCCCCATGCGCCGCGCGCCGCCAGGTCGAGGTGCAGGTGGCTGTGATGGGCGGCATTGTAATCGGGCGACAGCACGGTGGAGAACAGCCGGCAGGCGCCGTCGCGCACCGCGTGAAGAAAGCGGCCCTTGCGGTCATCGGCCGCCCAGTCGCGCGCAACCGAGATGCGCGTGCCGTCGGTGAGCACGAACCCGCCGACGTCGATCGCCTCGGCGGCGGCATGCTCACTCCACGGGCCGCCGGCGCGGCCGTACATTCGACGACACGAATAGCTGCCGAAATGCTCGATCCGCACCACCGACGCACCGAAGATCCGCTGCGCAGCCGGTTGCACCACGTGCCATTGCCAATCGAACAGGCCGGCGGCCACCGGGCAGGCCGGCGCCACGCCTGCGGGGCTGAGCGACAGCATCGCCTGCCCCGGCGCGACGCGCACGGCATCAGTGACCCGGCACATTGCCTCTCCGTGCGCCGGAACGGGGCTCAGCCGCAGTCCGGTCGCGCGCACCAACGCCAGGCATGCGGCGGGCCTGTCCCGCAACGCCGCCAGCTTGGCGCCAGTGAAGACGCCGATCGGTGCATCGAGGCGCAGCGGCGTCCAAGGCAGGTCCTGCGGCGCCGGCTTGACCAGTACGAACGCCAGCCATCCGAGCGCCAGCACCACCGCCGCGCCGACGATCCGGCGTAGCCAACGGAGGAGGGTGTCGGTGAGCATGTCGAGCCGGGAACGGTCGCGCCTGCCGATGGATGCGCGATGCCGCGCGGAAAGGCACTTCGCCGCGCGACTTTCCCGCTGCTGAACCGTTGGTCCTCCGTAACGGCACAACGAGGGGCGGCGCGAGGGTAACAAGCGATGGTGCACGGCGTGCTCCACATCGGCATTGGCGAGATGGCGCTGCGGCTCGGCACCGCGGCGTGCGCCGGCGCGCTGCTCGGCATCGACCGCGAAATGGGACGGCATGCAGCCGGGCTGCGCACCTATGGCATCGCCGCGCTCAGCTCCGCGGTCATCACCCTGTCGGCGCTGCTGCTGTTCGAGCAGGTGCGCACGCCGCAGTCGCAGCCCGATCCGCTGCGCGTCATTCAGGGCCTTGCCCAGGCGATCGGGTTCATCGCAGCGGGGTTGATCTTCGTGCGCGGCGGCGCGGTGCGCAATCTCACCACCGCCACGATGTTGTGGCTCGCCACGGCGATCGGCATCGCCTGCGGCGCCGGGCAATATGTGCTGGTCGGCCTCAGCATCGGCTTCGGGCTGGTGCTGGTGATCGGCCTGCGCGTGGTCGAACGCTGGATGAACTGGCGCGACGAAGACGACGACTGAAGCGGCGCGCCGCTCAGAATCGCGCCGGGATCAGCCTGATAGCAATCGGCGCCTCGATCGGGTGCCAGCCGCGTTCGGCGATGACGTCGTTGCTCTGGATCGGTTCGCGACCGCGAGACGCGTCAAGCGACCAGGTGATGTGATAGGTGCTGCCGTCGGGCCGCGCGGTCGTGCCGCCGATCGCCACCACCAGCGCCTCCAGGCCATGGCCATCCTCGGCCATGCCGACCACCTCGCCGCCCCTCTCCTCGGGCAAGGGTGCGTCGCGACCGGCGCGACCATCGAGCGTCACGTGATGCGCGATCACGTCGGGCCAACGCGGCGGAAAGCGCTCGAGCAACCGCGCCCGGTCATCCTCATCGAGCAGCCAGCCGGTGACCGTTCCGTCGCCGCTCACGGTCAGCTCTTGCTTTTGTGCTCGGGCTTACCCTTGCGCTTGGTGCTCGCCATCTCCTCGAGCTCGGATTCGCTCATCGACTCCTCCATGCTCTTGGACGCGCCCTTCAGCTTCGACTTGGGCTGATCACCCCTTTTGGCCGATAGTGCTGCGCCTGCGGCCTTCTGCTGTGCTGCGGACTTTGCCGGCATGATCCATCTCCCAAAATGTCAGGACCATGAAACGCATGCGATCGGCGGCGGTGCCATGCTACTCCCGATGGGTGATCGCTGCTGCTCAGTAAGGCGGCGCGCGCCGGGCACGTTGCGCGCGCGCAGCCTCGGCCCACCAGGCGAGATCGTCGGCGAAGCGGGGGAAAGCGCGCTCCAGCGCCGCCCCGCCCTCCCCCACCGGCGTCGCCGCGTCGTCGAGCGCATGGCCGATCCCGCCGACGGCGAGCGAGCTGGAAATCACCACCATGCCCATTTCCGACAGGGTGCCGTGCCACGCCAATGCCGCTCGCGCGCCGGCGAAACGCCCCGCCGAATAGCTGGCGATCGCTGCCGGGCGCCAGAACCATTCCTCCAGGAAATGATCCGTCAGGTTCTTGAGGCCCGGCTGGATGCCCCAATTATACTCGCCGGCGACGAATACAAAGGCATCCGCCGCGCGGATCTTGCCGGCCAGCGCCTCCAGCGCGGCCGGCGCCGCGCCGGCCGAATATTCCTTGTACATGCGGTCGAGTAGCGGCAGGCCGACCTCCCGCGCGTCGATCAGCTCGACGTCGGCTCCGCGCTCGGCGAAGGCGCGGACCAGATAGCGCGCCAGCCTGATCCCCTGCCGATCGGACCGGTATGAGCCGTAGAATATCAGGATGCGATCGGCCATGTTTGGTCCCCGACGAAGTGACGCGCTCGTCTTATTCGCGTTGCGGCAGCGCGGCGAGAGATTTTCGGCCGTCGGCGGGCTTCAACGACCTTCGCAAAACGCAGCGGGAATAGTCACCCTCCCCCCGCAGCGGGAGAGGGGTTCAGCGATCAGCCCTCGACCAAGGCCAGCAGGCGGCGCGCCTGCTTCAGGTGCGGCGCGTCGATCATGCGGCCGTCGAGCTGCAGCGCGCCGGCGCCCGGATTGGCCGCAAACGCCGCGACCACCGCGCGCGCCGTCGCCAGTTCCTCGGGGCTCGGCGTGAAGGCTTGATTGATCACCGGCACCTGCGCGGGATGGATCGCCATCATCCCGGTGAAGCCGTCGCGCCGCGCCCGCATGGCATAGGCGGCAAGGCCGTCGAGATCGCGAAACGCCGGATAGACGGTGTCGATCGCCGCCACGCCCGCCGCATGTGCCCCGAACAGCGTGAGCGACCGCGCCAGCTCATAGGGCGGCGTGTAGCGGCCGTCCTCCTCACGCGAAGTGGTCGCGCCGATCGCCGCGGGCAGATCCTCCGCACCCCAGGTGAGGCCGACCAGCCGCGCGGCCACCATGCCATAGCTGCCGAGCTGAAAGATCGCCGTGGGCGTTTCGGTCGCGATCGGCAGGATCGGCACGTCGCCCGCCTTCGCCGCCAACGCCTCGACGCTCGCCGCGCCCTCGGCCTTCGGCAGCACCAGCGCGTCGGGTTTCGCCGCAACGACGGTGGCAAGGTCCTCGTCGATCAGGCCGCTGTCGAGCGGGTTGACGCGCACGAACAGCTTTGCCGTCCGCGTCGCCGAGCGGAGGAACGCCGCCGTCTCACGCCGCGCCTCCGCCTTGCGTTCCGGCGCGACGGCATCTTCGAGGTCGAGGATCAGCGCGTCGGCGGCAGTGGCGAGCGCCTTTTCCATCCGGTCGGGCCGATCGCCCGGCACGAACAGCAGCGAGCGGAGCTTCATTGCGGCTTCCGGTGCAGCAACGCCGAGCGCAGGCATTGGCATACCACTTCGTTGCGCTGGTTCAGGAGCTCATGCCGAAAGGTGACGATGCCCGCCGTCGGCCGCGAGCGGCTGTCGCGCAGCTCGACCGCCTCGGTTTCGGCGCGCATCGTGTCGCCGATGAACACCGGCTTGGGCATCACCAGCTTGTCGTAGCCGAGGTTGGCGACCAGCGTGCCCAGCGTCGTGTCGCCGACCGACAGGCCGACCATCAGCGCGAAGGTGAAGGTGCCGTTGACCAGGATCTGCCCGAACTCGCTCGCTTCTGCCGCCTCGCGGTCGAGATGCAGCGGCTGCGGATTGTGCGTCATCGTCGTGAACAGCAGATTGTCGGTCTCGGTGACCGTCCGGCGGATGTCGTGGGCGATGCGGTCGCCCACCCGCCATTCGTCGAAATAGCGCCCGGCCATCAGCCCTCCCCCTCGATGCGCACCAGCAGCGCGCCCTCGCTGACCTGCGCGCCCTCGCTGGCCTTCAGCTCGGCGACGACACCGTCGAACGGGGCGAGCAGCGCCTGCTCCATCTTCATCGCCTCCAGCACGACCAGCCGCTGCCCCTTGGCGACGGTCTCGCCAGGCACAACGGCGACGGCGATCACCCGGCCCGGCATCGGCGCCAGGATCGCCCCGTCGCCCGCCGCGCCGCCGCCGGCGACATGATCGGCGCGGCGCGGCCCGAACGACCACGCCTCGCCGCCCAGGAACAGCACGTCGCCATGGACATGCGCGGAGAGCAGCCGATCGGCGAGCGCGACCAGATAGGGCTTGTCCGCCACCTCCACCTCCACCTGCCGCGACGGTGCAGCATTGGCGCGAAAGCCGATGAGGGCGGTCCAGGGATCGCGCGGATCGCGCGGTACGATCGCCGCGGCAGCCGCCTGAAGCACCGCCTCGGACGGGGTGGTCGCCGGGATCAGCGCCTCGGCATGGCGTTCGATGAAGCCGGTATCGATGCGGCCCGCGACGAAGTCGGGATGTGCCGCGGCGCGGGCGAGGAATGCGGCATTGGTGCGCACCGGCCAGACCTCCACCGCCGCTGCCGCCGCGGCGAGCCGGTGCGCCGCCTCGGCACGGGTGGTGCCGCGCGCGACCAGCTTGGCGATCATCGGATCGTAATAAGGCGTGACCTCGTCGCCCTGTTCGACGCCGCTGTCGACGCGCACGTCCTGCGGCAGCCGCAACCGCTCCAGCCGGCCGGTCGAGGGCAAGAATCCGGTCGCCGGGTTTTCGGCGTAGAGGCGCGCTTCCATCGCCCAGCCGGTGATCGACAGCTCCTCCTGCCGCCGCGGCAGCGGTTCGCCGGACGCGACGCGCAGCTGCCATTCGACCAGATCCTCACCGGTGATCGTCTCGGTAACGGGATGCTCGACCTGCAGCCGCGTGTTCATCTCCATGAACCACACGCGATCGGCGCGCAGCCCATCCGACACATCGGCGATGAACTCGATCGTACCGGCGCCGACATAATCCACCGCCTGCGCCGCGCGCACCGCCGCGTCGCACACCGCCTCGCGCGTCGCGGCGTCCATGCCGGGCGCGGGGGCCTCCTCGATCACCTTCTGGTGGCGGCGCTGCAGCGAGCAATCGCGCTCGAACAGGTGGACGACATTGCCCTGCGTGTCGCCGAACACCTGCACCTCGATATGGCGCGGGCTGAGGATATATTTCTCGATGAGCACGCGATCGTCGCCGAACGAGGCGGCCGCCTCGCGCTTGCAGCTGGCCAGCGCCGCGTCGAACTCGGCCGCCTGGTCGACGCGGCGCATGCCCTTGCCGCCGCCGCCCGCCACCGCCTTGATCAGCACCGGATAGCCGATCGCTTCCGCCTCGCGGCGCAACCGCTCGGGATTCTGGTCCTCGCCGAGATAGCCGGGCGTCACCGGCACCCCGGCGGCGACCATGCGCTCCTTGGCGGCGTCCTTCAGCCCCATCGCGCGGATCGCCGCCGGCGGCGCGCCGACCCAGATCAGCCCGGCATCGATCACCGCCTCGGCAAACTCGGCATTTTCGGAAAGAAAGCCGTAGCCGGGGTGGATCGCCTGCGCCCCCGTTGCGCGCGCCGCCTCGATCAGACGGTCCTGGCGCAGATAGCTGTCCGTGGCCTGGGCGGTGCCGATGCACACCGCCGCGTCCGCCTCGCGCACGAACGGCATCGCGGCATCGACGTCCGAATGCACCGCGATGGTGCGCACCCCCAGCCGTCGCGCGGTGCGGATGATCCGCCGCGCGATCTCGCCGCGGTTGGCGATCAACAGGCTCTCAATCACCGTTCAGTCCTCCCATGCCGCGCTTCGCTCACATCCGGAACAGGCCGAACTGTGCCCGATCCGGGATCGGCGCGTTCAGTGTGGCGGCAAAGGCGAGACCGAGCACGTCGCGCGTCTGCACCGGGTCGATCACGCCGTCGTCCCACAGCCGCGCGGTAGCGTAATAGGGATTGCCCTCGTCCTCATATTTCTGGCGGATCGGCGCCTTGAACGCCTCGGCTTCCTCAGGCGTCCAGTTGTCGGCGTCGCGGTGCACCGTTGCCAGCACCGACGCCGCCTGCTCGCCGCCCATCACGGAGATGCGCGAATTGGGCCAGGTGAACAGAAAGCGCGGCTGATACGCGCGCCCGCACATGCCGTAATTGCCCGCGCCGAAGCTGCCGCCGATCAGCACGGTCACCTTCGGCACGCTGGCGGTCGCGACGGCGGTGACCAGCTTGGCGCCGTTCTTGGCGATCCCCTCCGCCTCATATTTCCCGCCGACCATGAAGCCGGAGATGTTCTGGAGGAACAGCAAAGGCACGCGACGTTGGCAGGCGAGCTCGATGAAATGCGCGCCCTTCAGCGCGCTTTCGGAAAACAGCACGCCATTGTTGGCAAGGATCGCCACCGGCATGCCCCAGATGCGCGCGAAGCCGCAGACGAGCGTGGTGCCGTAGAGCGGCTTGAACTCGTGGAGTTCGGAGCCGTCGACGATGCGCCCGATCACCTCGTGCACGTCATAGGGCGCACGCACGTCCTGCGGCACGATGCCGTAGAGATCGGCCGGATCGAGCTTGGGCGGGCGCGGCGCGGCGACGTCGATATCGACCTGCTTCGGGCGGTTGAGCGTGGCGACGATGTCGCGGACGATCATCAGCGCGTGCTCGTCATTCTCCGCGACATGATCGACCACGCCCGACTTGCGGCCATGCGTTTCCGCGCCGCCCAGTTCTTCGGCGGAGATCACTTCGCCCGTCGCCGCCTTCACCAGCGGCGGCCCGGCGAGGAAGATCGTGCCCTGGTTGCGCACGATCACCGTCTCGTCGGACATTGCCGGCACATAGGCGCCGCCCGCGGTGCAACTGCCCATCACGCAGGCGATCTGGGCGATGCCCTCGGCCGACATCTGCGCCTGGTTGAAAAAGATGCGGCCGAAATGGTCCCGGTCGGGGAACACCTCGGCCTGGTGCGGCAGGTTCGCCCCCCCCGAATCGACCAGATAGAGGCACGGCAGCCGGTTCTCGCGCGCGATCTCCTGCGCGCGGAGGTGCTTCTTCACCGTCATCGGGAAATAGGCGCCGCCTTTCACCGTCGGATCGTTGGCGACAATCATGCACTCGCGCCCCGACACGCGGCCGACACCCGCGATCATCCCCGCGCCCGGCGCCTCGTCGCGGTACATGCCATTGGCGGCGAGCTGCCCGACCTCCAGGAATGGCGAGCCGGGATCGAGCAGGCGGTCGACGCGATCGCGCGGCAACAGATTGCCGCGCGCGAGGTGCCGCTCACGATGCTTGTCGGAACCGCCGCGCGCCGCCGCCGCGACCTTGGCGCGCAGCGTCTCGGCGAGCGCGCGATTGTGCGCAGCATTGGCGGCGAAACTCTCCGAGGCGGGATCGACCAGCGTCGACAGCGTCGTCATCAGGCGCACCCGTCCTGACCGATCAGCTCGCGCCCGATCAACATGCGGCGCACCTCATTGGTGCCCGCACCGATGTCGAGCAGCTTGGCGTCGCGCCAATAGCGTTCGACCGGCCAGTCCCTGGTATAGCCGGCGCCGCCCAGCGCCTGGATCGCCTCGCCGGCGACGCGCACCGCATTTTCGGAGGCGAGCAGGATCGCGCCCGCCGCATCGAACCGCGTCGTCTGCCCGCCGTCGCACGCGCGCGCCACGGCGTAGGAATAAGCGCGCGCCGAATTGAGCGCGACGTACATGTCCGCGACCTTGGCCTGCATGAGCTGGAAGTCGCCGATGGCCTTGCCGAACTGCTTGCGCTCGCGGACATAGGGCAGCGCCGTGTCGATGCACGCCTGCATGATGCCGAGCTGGATGCCCGACAGCACCACGCGCTCGTAATCGAGCCCCGACATCAGCACCTTCACGCCGCCGTCCACCGGGCCCATCACGTTCTCGTCCGCCACGAAACAATCGTCGAACACCAGCTCCGCGGTCGGCGAGCCGCGCATGCCCACCTTTTCGATCTTCTGCCCGACAGCGTAGCCGGGGAAATCCTTCTCGATCAG
>JBQCHA010000071.1:0-18406 GCA_051955175.1 Sphingomonas sp.
GGCGATCAGCGTGCCACGGCGCGCGACGAGATCGACTTCGCCCGCCGGGGTGCGCACGCGATGATCGAGGATGTGCCAGCCCTTCAGCCGCAGCCACCACGCCGCGATCCGCTCGCCGCGGCGGCCGGATTGCTCGGCGGCGCGGCGGTCGCGCGGCGGGATCAGCGCTTCATCTCCAGCGCGCGGGCGTAGAGTGCCTTGCGATCGACGCCGAATCGCCTGGCCACTTCGCCGGCGGCCTTGGCGGCGGGCAGGCGGGTCAGCGCCTCGGCCAGCGCGGCATCGGCATCCTCGATGCTGGCCGGCGGCGCCTCGCCGGGCGGGGCGACCACCACGACGATCTCGCCCTTGGGCGGCGCCTCGGCATAGCGCGCGGCGAGGGTGGAGAGATTGCCCGTCACGGCTTCCTCGAACCGCTTGGTGATCTCGCGCGTCACCGCCGCCTCGCGGTCGCCCAGCCCCTCGGCGAGCGCCGCCAGCGTTGCCGCCAGCCGCGGGCCCGATTCGTAGAACACCAGGGTGGCGCGGACCGCGGCGATCTCGGCGATCGCCTCGCCACGCGCCTTGGCCTTGGCGGGCAGGAAGCCGGCGAACAGGAAGCGGTCGGTCGGCAAGCCGGCCAGCGTCAGCGCCGCGATCGCCGCGCACGGGCCGGGAATCGTCACCACCGCATGGCCCGCCGCGCGTGCGTCGCGCACCAATTTATAGCCGGGATCGGAAATCAGCGGCGTGCCGGCGTCGGAGACCAGCGCCACCGCCTCGCTCGCCATGCGCGCCAGCAGCTTCGGCCGCACCGTGTCGGCATTGTGATCGTGATAGGGCAGCATCGGCCGCCTGACGCCGATATGCTGCAGCAGCTTGGCCGTCACGCGGCTGTCCTCGACCGCAATCACATCGGCACGCGACAGGATGTCGGCCGCGCGGGGCGAAAGATCACCGAGATTGCCGATCGGCGTTGCGACGATGTAGAGACCGGGCGATAGTAAAGCGTTCATAAGGGGAGCAGTCATGGCAGAGGCGATGGTCACACGGCAACGGGGCGGTGCAGTGTTGCGCGCGATTGCCGTTCTGGGCGGGACGGCGCTCGCCGGCTGCTCGACGATCGTACCCAAGGGCCCGCCGCCGCCGGTGACCGGCCCGGTGCAGCAGCGGCCGACGCCGCGCCCGACGCCGGTCGGCCCCGGCATTCCCGAGGAGAATGATCGCGATCGCGTGGCGCTGCTGGTGCCGCTCAGTGGCCAGAATGCCGGCGTCGGCAAGTCGCTGGCCAACGCAACGCAGATGGCGCTGCTCGACACCGACGCCAAGACGGTGCGGATCACCACCTACGATACCAACCAGGGCATCACCGGCGCGGTCAACCAGGCGCTGGCCGACGGCAACAAGCTGATCCTGGGGCCGTTGTTGTCCGAGAACGTCCGCGCCATCGCGCCGATCGCGGCGCGCGCGCACGTGCCGATCATCACCTTTTCTAACGACGAGAGCGTCGCCGGCGACGGTGTCTACCTGATGGGCTATGTGCCGTCGCAGGCGATCGACCGCGTGGTGGGTTACGCGCACGATCAGGGCATCACCAACTTCGCGGGACTGGTGCCGAACGGGCTTTATGGCCAACGCGCCTCGACCTCGTTCCTGCGCTCGGTCGAGGACGCCGGCGGGCAGGTGCTGTCGCTGCAGACCTATGACCGCTCGACGAGCTCGATCACCGGTGCAACCTCGCGCCTCGCGAAGAATGCGCCCTATGGCGCCGTGCTGCTGGCCGATGGCGGCGCCGCCTCGGCGCAGATCGCACCCTTGGTCAAGAAGGCCAGCGGACCGGAGACGCGGCTGATGGGCACCGAATTGTGGAACGCGGAAAGCTCGATCGCGGGTCGTGCCGCGCTGAACGGCGCATGGTTCGCCAGCGTGCCCGACACCCTGTACCGCCAATATGCCGTCAAATACCGCAAGCGCTTCGGGGTTGCGCCCTATCGCCTGTCGAGCCTCGGGTATGATGCGGTGCTGCTGACGGTGCGCATCGCCCGCGACTGGCGGCCGGGCTATGAGTTCCCGGAGGCGGCGCTGCGCGATCCGGGCGGCTTTTCGGGGATCGACGGCGCGTTCCGCTTCGGTCGCGACGGCATCGCCCAGCGCGCGCTGGAGGTGCAGGAAATTCGCGACGGCCGCACCGTCGTGGTGTCGCCGGCACCTGCAAGCTTCGGCCATTGAGGCTCAGGCGCGGGCGATCTCGCGCAGGATGGCGTCGAGCAGCGGCATCCCTGCAGGCGTGAGCCGCAGCCGCCCGGCGCTGCGGGTCAGCAGGCCGGCCCGGCTCAGCCGCGCGATGGCGTCTTCGTCGAGCACCGATGTCAGATCGATGCTCATCGCCGCCAGCCGCGCGAGGTCGACACCTTCGTCTAGGCGCAGGCCCATGACCAGCGCCTCGGTCGCCTCGTCGTCGGGCGCGAGCGGCTCCTCCTGCTGAAGCCCGTGGCCGTTGCGATCCACCGCGGCGAGCCAGTTTTCCGGCTTGCGGTGCCGCGTGGTCGCCAGCCGCCCGCGCCGGCCGTGTGCGCCCGGGCCGACGCCGGCATAGCCGGTATAGCGCCAATAGCTGAGATTGTGCCGGCTCTCCGCGCCCGGGCGGGCGTGGTTCGACACCTCGTAGGCGGGCAGGCCCGCAGCGGCGGTGAAATCGCGCGTCGCCTCGAACAGATCGGCGGCGGCGTCGCCGTCGGGAATCGTCAGCCGGCCGGCCGCCGCCTCGGTGGCGAAGCGCGTGCCGGGCTCGATGGTGAGCTGGTAGAGCGACAGATGCTCGGTGCCGAAGCCGATCGCGCGCTCGAGCTCGGCTTGCCAGTCCGCCAGCCGATGCCCCGGACGCGCATAGATCAGGTCGAAGCTGACGCGGCCGAAGCTGCGCTGCGCCGTCTCGAGCGCCGCTAGGCCCTCGGCGACATCGTGTGCACGGCCGAGGAAGCGAAGCGCGTCGTCGTCGAGCGCCTGCAGCCCCAGCGACACGCGATTGACGCCTGCCGCCGCCAGATCGGCGAAGCGCGCCGCCTCGACCGACGAGGGGTTGGCCTCCAGCGTGATCTCGATGTCCGGCGTGAACCCCCAGGCGCGCTCGGCGGCGGCGATGATCGCCGCGACCGTCTCCGGCGGCATCAGCGATGGCGTGCCGCCACCGAAAAAGATCGAGCCGAGCGGTCGGCCGGCGGTCAGCGCCGCCTCATGCGCCAAATCGGCGAGCAGCGCCGCACGCCACCGTTCCTGGTCGATCTCGGCACGGACATGGCTGTTGAAATCGCAATAGGGGCATTTCGAAACGCAGAACGGCCAGTGGACGTAGAGCGCGAGCGGTGGTTGAGAGGCAGTCATCGCGGCCGCGATATGGCCCGCCGATGAAGGAGGGGAAAGGGTGATGCGCAAGATGGTGCCGATGTTGCTGCTATTGCTCACCGCTTGCGCCCCCGATGGGCCACAGCAGTCGGTGCCCCGCCGCATCGTCGAGCCGCGTGCTTTTTCCGGTCCGGCCCCTCGCGGCGACGCGTTGCTGAAGGACGCGATGATGGCCGCCCACAATGCCGCGCGCCGTGCGGTCGGGGAGCCGCCGCTGGTGTGGAGCGACGCGCTGGCTACCGACGCGCGCGCCTACGCCGCCCACCTGGCGCGGACCGGTCGCTTCGCGCATGCGCTGCAGCCGCAGGGGCCGGGGCGCGAAGGCGAGAACCTGTGGACCGGCACGCGCGACGCCTATCGCTACCGCGAGATGGTCGACGCCTGGATCGCCGAGAAACGCTGGTTCCGCAACGCGCGGACGCCGAACTTCAGCACGACGGGCAATTACGAGGATGTCGCGCATTACACGCAGATCATCTGGCGCGACACCCGCGCGGTCGGCTGCGCGATGGCGAGCAATCCGGCCGACGACTATCTGGTGTGCCGCTACAGTCCGCCGGGAAATGTTGTGGGGCAGAAGGCGTTTTAGGACTTTGAGTGTTGGCGGCCAACTGGCGCTTGGTGACGTCCTGGTCCGGACCCCTCGACCTTGAGCGGCGATGGATTGAACGCCGAACATTGTTGGCACCTTGGGAGGGAGCGGCGGCCTGTTTTCCTTTTGTGGGGCTTTAGGCGGCGCGTTCACGGGACGAACCTGGTGGAAGTCGGCGAGAGCTCCACGGGTCGGCAGTTGGGCTTGATCCCGCCGCGTCCAGAGAGACAGCTTTCCTCCGAGGCTCGACCGTTGTCCAAAGGGCGAGCATCGTGATTGCTGTCGTTGTGATCGCTCGTGAGGGTGGCGCGTCTGGATATCCGCCTTCGCGGGGACGACGGGCAGGAGGAGAGCCCCTACAGCACCGCCGCCACGAGCTGCCGGAAGGCATCCGCGCGGTGGCTGATGCGGTGTTTCTCCGCCTGGTCCATTTCGCCGAAGGTCTCGTCGCGGCCGAGCGGCAGGAACATCGGGTCATAGCCGAAGCCCCTGTCGCCGCGCGGCGGCCAGACGAGCGTGCCGTCCACGCGGCCTTCGAACCATTCGACGTGGCCGTCAGGCCAGGCGAGCGCCAGCGCGCAGACGAAATGCGCGTCACGCCCCGGCTGCGGGCCGGTGGCGGCGATCGCCGCCTCGACGCGGCGCATCGCCTCGGCGAAGTCGCGGCCGTTGTCGGTCTGCGCCCAGCGTGCCGAGAAGATGCCGGGCTCGCCGCCCAATGCCTCGACGCACAGGCCGCTGTCGTCGGCCAGCGCGGGCAGACCGGAGAGGTCGGCGGCTTGCTGCGCCTTCAATTCGGCATTGGCGACGAAGGTCGTGCCGGTCTCCTCGGGCTCGGGCAGGCCGAGCTGCTTCGCCGACACCGTCTCGATGCCATAGGGTGCGAGCAGCTCGCCGATCTCGCGCACCTTGCCCTCGTTATGGCTGGCGATCACCAGCTTGCCGGGCGCGAGCTTGCGGATTGCCTGGGGGGCGTCGCCTTCGCCGCTCACGCCGCCGCCGCCTTTTCCTGGGCGCGGAAGATGTCGGTGCAGCCGACGCGCGCGAGCCGCAGCAGGCGGAGCAGCGCCTCCTCGTCATAGGTCGCGCCCTCGGCAGTGGCCTGGGCCTCGGCGATATGGCCATTCTCGAGCAGCACGAAATTGGCGTCGGCGTCGGCCGAGGAATCCTCGTCATAATCGAGGTCGAGCACCGGCGTGCCCTGATAGATGCCGCAGCTGACCGCGGCGACCTTCTGCGTGATCGGGTCGGCGGTCAGCTTGCCGTCGCGCAGCAGGCCGTTGACCGCGAGGCGCAGCGCCACCCAGGCGCCCGAGATCGCGGCAGTGCGCGTGCCGCCGTCCGCCTGGATCACGTCGCAATCGAGCGTGATCTGACGTTCACCGAGCAGCTTCAGGTCGGTGACGGCGCGCAAGGACCGGCCGATCAGCCGCTGGATTTCCTGCGTGCGGCCCGATTGCTTGCCCTTTGCCGCCTCGCGGTTGCCGCGTGTGTGCGTGGCGCGCGGCAGCATGCCGTATTCGGCGGTCACCCAGCCTTCGCCCTTGCCGCGCAGCCAGGGCGGTAAGCGATCCTCGACGGATGCCGTGACGAGCACGCGCGTGTCGCCGAAGCCGATCAGGACGGAGCCTTCGGCATGGCGGGTGAAATGCGGCTCGATGGTGATTTCCCGCATCTGATCGGGCGCGCGGCCGGATGGGCGCATGATGATCTCCCTGAAGTGTGGCCACCGCCCCTAGACGGCGAGGGCGCGGTTCGCCAAGTCTCCTCGCTCGATAACGACCCGCGGAGGAATGAGATGCGCATGATGATGATCGCTGCGGCCGGCATGCTGGCGCTGTCGGGCTGCGCGACCGACGGCGCCGCGCCGCCGGCGCAGCAGCAGCCTGCCGGCACGGCGGCAGAGACGATCACCTATCATCGCGGGCCCTGCTTCGGCGCCTGCCCGGTCTATTCGGTGACGGTGACGCCCGATGGGCAGGGGACCTTCACCGGCGAGCGATTTACCGCGGTGACCGGCACGCGCAGCTTCACTGTCGACCGCGCGACTTATGACCGCTTCGCCGCGATCCTGGCGCCCTACCGCCCCGCCCAGGGAACGGTACGTTACCAACCGGGCAGCGACAATTGCGGGTCGGCGCCCACCGACATGCCGAGCGCCGATGTGAAATGGCAGGGCGCGACCGGCACCGGGCAGGTGCTGAACTTCTATTACGGTTGCCGCTCGGGCAACGGCGCGCTCGCCGCCGCGCTGGATGCGGCGCCGGACGTGCTGCCGATCGCGGACTTCATCGGCAGACATTGAGCGGCCCGGCAAGGCTTCCTAGATGACCGGCATGCCCACCACGCCGATGATCGAGCTGACCGACCGCGCGCGCGACGTGTTTCGCACGGTGGTCGAATCGTATCTCGACTCGGGCGCGCCGGTGGGATCGCGGACCATCTCCAAGCTCTCGGCGCTGAACCTGTCGCCGGCGTCAATCCGCAACGTGATGCAGGATCTGGAGGAGCTGGGCCTGCTCGCCGCGCCGCATACCAGCGCGGGGCGGATGCCGACCGAGGTCGGGCTCCGGCTGTTCGTCGACGGCATGATGCAGGCGCTGGAGCCTTCGGCGGAAGAGCGTGCGGCGATCGAATCGCGCCTGTCGCAGGGCGGCCCGATCGAGGAGGCGCTGGCGGCGACTACCGCGGCGCTGAGCGGCCTGTCGGCCTGCGCCGGGCTGGTGTTCGTGCCGAAGCGCGAATTGCGCCTGCGCCAGGTCGCGTTCGTCCCGCTGTCGGCCGAACAGGCGATGGCGGTGCTGGTCGGAGAGGACGGCGCGGTGGAGAACCGCGTGTTCGACGTGCCGGCGGGCGTCGGTGCCTCGGCGCTGGCCCAGGCCGGCAATTACATGAGCGCGATGCTGTCGGGCCTGACGCTGTCCGAGGCGCGCAGCCGTATCGAGCGCGAGATCACCGCCGAGCGTGCGGCGCTCGACAGCGCGGCACGGGCACTGATCGAGCGCGGTCTGGCGATCTGGAGCGAGGACGGCGACCGCCGCCCGGTGCTGATCGTGCGCGGCCAGAGCCGGCTGATCGACGATGCCGCGGCGGCCGATCTGGAGCGGGTGCGCGAGCTGCTCGACGACCTGGAGGGCAAGCAGGACATCGCGCGGCTGCTCGATCGCGCGCGGGAGGGCGATGCGACGCGCATCTTCATTGGTGCCGAGAACAAGCTGTTCGCTTTGTCGGGATCGTCGGTGATCGCCAAGCCGTTCCATGCCGCGGATGGCCGTGTGGTCGGCGTGGTCGGGGTGATCGGGCCGACACGGTTGAACTATGCGCGAGTTGTGCCAATGGTGGATTTCACTGCCGCCACGCTCGCGCGTCTGATGACGTAAGCTACGGGAATATAACCAAATGATCGACAACGACAAAGGCCAGACCGCAAACGCAGAGGCCGAGGACCTGCGCGAGGAAACCGCCGATGCATCGCCCGAAGTGGCCGAGCATGACCGCGTCGCCAAGCTGGAGGAAGAAGTCGCCAAGGCGAAGCAGGACGTGCTCTACGCCCATGCCGAGCTGCAGAACGTGCGCCGCCGCGCCGAAAAGGAAGCGGCCGACGCCCGCAGCTATGCGGTGACCAGCTTCGCGCGCGACATCCTGTCGGTCGCCGACAATCTGGAGCGCGGCCTGGCCGCGATTCCGGAGGAGCTGAAGGCTGACGAGCGGTTGAAGGGACTGGTCGCCGGGCTGGAGGCGACGGGCCGCGAGCTCAACGCCGTGTTCCAGCGGCAGGGGATCACGCGCATTGCCGCGATGGGCCTGCCGCTCGACCCCAACCAGCACCAGGCGATGATGGAGATCCCTAGCGATGAGGAGCCCGGCACCATCGTCCAGGAGATGCAGCCCGGCTATATGATCAAGGACCGCCTGCTGCGCCCGGCGCTGGTCGGCGTGGCGAAGAAGCCGGATTGAGGGCGGCGGGCCGCTCCGATCCGGTGAGGCCACGCCCGACGACGCTCAATCGGCGACCATCCCGGCGGAGGCCGGGGTCCAGTGTCGATGTCGTTGAGATCACGCGCTGCGCTTCGGCTTCCAGCGTCTCCCAACTGGGCCCCGGCCTTCGCTGGGGTGCAAGGCAGCCGAAGAGAACCCCTACAGCAGCTGCGCGGCGGTCTCGTTGCGGTGCTTTTTCAGGTAGCGCATGAACGGCGTGCCGCCGGTGCCGATCTCCGTATCGTTCCCCGTGGTCGATCCCATCTGGTTGGCGATGTACGTCGCCGCGAACCGCAGGTGCATCGTGCGGAAGTCGGCGATCGCCTCCAGCGCCGCGTTGTACGCATCCTTGAGTGAACCGCCCTCGGCGCGGGCGTAGGCGCGCAGGCCGCTCGTCGCCGCCAGATCCTCGATGAACGCGCGGTGGTGCGGCGGGCGGTATTGGTGCAGCTCGTTCAGGAACACGCGCATCTCGTCATGGCCATGCGCGATGGCGAACAGCGCGTCCATCGCCGGCACGATCGAGCTCTGTGAACCAGTCTGGCCGCGCATCGCGATCGGCTGCTCGGCATAGCGAGCGACACCTTCGTAGATCATGCCCTGCGGTATCGCCGGATTGTCCTTCCAGCCGTTGAGGTACGGCCGGATGCGGTTGAAGTAGAAAACGGGGTCGCACCGCTCGGTCATGCGGTCGAAAATGCCGGCGATCGAGCGCCATACCGCCACCATGTCGTGCAGCATCGCCTCCACCGCAAAGGCGTTCCCGGCATCGCTGGCGCGGACCAGGTCGACGGCGAGATCGAGCGCGGGGCCCGCCGCCGCCTCGATCGCGACATGCGTCAGCACGAAACCGGCCTCGTCCGAGCCGCCGGCGAAATGCTGGTTCATCGCGATATTCTCGAACACGATCGGTCCGGTCTTGTCGATGCGGCACCAATTGTCGAGCACATAGCCGGCATAGGTCATCACCGGCGGCACCCCCAGCGCATCGGCCAGCGCCACGAACGGCACCGCCAGATTGGCCGGCAGCCGGTGCGACGGCGCGCCTTCGCCCCAGACATAGGCCTGGGTGAGGAAGGAGTAACGGACCAGCGCCACGACCTGTTCGGCATGGCTCGATCCGGTGAGGAATGCGTCCATGTCGGGCGTCGGCAGCTTGTCCAGCCAGTGGCGCACGCGGCCGGTGGTGAGCAGGTCGGGGAGCAGCGCCGCCGCCGCCTCCACCTCGGCGAAGGCGGGAGGTAGCGCGACCTCGTCGATCTCGTGCTGCGACAGGAATCCGCGATCGGCCGACAGGCGATAGTGGGAAAGGTCGTGGAGAGCCATGGTCCGGACGCCGTTGAGTGCGATCCCGTCGCTCTATCGTGTCGGCCGCCGCCGCGCCACCGTTGCGGCCACCCCGCCTGAGCGCTGCGCGGGCTTGAACGTGTAGCCGTTGGCGGTCGCGATGATCGTGCCGACGCCGGGATAAGGGAAGTGTGGTGCGAAGATGCGTTCGCGGCTGTGCGCCAGCTGCTTGAGCAGACGCTCGCGCGCGGCGATGCCCTGCCGCTTGTCATTGTCGTAGCCGATCGGCCAGCCTGGCTTTGCCAGCGAGACGATCGCGCTGTGCGCGGTGTCGCCGATGTCCATCAGCCGCTCGCCTTTGGAGACGATCTGATAGCCGACATGCCCCGGCGTGTGGCCGGTGAGCGCGATCGGCGTGATACCGGGCAGCAGTTCGGTGCCCGGCGTGAACGGCTTCACTTGGCGGCGGATCGCGGCAACGATCGGCGCGGCGTCCTTGTTCGCCTGCAGCACTTGCCACTCGGCCTGCGACAGCCGCACCGTCGCGTTGGGGAAGGCCGGCTTGCCCTCGGCGGTGACCAGACCGCCGATATGGTCGCCATGACTGTGGGTGATGAGCACGTCGGTGACCTGCTGCGGCGTCACCCCGGCTTTGGCGAGGCTCTGCAGCAATACGCCCCCGACCTTCGGCCCCAGGCCGGTATCGATCAGCACGACATGGCCGGGCTCCTCGACCAGCAGCGCGTCGACGCCCAACGTGATGCGATCGGTCGGCGCGCCGGCGGTCTTCAGCACCTCGGCGACAGCCTGCGGCGTCTGGCCGACGCCGAACACCGAATTGTCGTTCGGCACGACGTTCAGCATGTCGCGCAGCGCGTAGAGTTTGAACGCGCCCAGCGCGAAAGGCGTCGCCGCCGGCGCGACCGCCTGCGCTGCGGCGAGGACGGGAAGGGGGGCGGCCAGCGTGGTCAGCAGGATCGGGGCAAGCAGGCGGACGGTTTTCATCGCGGGCGGCTCCTTCGGGGCGAGCGGAAATCTAGCTGCCATCGTCGCATCGCGCCAGCATCAGCCGGCGCGGAACGGCAGCAGCGCTTCATAGGCGGCGAGCGGAGGCTTTTCGGGCAACCGGCGCCCCTGGCGAAGCAAAAAGGCGTGGCGGACGATCTCCGCCTGCTGTTCGATGCCGTAGCGGTCGAACGGCCGGCCCGTCTGCCAGACATAGCCGTACCGGCAGAAGGGATGGCGCATCAGCGGCAGGTACCAGCGCCCGCGCGTCTGCGCCTGCCAGACGTGCGTCATTTCATGGATGAACAGCCCTTGGTCGGCGAGATCGCCGCCGGCGAAATCGTCACGATAGCGGCTGCCGGCGGGGTGAAAATGGATATGCCCGCATGGCGCCATCACCGTCTCGCGCGGCTGGAAGAACGCCCATTTGCGCTGGACGATGCGCACCGCGTCATAGCGGATCGCCGCACCGAACATGGTGCCGGCCAGCGCCACCTCGTCGGGCGTCAGCGGGCGTGTGGCGTCGGCCGTGGTCAGGTATCCGTCCGGGGCGCAGTGGCGGCGATCGCCTTGGCGTCCTCGTCGATCTGCTTGCCGTCGGCGAAGGTGAAGCGCAGGTGGACGATGCTGTCGGTCCTGAGATCGGGTTTCAGGCCGAACAGCATGACGTGCTTGCCGCCGGGTTCGAACTTCACCGTCTTGTCCGCCGGAATCTCGACCTGGCGCAACGGCAACATGGTGTCGAGACCGTTGATCTCCCGGCTCTGGTGCATCTGGGTGCGCGCGGCCTCGGGACTTTCGACGCTGATAAGCTGCGTGTCGACCGGCCCGCCATGCACGTCGAAATAGGCGGCGGCGGGGCGGCCGGGCGTTACCGGCAGCCGGACGTAGGCATGGTCGACCTCGACCTGCTTGGGCCCGCCGCACGAGGCGAGCGCCAGCGCGACGAGGGGAAAAGCGGTGGCGGCCTTCGACATTATCCCTCCCGTATTGGGAACCTTCGGCGTGACCCTAAGCCGACGATAATCTTGCGGCAAGGATAAGCCCCCCTATATCGCTGGCCAGATGCGCAGGGCCGGCCCCGATGGGCGGCTCCTGCGGAGAGGCATTATTGTTCGTGAGGGGCCAAACAGGACCATGGCAAAAGTAATCGGTATCGATCTCGGCACGACCAACAGCTGCGTGGCAGTGATGGAGGGCGGCAAGCCCAAGGTGATCGAGAATACGGAAGGCGCGCGCACCACGCCGTCGATCGTCGCCTTCGCCAAGGACGGCGAGCGTCTGATCGGCCAGCCGGCCAAGCGCCAGGCGGTGACCAATCCCGACAACACGGTGTTCGCGGTGAAGCGCCTGATCGGCCGCCGCTTCGACGATCCGGTGACCAAGAAGGACACCGAGCTGGTGCCGTACCACATCGTGCGTGGCCAGAATGGCGACGCCTGGGTGCAGGCCGGCGGCAACGATTATTCGCCGTCGCAGATCTCGGCCTTCATCCTGCAGAAGATGAAGGAAACCGCCGAATCCTATCTCGGCGAGACGGTGACGCAGGCGGTGATCACGGTCCCCGCTTACTTCAACGACGCCCAGCGCCAGGCGACCAAGGATGCCGGCAAGATCGCCGGACTCGAGGTGCTGCGCATCATCAACGAGCCGACCGCGGCGGCGCTCGCCTACGGCCTCGAGAAGGACGAGAACAAGACGATCGCCGTCTATGACCTTGGCGGCGGCACGTTCGACATCTCGATCCTCGAGGTCGGCGATGGCGTGTTCGAGGTGAAGGCGACCAACGGCGACACTTTCCTGGGCGGCGAGGATTTCGACAACAAGGTCCTCAACTTCCTGGCGGAAGACTTCAAGAAGGCCGAGGGCATCGACCTCACCAAGGACAAGTTGGCGCTGCAGCGGCTGAAGGAAGCCGCCGAGAAGGCCAAGATCGAGCTTTCCTCGGCGCAGACCACCGAGGTGAACCTGCCGTTCATCACCGCCGACCAGAACGGGCCGAAGCATTTGGTCAAGTCGATCAGCCGCGCCGATCTGGAGAAGCTGGTCGAGGATCTGATCAAGCGCACGCTCGACCCCTGCAAGAAGGCGATGGCTGACGCCGGCGTGAAGGCCGACGGCATTGACGAGGTCGTCCTGGTCGGCGGCATGACGCGCATGCCGCGCGTCCGTGAGGTCGTGAAGGACTTCTTCGGCAAGGAGCCGCACACCGGCGTGAATCCGGACGAGGTCGTCGCGATCGGCGCCGCGATTCAGGCGGGCGTGCTGCAGGGCGACGTCAAGGACGTGCTGCTGCTCGACGTGACGCCGCTGTCGCTGGGCATCGAGACGCTGGGCGGCGTGTTCACCCGATTGATCGATCGCAACACGACGATCCCCACCAAGAAGTCGCAGACCTATTCGACCGCCGACGACAACCAGCAGGCGGTGACGATCCGCGTGTTCCAGGGCGAGCGCGAGATGGCGGCGGACAACAAGCTGCTCGGCCAGTTCGATCTGGTCGGCATCCCCCCGGCGCCGCGTGGCGTGCCGCAAATCGAGGTCACTTTCGACATCGACGCCAACGGCATCGTCAACGTATCGGCCAAGGACAAGGGCACCGGCAAGGAGCAGCAGATCCGCATCCAGGCCTCGGGCGGCCTGTCGGACACCGACATCGAATCGATGGTGAAGGACGCCGAGAAGTTCGCCGACGAGGACAAGAAGCGGCGTGAGGCGGCGGAAGCGAAGAACAACGCCGAAAGCCTGATCCACACCACCGAGCGCCAGCTCCAGGAGAATGGCGACAAGGTCGATGCCAGCCTGAAGTCGGAGATCGAGTCCGCCATCGCTGCCGCCAAGTCGGCGGTGGAGGGCGGCGACGCCGAGGCGATGAAGGAGAAGTCGAACGCGCTCGCCCAGGTGGCGATGAAGCTCGGCCAGGCGATCTACGAGAAGCAGCAGGCGAGCGAAGCCGGCGCGGCCACCGACGGTGCCGCGGCAGGTTCGGAAGCCGGCGGTGAAGAAGTCGTCGACGCCGAATTCTCGGAAGTGGACGATAACAAGGCGTAAGGAACTTCCCTCCCTCTCCCCACCGGGGAGAGGGCCGGGGAGAGGGGGGAGCAAGGATGGCGTGTTCAGGTGCGATACCGCAAATGACTGCCCCTCTCCCAACCCTCTCCCCTGGAGGGGAGAGGGCTTTTTAAATGACCACCCAGGTTGATTATTACGAAGTGCTCGGCTGCTCGCGCGATGCCGATGCGGGGACGATCAAGTCGTCCTACCGCAAGCTCGCGATGAAGTACCATCCCGACAAGAATGGCGGGTGCAAGGAGCATGAGGCGAAGTTCAAGGCGGTCAGCGAAGCCTATGACGTCCTGAAAGACCCGCAGAAGCGCGCCGCATACGATCGCTTCGGCCATGCGGCGTTTCAGAACGGTGGTGGCGGCGGCCATGCCGGCGCGTCGGATTTCGGCGCGTTCAGCGACATTTTCGAGAATATCTTCGGCGAATTCATGGGCGGCGCAGCCCCCGGAGGCCAGCGTGGCCGCCCCGGCGCGCGACGCGGCGCGGACCTGCGCTACGACATGGAAATCAGCCTGGAAGACGCATTCCACGGTAAGGCGACAGAGATCACCATCGACGTCACCGACGCGTGCGAGGCCTGCGCCGGATCGGGCGCCAAGGCCGGCACGCAAGCCAAGACCTGCCCGACCTGCGCCGGCATGGGCACGGTGCGCGCGCAGCAGGGTTGCTTCGTCGTCGAGCGCGCCTGCCCGACCTGCCACGGCGCCGGCGAGATGATCGCGGAGCCGTGCCGCGCCTGCCGCGGCGAGGGCCGGGTCGACACCACCAAGACGTTGCAGGTCAACATCCCCGCGGGCGTCGATGAAGGCACCCGCATCCGCTTGTCGGGCGAGGGCGAGGCCGGCATGCGCGGCGCGCCGGCGGGCGACCTCTACATTTTCCTGCATGTCGCGCGGCATCCGATCTTCGAGCGCGAAGGGACGGCGCTGTACGCGCGCGCGCCGATCAGCATTACCACCGCGGCGCTGGGCGGGTCGATCGAGATCCCCAATCCCGACGGCGAGACCTATACGATCAAGATTCCGGCCGGCATCCAATCCGGCCGCGAAATCCGCCACCGCGGCGCCGGCATGCCGGTGCTGCAGGGGCGCGGCCGCGGCGACCTGGTGGTGCGGATCGAGGTTGAGACGCCGACGAAGCTGTCGGTGCGCCAGCGCGAACTGCTCGAGGCGTTCCGCGAAACCGAGACCGGCGAGGAATGCCCGCAGGCCAGCGGCTTCTTCGACAAGGTGAAGGCGGCGTTCGGCGGATAACCGGGATTGGGCCGGTAAGGCTCGAACCGATCCAACGCGCAGGTCATTCCCGCGCAGGCGAGACCTCTATTGGCGCCCCGGGACGGGTGCACCACCCGTCATGCCGAACCACTGTTCAGCAAAATCTGCGGCTTAGCATTCGGCGGAACGGTGGCCGCCGGAACAAGTCGCGGCATTATGGTCCGTTTCGCAGAGGTCGTGGGCTCAAAGAGCAGGCCGGTAAAGTGGGCGGTGAAAGCGCCAGCGGAAAGGCGCCGCTCTCAGCAACGATCCGCCCCATCCTGGACCTCGGCATTCGCCGGGTGGTGCCTTGGGGGCGAGGGCCGACCTGGCGCCGAGCCGCACTGCTTTTCGAACTTTTGAATACGCCCGACCCCGCCCATGCTGTCCTTCCCCTGCGGGGAAGGCAGCCGGGGGCTGGCGTCAGAGAAGGGTGATCCCCGTTCCGACCACCAGCGCCAGGGACGCGAGGGTCAGCAGGCTGCCCGTCACGGTTTCCATGTAACGCATTGTAGTGGCCTCCATTCCGGCTCGATTGCCGGCGGTGGCGATATGTAGATCATTGCGCATTGTTGCAATTTTATTTCACTGCTTCGCAGTTGCAGCATTTGCACTCGGGAACACGTCTTCGACCGCGCGGGCGATGCTGTCGGAGGTGTAGGGCTTCTGGATCACACGCGCGCCCTTCAGCGCATCGGGCAGCTTGAGCTGCTCACCATAGCCGGTGGCGAAGACGAACGGCACATCCATGGCGGTCAGCTGCTCGGCGATCGGCAGACTGGTTTCGTTGCCGAGATTGAGGTCGAGCACCGCGAAGTCCGGCCGCGCCGCCTCGATCTCGGTGCGTGCCTGCGCCACCGAGGCGGCGCTGATCACGCGATCGGCGCCCAGCGTCGTGAGGATGTCCTCGGCATCCATGGCGATGATCATGCTGTCCTCGACCAGCAGGACCACGCCGGACAGCACGCGGCGCTGCGCGTCGCCGGGGCTGGGGCGGGGGCTCACCGCCGGCGTCACGCCGCGCGACACGGTGTCTCCCGACATGACGACGTGGCGGGCGGGCACGCAGAAATGCGCGACCAGCCCGGTCAGCTCGTACCGGACATCGGCAAGCCCGCCGAGATCATAGGGGATCGATCGCTGGATGATCGTCGTGCCGAAGCCCTGCCGCGTCGGCGCATGGACCGGCGGCCCGCCCGATTCGCACCAGTCGATGCGCAGGTCGCCCAGCTCGTCGAACTCCCACCGCACCTCCACCGTGCCGCTGTCCGACAGCGAGCCGTATTTGGCCGAGTTGGTCGCCAGCTCATGGAACACCAGCGCCAGCGTCGAGAAGGCCTGCGGCTTCAGCAGCGCAGTCGGCCCGGCCATGCGGATGCGCGACGACTTGCCGCCGAGATAGGCGGCGGCCTCGGTCTCGATCAGGCGGTCGAGCGGGGCGGGGGACCAATTGTCCTGCGTGATCTGGTCATGCGCGCGGGCCAGCGCCTCGATCCGCCCTTCGAGTAGCGGGATGTAATCGTCGCCGCGCGCGATACTCTTCGACTGGCGGACCAGCCCGCGGATCAGCGCCAGGATGTTGCGCACGCGGTGGTTGAGCTCGGCGATCAGCAACTCCTGCCGCTCTGAGGCGCGGCGGCGCTCCTCCTGCGCGTCGTCGGACAGGCGCAGCACCACCTCGATCAGCGAGGCGCGTAGCATCTCGGCGACGCGGCGCTCGGGTTCGGTGAACGGCTCGGAGCGGCCACGCACTTCCTGGCTCCACGCCTCGAAGCTCTTGCGCGGGGTCAGGCGCGCCCCGTGGGGCCCGTAATGCGCCGGCTTGGTGGGATCGCCGCCCCACGTCACCGTGCGTACCTTCTCCTGCCGGAACAGCAGCACGTAATCGCGCGGGCTGCGCGAGATCGGGATCGCCAGCAGCCCGGCGCCGACATCGGCATAATCCTGCGCCTGGGGCAGCACGCCGGCGAGATGATCGGTGGCGAACACGCGCCCCGCGGCCATCGCATTCAGCCGCCGCACGATGTCCGGGAAGGCGCTCGCCGGCGGCGTGATGCCGCTGTAGGCGGCCTTGCCGGCGACCCAGATGCCGACGCCGTCGCACGGCACCGTCTGGCCCAGCGTGCGGCCGAGCCATTCGGCATCGTCGAGCAGGCTGGCATCCCCGGCAATCGCCGCGAGCAGCTGGTCGCCGGTCTGGCGTGCATGGGTTTCGTAGGCCGACAGCGCCTTGCGCTCGCGGCTTTCCAGCTTGAGGGCGAACATCTGCCCGAACAGCTCGGCGATCGAGCGGCGCTCGAACCCCGGACACAACGGGCTGTAATGGTGGCAGGCGAACAGGCCCCACAGCCGCCCCTCGACGATTATCGAGATCGACAGCGACGCGCCGACGCCCATGTTCTTCAGATATTCGATGTGGATCGGCGAGACCGAGCGCAGCACCGCAAGCGAGAGATCGAGCGGCGCGCCGGTCTCGTCCTGGGTCGGCACGATCGGTACCGGCGGCGCATCGACATTGGCGATGATCCGGAACGGATTGCGCACATAGAGCTTGCGCGCCTGCTGCGGAATGTCCGACGCCGGATAGCGCAGATCGAGGAAGCTGCCGATCCCCGGTCGTGCGGCCTCCGCCACCACCGTGCCCGATCCATCCTGGTCGAAGCGATAGACCATCACGCGGTCGAAACCGGTGAGCGCGCGAACCTGGCGCGCACCCTCGCGATAGAATTGCGGCAGCGCCTCCATCTCGTCGAGCCGCGCCATCATCGCGCGGATGACGCTGGCGGTGTCGAGGCCGACATCGCCGCCGCTGGGCTCGCCTTCCAGGACGATCGTCTCGCCGACCATGTGGAGCGCGAAGTCGAACATGCCGCCGGCGGTGCCGACGTCGAGCCCGAACACGCGCTCGATGGCGTCGGGGCCGCGCAGCAGCGTCAGGCGGTTGCGGAGCGTGTGGACCACCGCCTCGCTCAGGTAATCGGTGGCAGGCGTGCCGAGCATGTCTTCGGCCGCGATCCCGAAATAATCGACGACATTGGCCGACGCGCGTTTCACCAGCCAGTCGCTCGACAGCGCCAGCAGAAAGCCGATCGGCTGGATCGCCCCCAGTTCGTGGATCGGCTCGCGATCACAATTGGTGAGGTCGACGGTGAAATCGGGATCTGCCACGCTTACTCCGAATCTGGCCCAAGCCACTGGCGACCGGCTCTGTAGAATCGATCGAAGATGGCGATTGCTGCGCCGACCGCTCGTGCCGTTTCTTCGCCGTCGTGCAGCATGCTGTCTATCGACGTCAGCAGAGCGCGCCAACCGCCAGGTTCTTGAGGTGCATCAAGATAGGCCAGGGGAAAATCCGGCCCGACCTGCCGCGCGAGCACCTTGCCGCCCAGCCGGGACCCCTCGATGACATACAGCGTGCCGGCGATCGCCACCGGGTCGGCGATCGGTGGCTGTGGCGCCACCGGCGGCACGCTGCGGCCGAGCGCGGCGAGGTCGGCAGCGATCAGGCCGCCGCGCCGCCGTGCGGGCCAATCGGGCGTGACCAGCGCGACCGGGCTCGCGTCCAGCGCCGCCTCGATCGGCAGCAGCGCCTCGGCATGTGCGGCGAGGAAATCGGCATAGCCGGCAGGCGAGGAGAGATCGAACCGGGCGAACAGCGCATCGAGCCTGTCGTGGGCGTCCCGCGTGCCGTCACGCAGCGCCCGATGCGCGGGCGTCATCCGAACACGCGGTCGAACACCGTGTCGACATGCTTGAAGTGATAATCGAGATCGAACCGGGCATCGATCTCCTCGGGCGAAAGCGCGGCGGTGACGTCGGGATCGGCCTTGAGCAGCTCGGCGAG
>JBQCHA010000072.1:0-8445 GCA_051955175.1 Sphingomonas sp.
CGGCATCAACCCGAACGCGAACATCGAAATCTGTCCGTGCGGCGACTCGTTCGCGTTCTTCAACATTCCGGGCATGAACAACACGCCCGCATCCGACCCCGAATCATCGTGGCAGGTCCGGCTGAAGGGCAAGACCTTCAAGGCGATGATGGGGCCGTCGGCGCCGTTTTCGGGCGATCACGTCGAGCTGAGCGACGGCGGCGACGACTTCGCCTCGACCTACGGCATCGGCGGCATTCCTTCGACCAAGTTCACCTGGCCCAAGGACAGCGAGCACACCACCGACCCGTTGCCGCCCGGCGGGTTCGTGCTGACCCCGGCGAAGGAGGCGCTGTGGCGCAAATGGATCGCGCTTTACCGCCAGAACATGCTGTCCAAGGGCGAGTATCGCGGCGAGCTCTATGACATCGGCTTCGACAAGCCCGAAGGCCATGCGGTCGCTGCCGACGGCAAGATGCACTATGCTTTTTATGCCAAGAGCTGGAACGGCGCGATCGAGCTGCGCGGCCTGGGCAAGGGACGTTATCGCCTGACCAACAGCTTCACCGGCGAGCCGATGGGCACCGCCAGCGCCGCCAACAACCGCATCAACGCCCAATTCGACCGCTTCCTCGTCATCGAGGCGGCGCCGGCAGGAGACGCCGCATGAACTCGACACCCGCTCCTGCCGGCCGTGGCTGGCTGGCCAATGCGCTGATCACCGTGGCCCTGTGGGGCATCTGGGGCGCGTTTTCCGACCAGTCGCCAAAGCACGGCTTTCCCGACACTTTGGTCTATTGCGTCTGGGCGCTGACGATGATCCCGCCGGCGTTCATCGCGCTGCGCGCGGGTGGCGGCAAGCTGGAGACCAGCCCGCGCGCCATCGCCTACGGCATGGCGGTCGGCCTGCTTGGCGCGGGCGGGCAGATGGTGCTGTTCTATGCGGTCACGCGCGGGCCGGCGTACCTGATCTTCCCGATCATCTCGCTGTCGCCGCTGGTCACCATCGTCATGTCGTTCGCTTTGCTGGGCGAGCGGACCGGCAAGCTCGGCATCCTCGGCATCGTGCTGGCACTGATCGCGTTGCCGATCTTCAACTACGCCCCCGCCGACGGCGCCTCCACCAGCGGGTCGACCTGGTTCGTCCTCGCGCTGATCGTCATGCTGTGCTGGGGCGTACAAGCCTATTTCATGAAATCGGCGAACAACCACATGTCGGCGGAGGGCATCTTCTTCTACATGATGATCGCCGGGCTGCTGCTGGTGCCGGTCGCCTGGCTGCTGACCGACCGCACGCAGGCCATCAACTGGGGCTGGAGCGGCCCTGCACTTGCCGCCGGCATCCAGGTGCTGAACGCGATCGGCGCGCTCACCCTCGTCTTCGCATTCCGCTACGGCAAGGCGATCATCGTCGCGCCGCTCAGCAACGCCGGCGCGCCGCTCGCCACCGCGATCATCTCGCTGATCGCATTGGGAGCCATGCCGGGCACGCTCAAGATCATCGGTCTGGTGCTGGCGCTCGCCGCCTCGGTGATGCTGGCGATCGAGCCGGACGCTGCGGACGAAACGATGGAGCAGTCGGAAGCGATCGAACCGGCCGCGGCATAAATTTCATTACGCATCGTTTCCTTGCGTTTCGTTTTCTTTCCTTGTAATCGAATCCCGAGTTCAAGGAGTAACCATGAAAGCAATTCGCGACCTCATCGCCCGGCACAAGGCGGGTGAGCGCGTCGGCATCACCTCGGTCTGTTCGGCGCATCCGCTGGTCATCGAGGCGACGCTGCGCCACGCGCTTGCGCACGACGCGTCGCTCGCGCTGATCGAGGCAACCTCCAACCAGGTGAACCAGGACGGCGGCTATACCGGCATGAAGCCGGCGGATTACCGCGACTTCGTGTTCGCCATCGCCGACCGCGTCGGCTTCCCGCGCGAAAGGCTGGCGCTAGGCGGCGATCACCTCGGCCCCAATGCCTGGACCAAGCTTTCGGCCGACGAGGCGATGGCCAAGGCCGAAGTGATGGTCGCCGACTACGTCGCCGCTGGCTTCGGCAAGATCCATCTCGACTGCTCGATGAGCTGCGCCGACGATCCCGTGCCGCTGCCGGAACGCACCATTGCCGAGCGCGCCGCGCGCCTGTGCAAGGCTGCCGAGGCTGCCTATGCCGGCGATCCCGCCAATGCGCCGAGCTACATCATCGGCACCGAAGTACCCGTACCCGGAGGCGCGGCCGAGGATCTGGACGAGCTGGCCGTCACCACGCCGCAAGCGGCGCTGGCGACGATCGACATGCACCGCGACCTGTTCGCCGAACAGGGTCTGTCGGGCGCCTGGGATCGCGTGATCGCCACTGTCGTCCAGCCTGGCGTCGAGTTCGATCACGACAAGGTGGTCGATTACGTGCCGGAAAAGGCCACCGCGCTCAGCGCCGCGATTGAGCCTGTAGACCATATCGTATTCGAGGCGCATTCGACCGACTACCAGACGCCCGCAGCACTTGCCGCGCTGGTGCGCGACCATTTCGCCATCCTGAAGGTCGGCCCCGGCGTCACCTTCGCGCTGCGTGAGGCACTGTGGGCGCTCGACGCAATCGAGCGCGAGACGATCCCGGCGGAGGACCGCGCCAACCTGCGCTCTGTCGCCATCGATCGGATGCACGCCGAACCGACGAGCTGGGCGAAATACTATCACGCCACCGGCACCGCGCTCGATTTCCAGCTGCAATACAGCTTCAGCGACCGCATCCGCTATTACTGGCCGGACCGGACGATCGCCGCCGCGCAGGACAAGTTGTTCGCCAACCTGCGCGCCCACGTGCCGCCGCTGGCCCTGGTCAGCCAATATCTTCCCATCGCCTTTGCCGCGCATCGCGCGGGGCGCGCCACGCTCGATCCCGTCGACCTGGTAATCGCCCATGTGTTCGCGACGCTCGACGCCTATTACGGAGCCTGCCACCCCGATGACTGACCTTCTTTCCGTCGCCACGACCACGGCCGACGGCACCGAGCCGTGGACGCGGCGCGAAATCCTGCAGCAGCCCGACACGCTGCGCGCGACGCAGGCACTGCTCGCCGAGCAGCGCGGCGCGATCGAGGCCTTCCTGGCGCCGCTGCTCGCCAAGCCCGACCTGCGTATCATGCTGGCCGGCGCCGGCACCTCGGCGTTCATCGGCGAATGCCTCGCCGCGACGCTGACGCGCACGACCGGGCGCCGCGTCGAGGCGGTCGCCACCACCGATATCGTCAGCGCGCCCGATCTCTACCTGGAGACCGACACCCCGACGCTGCTCGTCTCGTTCGGCCGGTCGGGCAACAGTCCGGAAAGCATCGCCACCGTCGAGCTGGTCGATGCGCGGGTCGGCGACGTGCATCACCTGATCATCACCTGCAACGCCGACGGCGCGCTCGCCAAGCGGGCCGGCGAGGATGCCTATGTCGTGACGCTGCCCGAGGCGACGCACGATCGCGGCTTCGCGATGACCTCCAGCTTCTCGGCGATGATGTATGCCGCACTGGCGACCTTTTCCGGCATCGGTGCATTCGACGCGCGGGTCGAACCGATCGCCGACGCGGTCGGCCAGGTGCTGGAAGCGGTCGAACCGCGGATGGCGAAGCTCGCCGCGCGTGGGTTCGAGCGCGTGGTCTATCTCGGCAGCGGCCCGTTCCAGGGACTGGCGCGCGAGGCGGCGCTGAAGCTGCTCGAACTCACCGACGGCGCCACCGCGACGATGTTCGATTCGACGCTCGGCTTCCGTCACGGGCCGAAGACCTTCGTCAACCGGGACACGCTGATCGTGGTGTTCGTCTCCAACGATCCGCTGACCCGCGCCTATGATCGCGACATGATCGAGGAGCTGCGCAAGGACGATGTCGCCGGCGCCGTGCTGGTCGTGTCGGCGCAGGGCGAGATCGGCGAAACAGTCGCGGTGCGAGGGCTCGAGCCCGCGGCCGATAGCGACCTGCTGTTCCCCTATATCGTCCCGGCGCAGCTGTTCGCGCTGCACGCCTCGCTCGACCGTGGCCTGACGCCCGACACACCGAACAAGGCCGGCACGGTCAACCGCGTCGTGCAGGGCGTGCACATCCACTCGACCGCGGCATGAGCCGGCCGCGCTATTTCCTCGGCGTCGACGGCGGCGGGACCAAGACCGAGTTCGTCTGCATCGACGCCGGCGGCGCGGTGGTCGCGCGGCAGATCGAGGGCACGACCTATCACCTCCAGGTCGGCCTCGACGGCGCCGTCCGCGCGCTGGAGGCGGGAATCGCGGGCATCTGCGCGCAACTCGACATTGCGCCCGGCGAGCTCACCTACACGTTCTTCGGGCTCCCCGCATTCGGCGAGGACAGCGCGATCGACCCGCAGCTCGATCGGCATTGCGGCCGCCTGCTCGGCCACGACCGCTATCGCTGCGGCAACGACATGATCTGTGGCTGGGCAGGCTCGCTCGCCTGCGCGGACGGGATCAACCTCGTCGCTGGCACCGGCTCGATCGGCTATGGCGAGCGCCAGGGCAAGGCGGCGCGCGTCGGCGGCTGGGGCGAGGTGTTCAGCGACGAGGGCTCGGCCTATTGGATCGCGATCCAGGGGCTCAACGCCTTCACCCGGATGAGCGACGGGCGGCTGCCCAAGGGGCCGCTGCACAAGGCATTCCGCCGCCATCTGAGCCTCGACGGCGATCTCGACATCTGCGCGAAGGTGATGGGCGAGCACGGCCTCGCCCGCGACGAGATCGCCGGCCTGGCGCCGGTGGTCGCCGAAGGCGTCGCCGCGGGCGATCCCGCCGCGATCCGCATCCACGATCAGGCGGCCGCGGAACTCGCCGGCATGGCCGAGGCGCTGCGCGCCGAGCTCGGCTTCGCCCCCGACGAGCGGGTGCCGCTGTCCTGGTCGGGCGGCGTGCTGACCAACGATGCCTCGGTTCGAGGGCGTCTCGAAGCGCGGCTGCGCGAATTGGGACCGTACGACATCGTCGCGCCGCGCCATTCGCCGGCCTACGGCGCCGCGCTCTATGCCGCGCACCAGGTCGGAGAAGCGCCGCTCTAATCAGTCGAAGGGGAGATCGTTCATGAGAGTTA
Organism: Sphingomonas sp.; assembly: GCA_051955175.1. Taxonomy (GTDB): domain Bacteria; phylum Pseudomonadota; class Alphaproteobacteria; order Sphingomonadales; family Sphingomonadaceae; genus Sphingomonas. The sequence continues at coordinate 5,053 of JBQCHA010000072.1, forward strand.
GGACCATCGGGCTGTCGATCGCGGCGATCTCCGGTTCCTCCGTTGCCGTGCTGCTGCACGCCGCCGCGCCGGCGTCGGGAGCGCAGGTCGACATCACCAGCCCCGCCGACCACAGTCGCGTCGCGTGGAACGCCCAGGCCCCCTACGCCGTCACGGTCAGCTACAATGGCAAATCGACCAAGTTCGGCGAATTGCCCGCGACATCGGTGGTGCTGCGCGCCGGCTATGTCGCCAATACCGACGCGCCGGCCGCCCGCCGTGCGCCGGCGCTGCCGGAAGGCCTGGTGCAGATCAGCCAGTCGAACTGCATGGGCTGCCACGACTTCGCGGCGGCCTCCTCCGCGCCTTCCTTCGCGGCGATCGCCAAGCGCTACGCCGGACACGCCAACGCCGCGACGATGCTTGCGGGCCATATCCGCAACGGATCGAGCGGCGCCTGGGGTGGCGGCATGATGCCGCCGCACCCGAACCTGTCGTCGGCGCAGGCGGCCGCGATCGCGCAATGGATCGTCACCGGCGCCAACGACCCCGCGGTGCATTATTCGATCGGCAAGAGCGGCAGCTTCCGCATGACCGCCCTCGGCAAACCCGGGCCGCATGCGGGAATGGTGCTCTCCGCTTATTACACCGGGCCGATCAAGGCCGGCGAGAGCAGAGCCGGCACCGGCCGCAACACCGTCGTTGTCTCCGGCTCCTGAGGCGGCGGCGGGTATGGAGCGCCGCACCTTCCTCAAGACCGTCGCCGCCGGCATCGGCGCCTCGATGATCGCCACCGGAGCCGAAGCGCAGGAGGCGACTTCCCGCCCCGCGACGGTCAAGCGTGTCATCGTCGCGGGCGCCGGCATCACCGGCCTCGCCTGCGCCTACGAATTGATGCAGCACGGACTCGACGTGACGGTGTTGGAGGCGTCGGGCCGCTACGGCGGGCACGTCTTCACCGGCAGCGACGGCCTGTCCGACGGTCTGTGGGCCGACTATGGCGCCGACCATTTGACCAAGCCGGGCTACGAACAGTTCTTCCGCTATGTCGAGGCGTTCGGGCTGGAAGCGGTCCCCTACCCCAATGCCGAAGGATCGCCGCTGCCGGCGAACAACGGCCAGCTGACGCAGATCGGGGGCAAGTTCTACACCGACGCACAGCTTGCCGACGCGGCGACGCTACGCACGCTCGGCTTCAACGACAAGGAAATCACCTTCCTGTCGCAGCATCCCTGGTACGAGCTGCCGAGCCTCTATCTCGCCGACTATCTCGCCCGCTTCCACGATGCGAGCCAGCCGTTCGGCAACGGCTGCGACGATCTCGACGCGATCGATCTCGACACGCTCTATGCGCGCCAGGGCGCATCGAAGCGTGCGCGCGAGTATCTCGGCGGCCAGCACGCCAACGCGCTCTACGGCGTCTGGCGCTTCGCGGTGATGAAGGATCGCGATATCCCCTTTTCCGAAGGCGAGACCTATCATCTGAAAGGCGGCAATGGCGAAATGCCCAAGGCGTTCGCCGCGCGGCTCGGTGCGCGCGTCAAGCTCAACCACCCGATCACCGCGATCCAGCGCGACGCGACGGGCGTCACGGTGACCTATACCGCCTATGGCTATGACGCGCCGCAGACGATGCGCGCCGACTACCTGGTCAACGCCATCTCGCTACCGGTCTTCCGCAAGATCCCGGTTACCCCCGCGCTGTCGCCCGCCAAACAGTACGTCGTCGACAATGTCGCCTACAGCTCGCACCCGTTTTTTGTGTTCGAGGCGGAAAGCAAGTTCTGGCTGGACGACGGCTTCACCAACCTGGCGATGAGCTTCGAGCATGACGACATCCAGTCGATCTGGGTGGTGCCCGAAACACCCGGCTCGACGCGCGTCATCCTGAAGGCGTTCGGACCCAGCGGCCTGTCGCCGCAACGCGTGCTGGCGGCGTTCCGCGAGGTCTATCCCGGCAAGCGCGACACGATCGTCCAGGCGCTGACCTATGACTGGAGCCAGGACGCGTTCGCGCCGACTTGCGAGATGGAGCCGTTCGCGCCCGGCACGCTTGCCAAGTTCTGGCCCGAGATCATGAAGCCCGACGGGCGCCTCTATTTCGCCGGCACCTATGCCGACCCGCTCAGCAGGGGCATGGAATCCTGCGTCCGCTCGGCCGCCCGCGTCGCGAAGGAGATCGCCGATGCCTGAATTCATGCGCCGGGATTTGCTGAAGGCCGGTGCCGCCGGCGTCGCCACGGCAGGGTTCGCGCTGCCCGCGCCGGCGCAATATCTCGAGCACAGCTGGGCGGAGCACGACTGGGGCGGCGGCCCGCCCGTGACCGACCGGCTCTACCAGGGCCCGTTCAGCAATTACGGCGCCGATGCCAATGCGCCGGGCGGTGAGGTGGTGATGGCGACATCGCCGTCGCGCGACATCGTGGCCAATTACGGCATGGGGCTCACCGTCTACATCTCGGGCGACATCGGCCCCCCGCGCCTGCCCGGCCAGACGTTGGAACGCGCGATCGAGGATCTGATCAAGCTCCCCTTCGTGCAGAAGGTCTATCTCCGCCCCAATTGGCGCGAGGTGCAGAGTCGCCCCGGCAGCCTGGACCTGCCCGACTGGTGGCGCATCACCTTCGATGTCGCGCGCCAATACGGGAAGCGCGTGGGTTTCCGCATCATGCTGGAGAATCCGGACTATCCCGAGCCCGGCATGCCGCAGTTCCTGATGGACAAGGTGCCGTACGTCCCGCTCAAGGGCAGCTGGGCCGGTGATCCAAGCCAGGTCCGCTACCGCAAGAAGCATGCGATGCCGCGTTACGACGACCCGGCGTACCAGGCGGCGTTCGAGGAGCTCAACGCGCTGCTCGCCGACCGATACAATGGCGGGCCCGACATCGAATATATGGATACGATGATGTACGGCTTCTGGGGCGAGGGTCACACCTGGCCGTTCGAGGGCAACATCTTCCCCAGCAACGCCGTCGCCCAGCAAACCATGCTGCGCATGCTCGACACGCAGCTCAGGCATTGGACCGAGACGCCGCTGGTCACCAACACGCAGCCCGATTTCAACACTGTGGGCAATGCTGCGGTGCTCGACCGCACCGTGCGCACCAACAACTGGATTCGCAGCGACACGATCTTCATCGAGAACACGCAGATCGAGGCGCTGAGCAACCGCCCCGCCTGGACCGCGGCGGTCAGCGAGGTCGGCATGACCACCGGCGCGCCCGATCAGCTAGGGATCGAGGACGGCGTGACGATGACCGAGCAGGTCATCGCGCACGTGCTCGCGGTCGGCGCGAATTATTGGTCGATCTGGAACTGGCACCACATTTCCGCGGCCAATGTGCTCAGCTATTACGACAAATATCCCGAGCCGATCGATCATATCGCACGCCGTATCGGCTATCGCCTCTATCC
>JBQCHA010000073.1:0-14001 GCA_051955175.1 Sphingomonas sp.
CCATTTCCGGATTCTCCTTGAGGTACGTCTTGGCGTTCTCCCGGCCCTGGCCGATGCGGACGCTGTCGTAGCTGAACCAGCTGCCCGACTTCTCGACCAGCCCGGCCTTGACCCCGAGATCGAGGATCTCGCCGATCTTCGAAATGCCCTCGCCGTACATGATGTCGAACTCGACCTGCTTGAACGGCGGGGCGACCTTGTTCTTGACCACTTTCACCCGAGTCGAGTTGCCGACGATGTCGTCGCGGTCCTTGATCTGCCCGGTGCGGCGGATGTCGAGGCGCACCGAGGCGTAGAACTTGAGCGCATTGCCGCCCGTCGTCGTCTCCGGGTTCCCGTACATGACGCCGATCTTCATGCGGACCTGGTTGATAAAGATGACCATGCAGCGCGAGCGGCTGATCGAGCCGGTGAGCTTGCGCAGCGCCTGGCTCATCAGCCGCGCCTGGAGCCCGACATGGCTGTCGCCCATCTCGCCCTCGATCTCGGCGCGCGGGACCAGCGCCGCGACCGAGTCGACCACCAGCACGTCGACCGCGTTCGAGCGGACGAGCGTATCGACGATCTCCAGCGCCTGCTCGCCGGTGTCGGGCTGCGACACGATCAGCTCGTCGATGTCCACGCCAAGCTTCTTGGCGTAGACGGGATCGAGCGCGTGTTCGGCGTCGACGAAGGCGGCGGTACCGCCCATCCGCTGTGCCTCGGCAATGACGTGGAGCGCCAGCGTCGTCTTGCCCGAGCTTTCCGGCCCATAGACCTCGATCACGCGGCCGCGCGGCAGGCCGCCGACGCCAAGCGCGATGTCGAGCCCCAGGCTGCCAGTCGAGATCGCCTCGACCTGCATCGTCTCCTTCTGGCCGAGCTTCATCGCCGAGCCCTTGCCGAACGCGCGATCGATCTGCGCCAATGCGGCGTCGAGCGCCTTCTGCCTGTCCGAATTCGAAGCTGCCATACCGGTGTCGATGACCTTGAGTGATGCTGCCATGAGAGGCTCCCGTCGCTAGAACAATCGTGGGACGCGTTCAACGTGGGATCACGTGTATCGCATTTGTTCCATTGGAACAAGAGCAGAACGCGAAACTTCTTGCGCGCGCGGGCTTGCCCCCTCGCCTGCCCCGCGCGATGAAGCGGCCATGAGCGACCTCCTCCCCTTCATCAAGGGCCTGCCCAAGGCCGAGCTCCACCTTCATATCGAGGGCAGCCTCGAACCCGAGCTGATGTTCGCGCTGGCTGAGCGTAACGGGATCGAGATCCCGTTCGGCAGCGTCGAGGAAGTGCGCAACGCCTATAGCTTCAGCCGGCTGCAGGATTTCCTCGACATCTATTATCAGGGCGCCAACGTGCTGCGCGAGCGGCAGGATTTTCATGATCTCGCCGCCGCCTATTTTGATCGCGCCGCGGCCGATGGCGTTGTCCATGCCGAAATCTTCTTCGATCCCCAGACGCATACCGACCGCGGGATCGCGTTCGGGACGGTGATCGAGGGGCTTTCGTCGGCGATGGCCGAGGCCGAGGCGAAGCACGGCATGACCGCCAAGCTGATCCTCTGCTTCCTGCGCCATCTCGACGAGGAGGCCGCGTTCGCCACGCTGCGGGCGGCCGAGCCGTGGCTCGACAAGCTCGCCGGCGTCGGGCTCGATTCATCCGAGGTGGGTCATCCGCCGGAGAAGTTCGCCCGCGTGTTCGCCCGGGCGCGCGAGATGGGGCTGAAGGCGGTCGCCCATGCCGGGGAGGAAGGGCCTCCCGAATACGTCCACCAGGCGCTCGACCTGCTCAAGATCGACCGGCTCGACCATGGCAACCGCAGCCTGGAGGATCCGGTGCTGACCGCGCACCTCGCCCGCACCGGCATGACGCTGACGGTGTGCCCGATGTCGAACCTGAAGCTGTGCGTGATCGACGACATGAAGAACCACCCGATCGACCGCATGCTGCGGCTGGGTCTGCGCGCCACGATCAATTCGGACGATCCCGCCTATTTCGGCGGCTATATCGCGGACAATTATCGCGCCGCGGCTGAGGCGCGCGGGTTAGACCGAGACGATCTGGTCACGCTGGCACGCAACAGCTTCCTGGGATCGTTCCTCGACGATGCGGCGGTCGCGACGCATTGCGCGGCGCTCGACGCCTATGTCGCGGCCAACGCCTGATGCCGGTGTTCACGCCGATCGAACATGACGATTACGTCACGATGGTGCTGACGCTCGCGGAGCAGGTGCGCGGCGGCGAGTGGACGCCCTCCTTCCTGATCGGCATCGGCCGCGGCGGCCTGGCGCCGGCGGTCTATCTCAGCCACGCGACGGGCCTGCCGATGCTGTCGGTCGATCATTCGAGCGAAGTGCCCGATTTCGCCGATGCGCCGCTGGTGCGGCTGGCGGCACGGACGCGCAACGGCGAGCGACTGCTGTTCCTCGACGACATCAACGACAGCGGCAGCACCATCGCCAAGCTGCGCGCCGCGCTCGCCGCGGCGGGCGCGACGGCCGAGAACGTGCGCTTCGCCACGCTCATAGACAACAAGGCCTCGCGCGAGCGCGTTGATTATCGTGCGCGGACGATCGACCGCACCGAGACCAAGGATTGGTTCGTCTTCCCGTGGGAAGCGGTGGCGCCGCAATCGTCGCTCGACGACGATGCCGCGGCCATGCCCGAACGGATCGCCTGAGCCTCCCGCACGGGAGGCAACAGCCTAGCCGAGCGCCTCGAGCGCCTGCTTCACGCCATCCATGGTGAACGGCTTGGCCAGCGTCGGCCGGTCGCGATGCTGCTCGGCGATCGAGTCGCCGCCGCCGCCGGTCGCCAGCACGAACGGGATGTCGTCCGCCGCCAGCGCGTCGGCGATCGGCCAGCTCTTCTCCCCGCCGCGCAAATTGACGTCCAGGATCGCGGCATCGATACCGCCGGCCTCGACCACCGACATGGCGTTGTCGACGCTGTCGGCAATGCCCGCCACCTGATGGCCCAGCATGTCGAGGAAATCCTCCAGCATCATCGAAATCAGCGGTTCGTCCTCGACGACCAGAATGCGGCGGGGCGTGTTCATGCGGCGTTCAATAGCGGGGGCGGCAAGCCCGCGCCAGACGCTATTTCATCGCCAGCGCATCGCGCGCCGCCTCGGCAAGCTGCTGCACCGAAAAGGGTTTGGGCAGGAAGGCGACATTGTCGATGTCGATCGACCGGCGCAACTGCTCTTCGGCATAGCCCGACATGAACAGGATCGGCAGGTCGGGGTAGCGCTGGCGGACGTGGGCGACCATCGTCGGACCGTCCATCGTCGGCATCACCACGTCGGAGATCAGCAGGTCAGGCCGGCCGGCATTTTCGAGCAATTCCAGTGCCGCCTCGCCGTTTTCGGCGGTCATCACGCTGTAGCCCTGCCGGGTCAACGCGCGCTCGGCGACGGCGCGCACCATGTCCTCGTCCTCGACCAGCAGCACGGTGCCCGATCCCCACAGGTCGCCGGCCTTTCGCCCGATCGGCGCCTGCCGCGCCGGCGCGGGAACACCCGCGGCGTGCACCGGCAGGTAGATGGTGAAGGTGGCCCCCTTCCCCGGCTTCGAGTCGGCGAAGATGTAGCCGCCCGATTGCTTCACGATGCCATAGACGGTCGACAGGCCCAGGCCGGTGCCCTTGCCCACGTCCTTGGTGGTGAAGAACGGCTCGAAGATCTTGGGCAGCACGTCGGGCGGAATGCCGCTGCCCGTGTCGGTGAGGCGCAGCGCGGTATAGTCGCCGATCGGCAGCACGTCGGAGCCCATCCGCCGCACCTCCTCCGCCGGCACCGCCATCGTCTCGATCGTCAGCGTGCCGCCGCCGGGGCCGATCGCATCGCGCGCGTTGACCGCCAGGTTGACCACCACCTGTTCGAGCTGGCCGGGATCGGCGCGCACCGGGCCAAGGTCGCGACCGTGCTTGACGACGAGATGCACCGTCTCGCCCAGCAGCCGCTTCAACAGGTTGGTGACTTCGGAAATGACGTCGGGCAACTGCAGCACCTGCGGGCGCAGCGTCTGCTGGCGCGAAAAGGCGAGCAACTGCCGCGTCAGGCTCGCCGCGCGGTTGGAATTGGCCTTGATCTGCTGGATGTCGTCGAAATCGCTGTCGCCCGGCGAGTGGCGCATCAGCATCAGGTCGCAATGGCCGATGATCGCGGTCAGCACGTTGTTGAAATCATGCGCGACGCCGCCGGCGAGCTGCCCCACCGCGCGCATCTTGGTGGCCTGTTCCACCTCGCGCTTCAGCCGGCTTTCCTCGCTGTTGTCCTTGAGGCTTAGCAGCACCGCGGCATCGCCCAGCCCGCGCGCGCCGGCCAGCGTCATCGCCACCGGCTCGTCGGGATGGTCCTTCAGCCGCACCGCCATGTCGGCGGCATGGCCCGCGCCGTTGGCGAAGCGGCGGATCGCGTCGGCCACCGCGGTCTTGTCCTCGCGCACGACGAGGTCGCCGGGATAGACCGGCGGATTGGTCGGATCGACCTCGGCCGCGCGGGCGAACGCGTCGTTCATCTGGATGAAGCGGCCCTCGCGATCGACCAGCGCCATGCCGAACGGCAGCAGCGAGATCAGGCTCTTGACCGGCTGCGCGGTGCCGGCGCCGACCGAGCCGGGCTCCTCGTCGTCGATCAGCGCGATCAGGATCGGCGCGTCGTCGCCCTCCAGGAAGGGGATTTGCAGCACGCGGACCGGCGGCCCCGTGAGCCCCTCGCGCTCGAAGCGGACCAGGCCGCGCGAGTCGGTGATCAGGAAGCGGGCGAAGTCGCCGCCGGCGATCGCCGCTTCCTCGTGCCCCATGGCGCGCACGCGGAACACGCGGTTGGCGGCACGGATGCGCCCCTCCGGCGAGACAAGCGCGAGCATGATCCCGGCCGCGGCGAGCCGGTCGCCATGGCTGCCGGTGATCAGCCCGGTCACCGTCGCAGCGAGGTCCAGCGCCTCGGTGCCGGCGAACCGCCACACCAGCATGTCCTGCGCCGCGCCAGCCCGCGTGATCGCGACGGTGAGCGGCATGCCGCGCGAGATCAGCTGCGTCTTGCCCTGGCCGTCCCGCCACGCGGCGCGACCGGCTGCGGTCAGCGCGGCGATGCCGTCGTCGGCGAGCGGCAGGCCCGGCGGCGTCGGAAACCCGCCGAACAGCGCCTCATAATGATCGTTGGCGCACACCAGCCGCCCGGCGCGATCGGTCACCGCCACCGCATCGGCGCTGGTCTCGGCCAGCGCGCGGCCGACCGACCAGTCGATCGCGCCGCTCTGCGCCTCGTCGGGTGCCCGCAACCGCGCGACGGCGATGGCGATGCCGCCGACGATCAATGCCGTCGCAAGAAAGCCGGCGGCGACCGCGAGGCTGCCGACCAGCCACAGGATCAGCGCCGCGGCCGACAGCCCAGCGCCACCCGCGATCAGCGCCGCCGCCCGCGTGGCGTCGTGCCAAAAAGGTGCAGGGGCGGAACGGGTTGCCATCACCGGTTCTTTGGCCGCACGCCGGCGCCCGTCAAGCGCGATCCCGCAGGGCTGCCCATCATGGGTGCCCCGCGACGGGATCGCAAACGAACGAGGGCGGCAACCGACGCGCGGCCACCGCCCTCACCAGGCTTATGCCCCGGATGTGCCGGGGCACGCGATCACCAGATCTTCACGCGCTGTTGCGGCGTGAGATACAGCTTCTCGCCCGGCTTCACGTTGAACGCCGGGTACCAGGGATCCATGTCGCGGACGATCCAGGCGCGCTGGATCGACTGCGAGTGCGGATCGGTCAGCAGCCGCTGGCGCAGCACGGCGTCGCGATAGTTGCGACGCCACACCTGCGCCCAGCCGAGATAGAAGCGCTGATCGCCGGTAAAGCCGTCGATCACCGGCGCCTTCTTGCCGCCCAGCGACGCATGATAGGCGTCGTAGGCGGTGTTGAGACCGGCGAGGTCGGCGATGTTCTCGCCCAGCGTCAGCTTGCCGTTCTGATGGATGCCGGGCACCGGCTCATAGGCGTCATACTGCTTGACCAGCTTGTCGGTCAGCGCCTCGAACCGCTTCAGATCATCGGGCGTCCACCAGGTGGCGAGCTCGCCATGCGCATTGTACTTCGACCCCTGGTCGTCGAACTGGTGGCTCATCTCGTGGCCGATCACCGCGCCGATGCCGCCGTAATTGACGCCCGGGTCCGCCTTTGGATCGAAGAACGGCGGCTGCAGGATCGCCGCCGGGAAGACAATCTCGACCTGGCCGAAGTTGGAATAGGCGTTCACCTCCATCGGCGTCATGCCCCATTCCCAGCGCATCAGCGGCTTGCCCAGCTTGTGCGCGTTCCAGTCATGCTGCCACTGGTTGGCGCGCAGCTCGTTGCCGAACGCGTCGCCCGAACTGATCGTCAGGTTGGAATAATCGTGCCACTGATCGGGATAGCCGATCCGCGGGGTGAAGGCGGCAAGTTTCGCCTGCGCCTTGGACTTGGTCGCCGGCGACATCCAGCTCAGCTTGTCGAGCCGCTTGGAGAAGGCGTCGATCAGATTGTGCACCAGCTTTTCGGCTGCCGCCTTGGTTTCCGGCGGGAAGTATTTGGCGACGTAGATTTTCGACACGTCGTCGGTCAGCGCGTCGGTGACGAAGTCGACGCTCCGCTTCCACCGCGGCTGCTGTTCGGGCGTGCCCGACAGGACCGTGCCGTAGAAGTGGAAATTCTCCTGATCGAACGCACTCGGCAGCACATCGGCGAAGCCGTCGAGCGAGCGCAGGATGAGCTGGTCCTTCAGCACCTGCAGCGGTGTCGCGGCGACGAGCTTGGCGATGCCGGTAACGGCGCTCGGCTGCGCGACGATCACGTCCTGCGCCGGCAGGTCATCTTCCTTGAAGAAGGTCGCGAAGTCGAAACCCGGCGCGCTCTGGCCGAGTTGGGCGACGCCCATCTTGTTATAGGTCTTGGTCGCGTCGCGGCTTTCGGTGCGGGTCCAGCTGACCTGGGCGATCTTGGTCTCGAAATCGACGATCGCCTGCGCACGCGCCGCGGCATTGTCCATGCCCGCCAGCGTGAACATCTTCTCGATATGCTGCAGGTATGCGGCCTTCGCCTCGGCCAGCTTGGGATCGTTCTTCGGGTTCAGGTAGTAATCGCGGTCGGGCATGCCGAGGCCCGACTGGCTCAGCCCCAGCGCGTAATAATCGGGGTTCTTGTCGTCCTGGCTGACGTAGGCCGAAAACGGGCCGCCGACGCCGTTGCGCGCCGCTTTCGCGAGGAGCGCGGGATAGCCGGTCTTGTCGCCCAGCGCGTTGATCGTATCGAGCCACGGCTTGATCGGCGCCAGGCCCTTGCCGTCGATCGCGCCGGTGTCGAGATAAGTCGCGTAGGCGGTGCCGATCTTCGAGTTGGCGTCCTTCGCGGCGCTCTCCAGGATGCCCTTGGTCCGCTCGCGTGACAGGTCGACCAGCACGTTGAACGCGCCATAGCTCGATTCGTCGGACGGGATCTGTACGTCCTTGGCCCAGGTGCCGTTGGCATATTCGTAGAAGTCGTTGCCGGGCAGCACGCTCTTGTTCATGCCGCCGACGTCGAAGCCGAAGTCGCCGATCTGCGCCTGGTCCGAATCGGCCGGGTGAACGGGGCCGACCGCGGCCTTGCGCAGCGGCTCGGCTGCCTGGTCCTGCGGCTGGGCGGCAATGGCAACGCCGGTCACGCCGAGCGCCAGCGCGGACGCCGCCGCCAGAATCCGATTTTTCATGAAAGTCTCCCCGCGATGATACGGCCGGCCAACACAACGGCCGACGACGAGCGGAGAGCGTAGAACGGCGAAATGCGCGGCGTCAAACTGGTTTCAACGGTGACGATTACGCCACTTGCGCCGGATCCACAGCCGCCAGCCGAACGCGGTGCCGGCATAGCCGAGCGCCGACAGCAACACCGCCAGGATCACCAGCCCGATGATCGTCGCCGGCCCGCCCTGCGCCACCAGCCAGTGCAGCCAGCCGGCATTGTGCGCGACGTTGCTGGCGATCGGCTGGCCCGGCACGGTCGCGTCGAGGCGCAGCACCCAGCGACCGACGCTGTACGCCACGGCCATGATCGGCACGAAGGTCACCGGGTTGTTGACCAGCGTCGAACCCACCGCGGTCGGCACGTTGGCGCGGGTCGGGAAGGCGAGCAGCGCCGCCAGTACCATGTGGGCGAAAGGGAACAGGATGCCGGCGAAGATGCCGAGTGCCACGCCGCGGGGAACCGACCGGCGGTTGAACCGCCACAGCGACGGCGCCAGCACGCGGTGCGCCACGGGTTTCAGGAAACGGTTACGCTCGATCGCCTCGCGAGAGACGTGATGGCGGAGGCGATCGGCCAGCCACGTGCGGCGCGCCGGCTCAGCCACGGTCGCGCAGGAGACGCCCCTGCTCGCGCTTCCAGTCCCGCTCCTTGATCGTCGCGCGCTTGTCATGCGCTTTCTTGCCTTTCGCCAGCGCCAGTTCGACCTTGGCGCGTCCCCGGGCGTTAAAATAGATGCTGAGGGGCACCAAAGTCATCCCCTCACGCGCCACGGCGCCGTGCAACTTTCTAATCTCGCGCTCATGAAGCAGCAGTTTACGCGGCCGCTTCGGCTCGTGGTTGAAGCGATTGCCGTGGCTGAATTCGGGGATGTTCGAATTGACCAGGAAGACTTCCTCGCCCTTCACCTCGGCATAGCTTTCGGCGATCGATCCTTCGCCGAAGCGTAGGGACTTCACCTCGGTGCCGGTCAGCACGATGCCGGCCTCGTACACCGTGTCGATGGCATAATCGAACCGCGCACGCCGGTTCTCGGCGACGGTCTTCACTTTCTCGAAGGTTGCGGGCTTGGGACGCGACATGGAAGCCGGGGATGTAGGCGATTGTTACGGGAAGGTGAAGGGGCACGACCGGCCGCGCTGCGGTTTCCCGCACCAATCCCGCCGCCCCGACCGAAAAGCGCGACGACGAGACCGAAAGCAGGCATCCAATGCCGCAACGCTGCGTTGACAAAACGATGCCCAGGAAATTCCGCCCCGCCCGGACCAAGCGCGCCACTCGCATCGTCGGGGCGATCATCGTCATCCTGCTCTTGATCTGGCTGATGACGGTGCTGGGCTTCGGGATCTCCAGCCACAAGAACCTGAAGAACAATCCGGAACCGGGTCAGCAAGCCCCCGCCCCAGCCGCCAACGCCGCGTTCTGAAACGGCGCCGGCGCTGAGCCGGGAACACCGGTCAAGGCGGCGTCACCGGCATCCTCGGCGCCCGTCAGCGTCAGGCGGCGCTGGCGGCAGATAGGCCGGCGTGCTCCAGCGCCGCGTCGACCGCGCGCTGGCTCGCCTCGCTCGGCCAGGTCATCGGCAGGCGCAAGCCCGCCGGGAAGCCGGGGCGCAGCTTGCACATCGCATATTTGACCGGTCCCGGCGAAGCGTCGGTGAACAGCGCGGCGTGGAGCGGATAGAGCCGGTCCTGATAGTCCAGCGCCTTGGCATAATCGCCCGTCTGGCACGCCGCCTGAAACTCGGCGCACAGCTTCGGCGCGACATTGGCGGTGACCGAGATGCAGCCGACACCGCCCATCGCGTTGAACGCCAGCGCCATGTCGTCATTGCCCGACAGCTGGCAGAAATCGGCGCCGGCGACGGCGCGCTGCGCCGACACGCGGGCGATCGCACCGGTGGCATCCTTGATGCCGACGATCGTGGGAAATGCCCTGGCGAGCTTGCCGATCGTCTCGACCGCGATATCGGTCACCGTGCGGCCGGGCACGTTATAGAGCACGATCGGCAGGTCGCACGACGTCGCCACCGCCTGGAAATGGTGGAAGATGCCGTCTTGGTTGGGTCGGTTGTAATAGGGCGGCACCATCAGCGCGGCGTCGGCGCCCGCCTTCTTGGCCGCCTGGATGTTGGCGATCGCGACACGCGTGTCGTTCGAGCCGGCGCCGGCGATCACCGGCACCCTGCCCTTCGCCTGGTCGGCGCAGATTCGGACGATCTCGAAATGCTCGTCCTTGGTCATGGTCGCCGCCTCGCCGGTAGTGCCACACGGCACCAGCGCGGCCGAGCCCTCGGCGATCTGCCACTCGATCAGGTCGCGATAGGCGGCTTCGACGAACAGCCCCTCCTCGTCGAACGGCGTGACGAGGGCGGGGATCGATCCGGAAAACATGGACTTGGCTGCTCCTGTCCGCTCGCGAAAACCGGGCGGCTCGGCGAAATTGTCCTAGGCCTGATAGGGGTGAATCGCCTATCGTGTCCACATGGTAGCTACGTTGTTCAAGTCCGCCCTGTTCGCGGCCGGCCTGTCCGGTCTCGCCGTCACCTCCGCTCAACTGACCCCCCAACAGATCGCCTGGTATCGTGCTCAATTGTCGAGCGACGCGCCGCAGCCCGCGCCGCCGAACATCCAGGCCGACCCGCTGGGTGACGCCCTGGTGCGGTGGAAGGCACTGGAACAATCCAGCAATTACTCGTTCAACGATTACGCCAGCTTCCTGGTCACGCACCGCGACTGGCCGGGCGAAAAGATGCTGCAGCGTTCGGCCGAGCGGGCGCTGGCGCGCGGCGGCTGGTCGCCCAGCCAGGCGGTCGCCTATTTCAAGATCTACCCGCCGGTCACCGATGACGGCGCGGTCGCCTATGCCGAGGCGTTGCAGGCAGTTGGCAATCGCGACGAGGCGGTGAAACAGGCGCGCGACGCCTGGACGACGCGGGTGCTCTCCACCGACGCAGAGAACAAGCTGCTGCAGGATTTCCCCGGCGCCTTCCGCACCATGGATTACGATAAGCGGATGGACATGCTGCTGTGGCACGGAGCGACCAGCGCCGCGGCGCGGATCGATCCATACATCAGCTCGCTCAACCGGCCGCTGCTCGATGCGCGCCTCGCGCTCCTGACCAGCGCGCCCGACGCCGTTCAGCGCGATGCGGGCATTACCAGCAGCGACCGCGACAATCCGGGTTTCATGCTGGCGCGGGCGACCTGGCTGCTCAACAACCGCCAGGTGGCGCAGGCACGTGCCTATCTGGCGAAGAAACACCATTTGTCGGCCTACCCCACCGACACGACGGTCTGGTTCCGGCTGCTGCTCGACCAGGCGCGCGGCGCGGCGGCCGACGGCGATTACAGCCAGGCGTATGACATCGCCAGCCAGGTCGACGACGCCTACCCTCAGGACGTCAATTTCGACGACCGCCCCTATGCCGAAAAGGACGTCTATACCGATCTGGTCTGGCTCGCCGGCCAGACGGCGCTGACGCAACTCCGCAAGCCGCGCGACGCGGCGAAGATGTTCGATCGCTACGCGCGCCCGTTCGATTCGCCGCAGACCCGGCCTCGCGGCCTCTATTGGGCCGGCCGTGCCGCCGACCAGGCAGGCGAGCACCAGACAGCGCGCGACTATTTCCAGCGCGCCGCGCAATATGCCGATGCCTATTACGGCCAGCTTTCCGCCGAGCGGATCGGCGCGGCGCTGCAGCCGCCCTCACCCATCCCCACCGACCAGGTCGACAGCGCCAGGCGCGACGCCTTCTACAACCGCGAGACCGTGCGTGCTGCGCAGATGCTCGGCACGCTGGGCAATTGGTCGGATCAGACCGATTTCCTGCGGCAGATCGCGATCAACGCGTCGACGCCGGCCGATCACCAACTGGGCATCGAGTTGGCGCGCGCGCTCAACCGGCCGGATCTGGGCGTGATGATCAGCCGCTCGGCGCTGCAGAACGGACTCGATGACTATGTCGCGGCCGGATACCCGACGCTGCCGCTACCCAGCGCCGACGACACTTACTGGACGATGATCCACGCCATCTCGCGCCAGGAGAGCCAGTTCGACCGCCGCATCGTCAGCCGCGCCGGTGCCGTGGGCCTGATGCAGCTGATGCCCGGCACCGCGCGAGACATGGCGGGCAAGCTGGGCGTCAGTTACAGCCCCGTCTCGCTGGAGGATCCGACTTACAACGTCCAGCTGGGCATCAACTATTTCCAGCACCTGTTCGCGCTCTACGGCAGCTATCCGCTCGCGATCGCCGCCTACAACGCGGGTCCCGGCAACGTGAACAAGTGGCTCGCCGCCAATGGCGATCCGCGCGACGGCGCCGTCGACATGGTGAACTGGATCGAGCAGATCCCGTTCCATGAGACGCGCACCTACGTCCAACGCGTGCTGGAAAATGCCGTCGTCTACGACATGCTCAACCCGGCCCACGCCCAGTCGCTCGCGCCGGCGCGGCTGGACTGGTATCTCGGCCGCAAGCCGGGCGGGACGGAAACGCAGATGGCTGCGGCGGGCTGAGCGACAGCCCGCGCCGCGCGGGCGGTACCCAGAAGGTGCTATTTCGGCCCGTCGCTGATTTAGCGGCGCCCGTCGTTCGCGTGTTGAACATCCGGGCGCGATAAGTCTTGTAGGCCATGCGGCCGCAAATTGAGCCGCAACAACTGCGTTGCCAAAGACGATTTAAGATGCCGTTAACCATGAGTTGATGGCCTGGGTGACGCACGTGCACGAATACGTCGACGTTTCGATGCCGAGAAGACGACTTCACTGTTTTTGTCAGGAGATCGACATGAAACGATTATGTTTACGCCACGCGATGATGCTTGCCGGTGGCGCGGCTCTGTTCGTCGGCGCTGCGCCGGCGCTCGCCCATGACGATGCCATGCGGGCGGGAGGAGCAACGCCGGCCTTCGGACACCAGGGGTCGCCCGCGGCGCTTCTGAGCTTCGCCCGCTACGGCCATGGCAGCTGGTACGGTCGCGGCGGCTGGGACGGCGACGGCTATGGCCACGAAGGTCGCGGCCACGGCTATGGCCACGGCTATGGCCACGGCCGCGGCCACGGCCACGGCTATGGCCATGGTCACGACCATGATCACGGCGGTGGCGACGATCACGGCGGTCATCCCTGCAGCCCAGGCTGACCGACCGGCGAGCGGCCATGACAACGCCCGGGGCTTCGACTAGGGCGCGGGCTTGGCCGCCGCCAACCTGATCACGCCCGCCGGCTATGCCGCGTTGAAGGCCGAATACGATCGCCTGTTCGCCACCGAGCGGCCGGCGCTGGTGGAGACCATCGCCTGGGCCGCCGGCAACGGCGACCGGTCGGAGAACGGCGACTACATCTATGGCCGCAAGAAGCTGCGAGAGGTCGACCGGCGGCTCGGCTGGCTGGCGCGGCGGATGAAGGCGGCGCGCGTCGTCGATCCGGCACAACAGCCGGAGCGCGATCGCGTCTGGTTCGGGGCAACCGTGACGATCGCCGACGAGGACGACAATCATCGCACGCTGACGCTGATCGGCGATGACGAGGCCGACGCGAGCGCCGGCCGGATCGGCTGGAACGCGCCGCTCGCCCGCGCCCTGCGCGGTGCAGCGGTTGGCGACCTGCGTCGCGTCGCTCTGCCGGCCGGCGAGCGCGAATATGAGGTCATGGCAATCAGCTACCCGGCGGGCTGAGGAACACCCATGCCCCTTCGTGCGGTTGAAGGGAGCAGAAAGGAGTTTCTCGACATGGCCAATTCCAACGACCGCGCCCAGACCGCGCGCGATCACGACGACAGCGCGATCATCGACGGTGCCACCGAGGCGCCGGACAAGGTCGGCCGCGAGGGCGGCAATTTGCAGCGCGACGTGGGCACGCAGGACGAGCTCGACCGCGTCTCCGATCCGGATAACACCGAACGCGTCACCAAATCCGACGACATCGCCAACAACGATGCCTATCCCAGCAATCGTGGCCGCGGCTGACGCTGGCACGGCACGCATCCGGCTGCTACCCGCCGGCCGTCAGGCACGATGGGAGCAGTGGCGATGAACGGACATGACGAAACGCGCAACGTCGCGCTGCTGATCGACGCGGACAATGCCTCGCCCGCGGCACTCGATCCGGTGCTGACGGTGCTTGCCGAGCTGGGCACGGTCAACATCCGCCGCGCCTATGGCAACTGGCGCAAGCAGTCGCTCAAGAGCTGGGCCGATCTGACGCTGAAGCACGGCATCGAGCCGCATCAGCAGTTCGACATCACCAAGGGCAAGAACGCCACCG
>JBQCHA010000074.1:0-19758 GCA_051955175.1 Sphingomonas sp.
CCACGCCGATGTGGCAGGATGATTTCGGCACGCTCGACGGCTCGCTGATCGTCAATCTGACACGGCATGTCGCGCTGACCGCCGACGCGCAGAACATCCTGAACAAGAAGCTCTATTATTTCGTCGGCGACCCATCGATCCCGCGCGCTTATTACGACAACGGCCGCACGATCTGGGTGGGCGCGAAGGTCACCTTCTGAGGGGGCGTCCCGTCGCTGCCGGCCAGCGAGGCACGGCAGCGGCGGGCGATGTCTCGGCGTGCCACAGGCAAGGCTCGCCCGTCGCCGGTTCTATCCTGCGTCAGACGGCGAAGCCGCCGCGCTCCAGCACCGGCGCAAGGAGCGGCATGATCGCGGCGAGCGACCCCTGGTGATGCCGCCAACGGCCGATCGACCGATCGTTGAGCGGCTCGCGGACCTGGGCATAGCTCGGCGTCGGCGAGACCATGTCGCGTTCGTGGAAGCGCAGCTGTGTCGGCTCCATTTCCAGTCCGATCGCCGCCATAAGCCGCTCGGTCTCGCCGCGTTGGTCGGCCACGAGCGTTTCGTAGCGCAGCTCATGGGTGATCCCGACGCCCGACAGCCGGTAACGCGCCATCAGCCCGTCGATTAGCGTCAGATGCCGGGCGGCATCCTCGATCCGATAGCCGCAGTTGAAGCCGTGCGTCATGTCATGCGCCATGACGGAGGTCAGGACGTCGAGCGGATGACGGCGTACCCACACGATCGGCGCCTCGGGGAAGGCGAGGCGCAGCAGCGGCAGCCACATGTCGTTGAGCGGCATCTTGTCGGTGAAATATGCCGCGCCCGGCGCGGTGAGGCCGTAGCGTTCGGCCTTGGCGAGATAGAGGTCGCGCAGCAGCACCGGCCAATGCGACTGGTCGGCCGCCGTCATGGCGGCGATGCCTTGCGGGAAGTGGGCCTCGCCACCAACGAGCGCGACTGCGAAATCCCGTACATCACGGCCGAACGGCAGTTCGCCGCCAGCACGGATTCCACTGTGGCTGGCGAGGATTTGCTCGACCAGCGTCGTGCCGGAACGCGGGAAGCCGATGATGAAGATCGGCTGCGCCACGTCGGTCCGTGGGGAAGCCTTGGGCAACGTGGCCAGGCGGCGCGCGTCGAAAAAGGCGGCAAGCGCCTCTGCCTGTCGAGCGACGTCGGCCGCAGCGTAGTGGCGCCCCGTGGCGGCAGCCAACACCGCCTTGCCGCGGGTCCAGTCATTCCAAGCTTCGGCATGGCGCCCGGCGCGATCGCGCAATCGACCCCGCTGCAACAATGCGGCGCCGGACAGCTGCGATTGCCGATCCAGCAGCGCAAGCGCTTCTTGCCAGCTGCCAGAACGCGCGAGCAGCGAGGCGCGCTGCAGCACGACATCGCGCCCCTCGCGACCGGCTATCCGCTCCGCCCGGTCCAGCAGGCGGCGCGCGTCGTCGAACCGCCCGGCTTGTTCTTCCAACTCCGCCAGATGCACCAGCGGCAGCAATGCCTCGTGATCGGCGGCGACAGCTTCCTCCAGCAACGGCCGCGCCTCGGCGAGCCGGCCTTGCCGCAACAGTGCGCGACCCAGCGCGCCGAGCAGCTGCGGGTGGCGGCCGGCAAGCGCGACTGCACGACCGAGGTGCACCGCGCCGGGCACCGGCATCGCGCGATCGACCAACAGCGTGCCGAGCATCGCGTGCGCATCCGCATTGTCCGCGTCAGCGGCGAGCGCCGCCCGCGCCACTGCCTCCGCCTCCGCCGCGCGATCCGTGACGATGAGCAGCCGCGCCAGGTCCGCATAATGCCAGCGCCGCGCCGGCGCCGCCGCTATCGCCGCGCGCAGCGTCGCTTCGGCAGCGGCGAAGTCGCGCCGCTGCGTTTCGACGATGGACCTGACCTCAAGCGCGTCGATGTCTGCCGGATCGGCCGAAAGGCGCTGGGTCGCCAGCTGCATCGCCGCAGCCGCGTCGCCCCGCTGCAATGCCTGCCGCGCTGCCGCCACCAGTTCCGAAGACGCCGACATCAGCGCCGGGCACGTCGCCGCGGATGGTCGAGCTTGTGCGAACGTTGAATTGCGGAGGCGGTGCCGTGGTTCATTGGCATGGTGCTGCCACAATAGGGCAAATCGGGCGAGAATAATGTCGCGGTTGCCGCTTGGGTGGTGAGCAGGATCAAGCAATCTACCAGTGCGGTCTCGGCGGCCGTTGCGGCGTGAAGAGCTGTTGTGCCGTGGATTGAAACCGGCCCCTCTTCGGCCAGCCGTTCATCGAGGTCGCTACCTGGGAAGCCCAGCATTCACGGTGCTCCCGGCGCGTCGAAAAGGCGCTGCCGCGGGAACTTGACGGCGGCCGAACCTTTGGTCGCGCAAAGGGCGAGCCAGACAGATCGTCCCAGCGGCCGAAAGGAGTTTATGGACATAGAGCAAGCACATTGGGTGGTGGATCAACTCGCCAAGGTGATCGAGTTGGTCGGGGTAGCGGTAATCCTCGGCGGCATCGTGGTGGCATCCGGCATTTTCATGCGCGAGGGACAGGCGCGCGGGTGGCGCAACGCCTACGCCCGTTATCGCTCCAACCTGGGCAGAGGCATTCTCCTGGGGCTCGAACTCCTCGTCGGCGCGGACATCATCTCCACGATCACCGCGCCGCTGACCTTCATCAGTGTCGGACTGCTCGGCGCGATCGTGGTCATCCGCACCTTCCTGAGCTTCTCGTTGGAAACGGAAATCGAAGGCTGCTGGCCGTGGCAACGCGCGCGCCAGGAACCGCAGCGTTCCTCTGAAGAAGCGCGCTAGCGCCCGACGGAGCACCTGCGGCGCGTTCGGCCTCGCCGACATCCGCTCGGCGGAATCGTGAGTCCATGGCTGCCAGCCACGTCGGACCCACGATCGCGGTGTTGCCGCGATCGTGGAAACCGCCCTTCGCGAATGAGGTTCAGGCCTGCGCCTTGACGGGCAGACGAAACGGTACACCCAGGCGATTGAAGGCATTCATCGCGGCAATGGTGATGGTGAGATCGACAAGATCCTTCGGTTCGAAGACGGCCGATGCGGCCGCATACGCGTCGTCGGACGCATGTGTTTCGCTGACCAGTGTGACCTCTTCGGCCCATGCCAGCGCAGCGCGATATTGCTGCGAGAATAAATGGGGCACTTCCGCCCAAACCGGGATCAAGGCGATCTTGTCGACCGACATCGTCTTCATCAGGTCGCGCGTGTGGAGGTCGATGCAATGCGCGCACCCGTTGATCTGCGACACCCGCAGGAACACGAGATGGACCAGTTCCTCTGGCAAGTCGGTGCCGGTGGTGATGTAGTGATGAATGCCGAACAGCGCCTTCGCGCCCTGCGGTGCAACCTCGTGCCACATCAGCCGCTTGGTCTCACTCATGATTATTTCCTCGTCTGGGGCGCCATTCAGCGGCGCTCGCCGGCTTGACGAGACAGGACGGGCACATGTGACATGCCCGACCAAATTTTCGTGAGCCGCCGAACCATCTCCCAGCCTGCATTCGGCTACACCCGGACCTTGCTTGCCGGATCGGCGCCGGGTGCGATCGGAACGCCGCAACGCGCGGCCGCGGCACTGCTGTCGAACGGGCGGCTGTGTTCAGCGCGCCGACGCGAGCCTGATCAGCAGGATCACCGCCGCGACCTGCGTCAGCGCGACGAACGCGACGAGGGCGGCGATCGACATTGGGTAAAGCAGCCCGATCAGCGTCGATCCAGTCAGCCAAGCGAGACCATAGCCCGCGGCGAAGATGCCGTAACTCTCGCCGCGGCGCGATCGCGGCACGATGTCGGCCACCGCCGCGCGCATCGTCGATTCGTGGATGCCGGCGGTCGCGCCCCAGACGATCGCGCCGGCCCAGACCATGGCGGAATCGGTCGAGAAGATCAGCATTGCCGCGGCCACTGCGAGCACCAGCGCAGCGCTCAGCGACCACAGGCCGATGCGATCGTACAGCCGGCCCGACACCAGCGCGGCGATGCCTGCCGCCGCCATTGCCGCGGCATAGGTGACCGGGATCATGTCGTCGGCGAGCACGTGCGCGACGTGCATGTGATAAGCGGGCACCGCGAAGGTCGAGAAGCCAAGCATGGCGAGGCAGGTGAAGGCGAGATACAGCCAGAATCTCGCAGGCAGCGGCTCGCGGCCGGGCGCCTCTGCCACTGCTGCCGTTGTCACGCATTCGGATTCGTAGGCGAGCGGATGCGGCACCGAGACGCGCAACCAGCCGAGCACCGCCAGCGCCAGCACGCCCGGAATCACCAATACCGCAAAGCCTGCGCGGTAGCCGCCGGCTGCGATCATCGCCGCGACGATCAGGGGTCCGATCAACGCGCCGGACTGGTCCATCGCTTCGTGGATCGCGAATGTTGTGCCGCGTCCGAAGCGGACGCTCGCCGCCGCCAGCATGCTGTCGCGCGCCGGCGTACGCACCGCCTTGCCGAACCGTTCGGCGACGATCAGCCCCGCCGCCTGCCAGAACGCCTGCGCCAGCGCGAGCAGCGGCACGGCGATCACCGTCATTGCGTATCCCGCGATCGACAGCGGCCACAGCCGACCGGTGCGGTCGGCCAGCTTGCCGCTCGGCAGCCGCAGCACCAGCGCTGCCGCCTCACCGATTCCCGTCACCAGCCCCACAACCACCGCCGACGCGCCGAAGGTCGCCAGATACGGCCCGGTGATCGCCCGCGCGCCCTCATACACCATGTCCGCGAACATGCTGATTGCGCCAAATGCGATAACGAAGCGCATCGGGGCCAGGCGGTTGGGAGGGCTGCTGGCACTCATCTTGTCTGTTCCTCGGCGGCAGGCGCGGTGTCACGGGAGGTGGTCGCAATCGGCTGACTCTCCCCGGTGCAGTCAGGTGGCCAGCCTTCGAAGCGTCTTCGTGCAAATGGTTAGCCGACCCCGATCAGCATCATATCAGGATCGGCCCTCGGGGCCGTTTCAATTCTGCCAACGCCGCGCCGAGAAAATGGATTGAAAGCGCCTCTTCTCACCCTTGGCAGGAGCAACCTGAGACTCGCAACGCACGCCATGTAGCGCGTCGACAGCATCGGCTACGATCGGATAGGATGGCGCATGACCGCCGCCAGCGCCTTTTTGTTCGATCTCGACGGCACGCTCGTCGATAGCGTCTATCAGCATGTGCTCGCCTGGCACGAAGCCTTGTCGGCCGAGCATATCGACCTGTCGGTGTGGCGCATCCATCGCAAGATCGGAATGAGTGGCGGATTGTTCACGGACCAGTTGCTCCGTGAGATCAACCGCGACCTGGGGCCCGACGCTGCCGATCGATTGCGCGCGCGTCACGCGACCGCCTATCAGCGACTGAGCGGCACTGTGCGGCCCCTTCCCGGCGCGGTCGATTTGCTGCGTACGCTGAGCGACCTCAAGGTCCCCTGGGCGATTGCCACGAGCGGCCGAATGGAAACGGCCGCAGTGAATATTGCCGCGCTCGATATCGATCCCGAGGAAGCGGTGGTCGTCACGCGCGATCAGGTGCGCTTCGCCAAGCCCGATCCCGACCTGTTCGAGGAAGCGGCTCGGCGGCTTGGCGTCGCGATCGAAGATGCCATCGTCGTTGGTGACAGCATCTGGGACATGCTTGCTGCCGCGCGCTGCCACGCGCTCGGCGTTGGCCTGCTGTCGGGCGGCTACGGTCGAGAGGAACTCGAGCGGAGCCGGGCGCTGCGTGTCTATGACGATCCCGCCGATCTGCTGCGCCACCTCGACGAGGTTGCCTCGCGGGTGCGTGTCTGACCGCCAAGCGCCCGGGCGCAATCAGTCCTGAACGTCGCGCGTGAAGAAGCGATCGATGACACTGCGCGCGAGCCGCGCGGGCCGCCTGGTCTCCGCATCGAGGCAGCACCAGCTCGACCTCACTTCAGCAAGCACTTCCTCACCACGGCGGATGACAGTCTGGTAGAACGCTCGCGCCCCTTGCACCTTCTCGAGCAGGACGGTGGCGATGACCTCGTCATTGAGGAAGGCGGGCTTGCGATAGGTGATCTCGTGCTTCAGCGCGACCCACAGGTGATCGGCAACCGCCTCGGCAGGCGCCAGCCGCCGCCAGTGGTTGATCACCGCTTCCTGAACCCACTTCAGGTAGCTGGCATTATTGACATGGCCCATGAAGTCGATGTCGCCAGGCTCGATGCCGATCTGGAAGCGGTAGGGGATGCTGTTCGTCACGCGAACGCCATAGCATCGTTGGATCGGCCACGCGATTGGAAAGGCCATCGCGGTCAGTGTCACGCGATAAACAGCCAGCCAGTCCATGATGGGCTGGTTCTTAGCGCCCGCAGGCTGAGAGCCGGGCCAGAGCTGACCCGGCTTTCTTCGTTGTCTACTGGCTGCCTTATGCCTCACAGCCGCGCGGTGTTGAGCCGCAGCGCGTTGAGCACGACGGCGAACGACGACAGCGCCATCGCTGCGCCTGCAATCATCGGCGACAGCAGGATGCCGGCGACCGGATAGAGCGCCCCGGCGGCGATCGGCACGCCGATGCCGTTGAACAGGAAGGAGAACAGCAGGTTCTGTCGGATGTTACGCATCGTCGCCCGGGCGAGGTGGCGGGCGCGGACGATTGCGGCGAGATCGCCCCTGGTGAGCGTGATTCCCGCGCTCTCGATCGCCACATCCGTACCGGTGCCCATCGCGAGACCGACGTCGGCCGCGGCGAGCGCCGGGGCGTCGTTGATGCCGTCACCAGCCATCGCCACGCGGCGACCCTTCGCCTGCAGCGTTCGGACCATGGCGGCCTTGCCCTCAGGCCGTAATTCCGCGTGGACCTCGTCCAGGCCGCCAACTGCCTGCGCAACGGCGTCTGCGGTCTTGGCGTTGTCGCCCGTCAGCATCGCGATTCGCAGCCCCGACTGGCGCAACGCCGCGATCGCCTCGCGAGCGCCCCTGCGCACCGGGTCCGATACCGCCAGTACGCCCGCGAGGGCGCCGTCGATAGCGACGAACATCGTGCCGCCGCCGTCGCCCTGCAGCCGGTCCGCCGCAGCCTGGAGGGGGGAGAGGTCGGCGCCGACCGCCTGCATCAGCGCGGCGTTGCCGATCGCGACTGTCTGGTCGCCGGCGCGGGCCTCGACGCCCATGCCGGTCCGGGAGGAGAACTCGGTCGCAGCCTGGACCGCGATCCCCTCCGCCTCGGCCGCGGTGACGATGGCGTGGGCCAGTGGGTGCTCCGACTGCGCCTCGACGGCGGCGGCCAGGGCCAGCAAATCGCCGCGACGAACATCGCCGGCCGGCTCGATTGCGGTCAGCCGCGGCTTGCCCTCGGTCAGCGTGCCGGTCTTGTCGATCACCAGCGTGTCGACCTTCTCGAACGCCTGCAGCGCCTCGGCATTGCGGATCAGCACGCCGGCATGGGCACCGCGCCCAGCGGCAACCATCACCGACATCGGCGTTGCGAGGCCCAGCGCGCAGGGACAGGCGATCACCAGCACCGCGATCGCGTTGAGCAGCGCGTGCCCGAAGCGCGGGTCAGGGCCGACCAGCATCCACGCGGCGAACGTCGCCAGCGACACGCCGACGACGCTGGGCACGAACCAGCCGGCGACGCGGTCGGCGACCGCCTGGATCGGGGCGCGGCTACGTTGTGCCTCGGCGACCATGCGGACGATCTGCGCCAGCATGGTGCCAGAGCCGACCGCTTCGGCCCGCATCACGAAGCTGCCCGTGCCGTTGACGGTGCCGCCGGTGACCTTGTCCCCGCCCTGCTTGGCGACGGGGACCGGTTCGCCGGTCAGCATCGATTCGTCCACGCTGGAGCGTCCATCGACGACCACCCCGTCGACCGGCACCGCGTCGCCAGGCCGTACCCTCAGCCTGTCACCGGGGTGGACCTCGTCGAGCTGGACTTCTTCCTCGGTCCCGTCATCGGCGACGCGGCGCGCGGTCTTCGGTGCGAGGTCCATGAGCGCACGGATCGCGCGGCCGGTCGCGGCACGCGCACGCAACTCGAGCACCTGCCCAAGCAGCACCAGCGCGACCACCACGCCGGCAGCCTCGTAATACACCGGTACTACACCATCAGCCATGTGGAACGTCGCCGGGAAAAAGCCGGGCGCCACCGTCGCCACCAGGCTGTACAGGAACGCCGCACCGACCCCCAGCGAGATCAGCGTGAACATGTTGTAGTGACGCGACTTCAGCGAGGCGATGCCGCGCTGGAAGAAGGGGAGGCCGGCCCAAAGCACGATCGGCGCCGCCAGCACCAGCTGGACCCAGGGGGACGCCGTGCCGCTGACCAGTCGCAAGCCGAACATGTCGGCGCCCATCGAGATCACCAGCAAGGGAACCGCGAGTATCGCCGACACCCACAGCCGCCGGGTGAAATCGACCAGCTCGGGATTAGGCGTATCGTCGAAACTCGGCTCCTCGGGCTCCAGCGCCATGCCGCAGATCGGGCAGGTGCCGGGGCCTTCCTGGCGGATTTCGGGATGCATAGGGCACGTCCAGATGGCGCCGGGGGTAGCCTCCGGCTCCGGACGGGGCGCATCGCTCAGGTAGAGCGCCGGATCCGCGATGAACTTCGCCCGACAGCCCGCGGAGCAGAAGAAGAACTCGTCACCCTCGTGCGTCGCCTTGTGCTTGGCGGTCGCCGGGTCGACCGACATGCCGCACACCGGATCGCGCGCCAGCGCGGCTCCCTCCGTCGCTGCATCGTGGTGATGGCAGCAGCTGGCGTTGGCGTGGTCGCTCATCTTTTCACCTTCTCGAACAGATCGATCAATTCGCTGAACTTGGCCTGCTGTTCGGCCAGATCGCCGCTGTGGATCGCGCCGGCGACGCAGGAGTTGGCGTGGCGCTTCAGCACCTGGCTCTCGACCTTGGCGAGCGCCGACTTCACCGCCTGGATCTGGTGGAGGATGTCGATGCAGTAGCGCTCGTCCTCGACCATCTGCGCCAGTCCACGCACCTGGCCCTCGATGCGGCGCAGGCGGTTGACCGTGGCTTTACGTGCCTCGTCCATGCTGGCTCCTTGAAATACCCCGGCGGGGTATATAGCTGGCGGCTCGAGACGTGATTTTCAACCAGGAAGGCATCATGGACCTGACGAGACGCCGCGTGTTGGGCGGTCTGGCGGCGGCGGGATCGGCGCTGACGATGCCGGCCTGGGCGCGGGGCGAAAGCCTCGGCGGCGCGATGATTCGGCCAGGCTTTGACGAGGTCCGGGGGACCGCGATCGATCTCACCATCGGCCGCGGCGCGCGCCGGGTGCAGGGCCGCCACGGCCACGCGATCGCGGTCAACGGCTCGGTGCCCGGGCCGCTGCTGCGGCTGCGCGAAGGCGATCATGTGCGGCTGGCCGTGCACAACACACTCGACACAGCGAGTTCGGTCCATTGGCATGGGCTGCTGGTGCCCTTCCAATATGACGGCGTGCCCGGCATCAGCTTTCCGGGGATTCCGGCGGGCGGGACCTTCACCGCCGAGTTTCCTGTGCGGCAGGCCGGCACCTATTGGTGGCACAGCCATTCAGGTCTGCAGGAACAGACCGGGCATTACGGCCCCATTGTGATCGATCCCGCCGGGGCTGATCCGGTTGCAGCAGATCGCGATTATGTGGTGATGCTGAGCGAGTTCACGCCGCTCGATCCGGAGACGATCTTTGCGCGGCTGAAGATGCAGCCCGACTATTTCATCTATCACCAGACGACCGCCACCGATCGCTATCCGCTGACCGGCGCCGAGCGACGCATGTGGGCGAAGATGCGCATGTCGCCAACCGACATCCTCGACGTGACGGGAGCCACCTACACCTATCTGGTCAACGGGCGCGGCCCCGAAGAAGGCATGGAATATCTGTTCCGGCCCGGCGAGCGGGTGCGGCTGCGCCTGATCAACGGGTCGGCGATGACGTTCTTCAACGTCCGCATCCCGGGGCTGCCGATGACCGTGGTGGCCGCCGACGGCCAGAACGTGGACCCGGTGGAGGTCGACGAGCTGCAGATGGGCGTGGCCGAGACCTATGATGTTATCGTCGAGCCCGGTGCCGAGCCGGCGCACAGCCTGCTCGCCGAGTCGATGGACCGCTCGGGCATGGCGCTGGCGACGCTTGCCGCGCAACCGGGACTGCGGGCGCCGGTGCCCCCGCTGCGGGACCCGCCCCTTCTGACCATGGCGGACATGGGCATGGGCGGCGGCATGGCCATGGACATGGGTGCCCATGAGATGGTCGGTCATGGCGCGACTAGCGCGACCAAGACTAGGATGTCGCCCGTTGCGCCAGACGGGATGGCGATGGGCGGCAGTGGCGGCATCGCAATGGCCGACAGGGCGAAGGTGCCGGCCGATGTGCATCAGGGGCCCGGCGTCGGCATGATCGCCATGCACCCGGTGGATCGCATGGGTGATCCGGGCATCGGATTGGAGCATGTCGGGCATCGCACGCTCGATTACCGCAAGCTCGCCGCGCTGGAGCCGGTACCCGACAGCCGCGCGCCGACGCGCTACCTGGAGATCCATCTTACCGGCAACATGGAACGCTACATGTGGTCGTTCGACGGCCGGCGGTTCAGCGCTGTCAGCGACGATCCCATCCGCTTCGCTCACAACGAGCGCGTGCGGATCAAGCTGGTCAACGACACGATGATGGCGCACCCGATCCACCTGCACGGCCATTTCTTCGAGCTGGTGAACGGCAACGCGCCGGCCCACCAGCCGCGCAAGCACACCGTCGTGGTGCAGCCCGGCGGGAGCGCGCAGTTCGACCTGACCGCCGATGCCCCCGGTGACTGGGCATTCCACTGCCACCTGCTCTACCACATGCATGCCGGCATGTTTCAGATCGTCAGCGTCGCCGCGCCGGAGTCTGCGGCATGAACGGACTGATCCTGCCCCTCGTGCTCTCGGTAGCGTCGCCGATCGGACAGGCGATGGATCATCAGATGATGATGCCGCCTCCGCCTCCGCCGCAGAGCGCCCACGAAGCAGCCGGGCAGCAGGGTGCAACCGGCACAGCCTCCACTCACGGCATGGCGACGGGAGGCATGGCGTCGATGGCGCACGGTACCATGGCGATGCCGCAGCCACAGGCGCCGGTGGTCGAGACGCCGCCGCCGGCCAGCGCCGGCACCGGGCCGGCGCGTGCCGCCGATGCGATCTGGGGCGCGGACGCGATGCAGGCGTCGCGACACGCGCTGGGGCACGGCATGGGCGGGCAACAGTTCCTGTGGGTGATGGTCGATCGCGCCGAATATCGCGCGGGGCGCGGCGGTGATGGCTATCTCTGGGATGCCCAGGCATCCTACGGCGGCGATCTCGACAAGCTGTGGTTCAAGAGCGAAGGCGAGGGCACGTTCGGCGAGAAGGCGGAGCAGGCCGAATTGCAAGCGCTCTACAGCCACGCGATCACACCTTGGTTCGATCTGCAGGGCGGAGTCCGGCACGATTTCGCGCGCGGCCACCGAACCGACGCCGTGATCGGCATCCAGGGAATGGCGCCCTATCGTTTCGACGTCGGCGCCGCCGCCTTCCTGTCGACCAGGGGCGAGTTGCGCGCCCGGATCGATGCGGCGCTCGATCAACGCATCACCCAGCGGCTGATCCTGCAGCCGCGAGCCGAACTGAACCTGGCCGCGCAGGACATGCGCGACGCCGGCGTGGGCGCCGGTCTCGATCGCGTCGAGCTGGGCCTGCGCCTGCGTTACGAGATCAGGCGCGAGTTCGCCCCCTACATCGGCATCGCGCAGGAATGGCGCACGGGCCGCAGTGCCGATTTCGCGCGGGCCCGCGGAGATCACGCCGCCACGACCGGTTTCGTGGCGGGTGTGCGCTTGTGGTTCTGAGCGCCGCTTAAGCCTGAGGGGCTGGCGGCGGAGCGTCAGGCGGCGATAGCCGGTTCCCGCTTCGCCGCAGCCGGTGCGTTTTCGAAATCGAGAACGATCCGCCCCTCGATTTCGCCCTTGTGCATCTTGTCGAACACCTGGTTGATGTTGTCGAGCACATCGGTGCTGACCGTCGCGCGCACCTTACCGGCGGCGGCAAAATCGAGCGCTTCCTGTAGATCGAGCCGGGTGCCGACGATCGAGCCGCGCACGGTGGTGCCGTTCAGCACGGTATCGAAGATCGACAGCGGGAAGTCGCCCGGCGGCAGGCCGTTGAGCGAAATCGTGCCGCCACGGCGCGCCATGCCCATCGCCTGCTGGAACGCCTTGGGCGAGACGGCAGTGACGAGCACGCCCTGCGTACCGCCGACCGCCTTTTTCACGAAAGCGGCAGGATCGGTGTCGCGCGCGTTGACGGTCAGCGCCGCACCAAGCCGGGTTGCGAGCGCCAGCTTGTCGTCGTCGATGTCGACCGCGACGACGTTCAGCCCCATCGCCTTGGCATATTGCACCGCCATGTGGCCGAGCCCGCCGATGCCGGAGATCGCCACCCAGTCGCCCGGCTTCGTGTCGGTCACTTTCAGCCCCTTGTACACCGTCACCCCGGCGCACAGCACCGGCGCGATGTCGACGAACGAGATATTGTCGGGAAGGTGGCCGACGTAATTGGGATCGGCGAGCACATATTCGGCGAAGCTGCCGTTGACCGAATAGCCGGTATTCTGCTGCTCCTCGCACAACGTCTCCCAGCCGCCCAGGCAATGCACGCAATGCCCGCAGGCGGTATAGAGCCACGGCACGCCGACCCGGTCGCCTTCCTTGACGTGGCTGACGCCCGACCCGACGGCAACGACATGGCCGACGCCTTCGTGGCCCGGAATGAACGGCGGCTTGGGCTTGACCGGCCAGTCGCCCTCGGCGGCATGCAGGTCGGTGTGGCACACGCCGGTCGCGGCGATCTTCACCAGGATCGTACCGGGCCTGACCTCAGGCACCGGCACCTCCTCGATGACAAGCGGTTCGCCGAACGCGCGGACGACGGCCGCCTTCATGGTCTTCTGCATGGATCGCTCCCTTCCGATGCCGCGCGGCTTCCGCCGTCGCTGCGATGACCTGCGGATACGGATGATGCCTGCCGACGAGCTATGGGGGATGTTACGGATCGCTCGTCGGCGGCGCCCGCGATCGACATTGCGGAAGGCACGGGATCGGCGTAGCATCCTGGCGTGGGCGAGCCGTCCGCGAGAGACGCCGCCCTGACCAGGGCCGAGCAATCGGTCCATGCAAAGGAGAGGTGGCGGTGGCGCAATTGCCTGGTCATCAACACGAACAACCGGCTGTGCAGCCGGCGGCCAGCGCTCGGTCGGCGCAGCGGCTGGGCGCGATAACGCGCGAGCATCGCTGCCCCCGGTGCGACGGCTCCGGCGTGATCTGGGTTACCTGCCCGGATGCGGGCGCAATCAGGCTAGCCTGCCCGAACGGGTGTCGGGAGATGCCGAGCCACCGCGGGCTGGTCGATGCCGGGCTGGCGACGGCGCTGGTCGCCTGCTGCGGG
The DNA here is from genome assembly GCA_051955175.1 of Sphingomonas sp. Lineage (GTDB taxonomy): Bacteria > Pseudomonadota > Alphaproteobacteria > Sphingomonadales > Sphingomonadaceae > Sphingomonas. The sequence continues at coordinate 13,388 of JBQCHA010000074.1, forward strand.
GTCGCTTACCTGCTGTTGTGAGCGGCGGCGCTCAGTCGTCCCGGGCGCGTTCGACCGAATCGAGGATGCGCGCGCCGGCCATGAACACGGCGACCGGGCAGACGGCGAACAGCATCTTGCCTTCAAAGCCCGGATATTGCTGCAGATAGTGCATGCCGCGCTCCACCGCGCCGAGGCCCAGCGTGTAGATTACCGCGAAGGCTTCGAACTTGGTCTTGATGACGAACAGGCGCGCGATTTTCCTCCACATGCCGGATCACCAAGCAAGTCCCGGACCAGCGGCGGAAAAAGCGTCATTCCGCGCCGAACGCACTGGTTAATTGTCAAGTAACTCGACAATCCCGAGCGTTTCGATCAGCGCGTGTCGCGCGCGTTCGATGCGGCCGACGAGGGCTGGATCGGCGATAGCCCCGGGATCGATCGTCTCCGGCCAATGCGTCTCGACCACCGCGGCGATGCGGTCCAGCGCGGCTGCATCGACCAGAAAGCGCCGATCGACCGCGGCCGGATCGGCGACCACGCGCAGCCTGAGGCAGGCAGGGCCGCCGCCGTTCGCCATCGACTCGCGAACGTCGACGACTTCCAGCCGGCGGATGGGGCCGTTGCCGGCGACATGCTCCTGCAGCCATTGCCAGACGCGCGGATTGTCTCGCGCCTCGCTCGGCAGGATCAGCGCCATGCTGCCGTCGGGCAGGGTGACGAGCTGAGCGTTGAACAAATAGGAAGACACCGCGTCGGCCAGGCTGACACGCGCCGCCGGTACCTCGACGATCTCCACCTCCGGCAGGCGTTCGCGCAGCGCCCCGAAAAAGGCATCTCTATCGGCGAAGGCCTGCTCGTGCGCGAACAGCACCCGACCGTTGGCGACGGCGACCACGTCATTGTGGAAGGCGCCGGCGGCGATCGCCTCCTCCGACTGCTGCACGAACAGCACGTTGTCCGGATCGAGCCGGTGCGCGCGGGCGACCGCCTCGCTCGCCTCGCGATGCTGGCGGGCGGGGAAGGGGCCGCCGGCCACGCCATAGACGAAGATCTCGACGCCGGGCGCTTCGTGGTTGACGGCGAGGCGCATGTGGTTCGCCGCGCCCTCGTCTCCGAAGGGCGGCGGCACCGGCTCGTGCACGACGAAGGCATCGGCGGCAAACGCGATCCGCAACTGCGCCAGCGTGTCGGGCCATTCGTGGCTGCGATGCGGCATGGTGACCAGATTGGCGACCGTCAGATGGCATCGCCCGTCGATCGTGTCGGGTGCGGGCGAGACGGTGGCGGCATTGGCCGCCCACATGGCCGAGGCCGACAGCGCCTGCGCCTGCAGGTGCGGCGGCGCCTCGGCATAATTGGTCGACAGACGCGCGAGCCAGCCATGGTCCGGACGCGGCAGCGGCAGCAGTATCCCCTGATTGAGGCCGAGCGCCAGGTTGGCCCGCATCTTGGCGATACCCTGCAGCGCGGCGGCACGCGGGTGCGACATCTTGCCGGCATTGACCGTTGCGGCGAGATTGCCGGGGCTGAGCCCGGCATAATTGTGGCTGGGCCCGATCAGGCCATCGAAATTGATCTCGGTCAGCATTACACGCGCCCCACGTGACTGACGATGTCGCCAGGCCTGACGTCCAACGCGGCGGCGCACGCCGAATCAACCACCACTCTGCCCTCGGCATCGCGCACGGTGCCATAGGCGCAACGGAAGTCACGCAGATGCCCGGTGGCGACCAGCGCTTGGCCGCCGCCGTCTTCGCCATCGACCGCCGCGATCTCGCTGTCCTTTGCATCGCGGATCGTGCGTATCTGATCTGTATGGGCAGTCATCGTCGGCCCGCCGTCGAAAATGTCGATATAGTTTTCGAAGCGGAAGCCCTCGGTCTCCAGCATCCGCATGGCGGCCCGGCCAGAGGGGTGGGGCAGGCCGATCACCGCACGCGCCGCTTCGGACAGCATCGCGGTGTAGATCGGGTGCTTGGGCATCAGGTCGGCGATGAACTGGTTGCCGTGCGTGGCGTTGAACTGGTCGGCATCCTGGAAGTTCATGCCGAAGAAGCGCCCGGCGAGCCCGTCCCAGAAGGGCGATCCGCCGGCTTCGTCGATCACCCCGCGCAGCTCGGCAAGGATACGATCGGCGAAGCGGGCGCGGTGGGCACGGATGAACAGATAGCGGCTGCGCGCGAGCAACATGCCCAACCCGCCGGCGCGCTCGCCGGGGTGAAGGAACAGGCCGCCGACCTCGCTCGAACCTTCCAGGTCGGTCGACAGCGTGAGCATGTCGGCGCGGAACGTGCGCTGGAGCTCGGCCGAATGCTGCGTCAGCGTGCCGATACGATAGCTGTAGAACGGCCATTTCTGCCCGACCTGGGTGAATAGCTGGCAGGTGCCGCGAACCTCGCCGGTCGCGCTGTTCTCGAGCACCAGGACGAACAGGTCGTCGCCCAGGCTGTCCTCCGCCCGGTCGAACGAGGCGTGGCTGCGCTCGAGCTTGGCTCTGAGCGAGTCACGGTCGGGCGGCAGGTTCGTGAAGCCGCCGCCGGTCAGCTTGGCCATTTCGTAGAGCGCCTCGAGATCCTCGTCACGGGCGGGGCGGATGCGGAAGGTCATGCTTGGCCTTTCTCGGCGATGCGCAGAATGGTGAGCGTGGAGAGCGCGGCGCGCTCGGCGAGACTGTCGACCAGCAGATATTCGTCCGGCGAATGGATCGCGCCGCCGCGCGCGCCCATCGTGTCGACCACAGGTACGCCGGCTGCGGCGATATTGTTGCCGTCGCACACGCCGCCGGTGTCGCGCCAGCCGATGTCGAGGCCGAGCGCCTGGCCGGCGCCCTTCACCGTGTCGAACAGGCGTGCAGCGCCAGGGTCGATCGGCTTGGGCGGCCGGTTGAAGCCGCCGTGGACCGTCACCGTCACGCCGCGCGCGGCGGCGACGTCGCGCGTGACGGCGTCGATATGCGCACGGGCGCGGGCGATTTCCTCGGGCGATTTCGGGCGGAAATTGACGCGCAGCACGGCGTTGTCCGGCACCACGTTGTTGGGCCCGCCGCCATCGATCTTGGCAGGATTGACCGACAGGGTCGGCGACTTCGCTTCCATCAGCCGAAGCGCGATATCGGCCGCGGCGACGATCGCGTTGCGGCCGTCGTCGGGATTACGGCCGGCGTGCGCGCTCCTGCCCCTGACCACGATCGAGAAATTGCCGGTGCCGCCGCGGGCGCCGGCCAGCGTGCCGTCGGGCAGCGCAGGTTCATAGGTCAGCGCCGCGACCTTGTTGCGCGCCGCCTGCGCCAGCAGCTTGGCCGAGGAGAACGACCCGGTCTCCTCGTCCGAGTTGATCACCACCTCGTAGCCCAGGCGTTCAGCGCGCGGCGATGTCTCCACCGCCCGCAATGCCGCGAGCAGCAGCGCCAGCCCACCCTTCATATCGGCGACGCCAGGGCCGTTGAGCGTGTTCGCGTCGAGGAATCGCATCTCCTGGAACGGGTGATCGGCCGGGTAGACCGTGTCCATGTGCCCGGTGAACAGCATCTGCACCGGCGCCTGCGGCCGCACCGTCAGATGCAGATGGTGCCCATGGTCGAGCGGCAGCACATTGCCGTCGGGCGCGACCCGCTCGGCGGGGTCAGGGGGCACGAGCGTCAGCGCGCCGGGAAGCGCGCCGAACGCCTCGCTCAGCGCATCGGCCATCGCTGTGAGCCCCTGAAGATTGGCGGTGCCGCTGTTGATCGCCGCCCAGCGCTGCACCTGCTCCAGCATAGGCGCCTCGCCGGCGCGCGTTACCGCGTCTCGTTCGATTGCCGTCATGTCCGTCATGGCACAGGGTCTAGCGACAAAGCGCGCCGCTGAGAACCGCCGGGCGAAATGCCGGTCGTTCCAGCCTCGCGAAAACCGGCGCCGCGTCCGCCTAGTCGTGGTGATGCAGCATGCCGTGCGAGGGCGCGTGCGGCGGCTCCATTTCGCTCGGCTGTTTGGGATCGAGCTCGCCTTCCCACTTGGCGACGACGCTGGCCGCAACGGCATTGCCGATCACATTGGTCGCAGTGCGGCCCATGTCGAGGAAATGGTCGACCGCCAGGATCAGCAACAGCCCCGCCTCGGGAATGTGGAACATGCTGAGCGAGGCGGCGATCACCACCAGGCTGGCCCGCGGCACCCCGGCGATGCCTTTCGACGTGACCATCAGCACCAGGAGCATGGTGATCTGCTCGCCCAGCGACAGGTGGATGCCATAGGCCTGCGCGATGAACAGCGACGCGAACGTCATGTACATCATCGAGCCGTCGAGATTGAACGAATAGCCCAGCGGCAGCACGAAACTGGCGATGCGGTTGGGCACGCCGAACCGTTCGAGCGCCTCCAGCGTCCGCGGATAGGCCGCTTCGGACGAGGCGGTGGAGAAGCCCAGCAGCAATGGCTCGCGAATATAGCGCACCAGATGCCGCGCGCGCGGGCCGACGAAGACGAACGCGGCGCCGATCAACACCGCCCACAAGGTGATGAGGCCGACGTAAACCGAGCCCATGAAATAGGCGAGATTGCCGATCACCCCGACGCCGCGCTCCGCGAGCGCGCTGGCCACCGCGGCGAACACCGCGATGGGGGCAAGGCGCATGACATAGTCGGTGATCTGCAGCATCACCTTCACCAGGGCGTCGACCGCCTTGACCAGCGGCGCCGCCGCCTCGCCCACGGCGGTGATCGCCACGCCGACGAACACCGAGAAGACGACGATCTGCAGAATCTCATTGGCCGCCATCGCCTCGATCATCGAGGCGGGCACAATATGGGTGAAGAAGGTGTTGAGGTTGAACGCCGCCTTGTCGAGCCCTGCGGAGGCTGTCGCCGGCGGCAGCGCGAGGTGCAGTCCGGCGCCGGGCTGCAGCAGGTGGACGAGCACCAGGCCGATGGTCAGCGATGTCAGGCTGGCGCAGATGAACCAGCCAAGCGCCCGCAAGCCGATCCGGCCCAGTGCGCCGCTGTCCCCCATGTGCGCGATTCCCGCCACCAGCGTGGAGAAAACCAGCGGCGCGATGATCATCTTGATCAGGCGCAGGAAGATCGTCGTCAGGATCGAGAAATAGCCGGCGATCTCCTTCAACTGCGCGGCGGATGCGGCAGTGCCGTCGTCGATCGCTAGGTTGATCGCCCAGCCGACGACGAGCCCCAGCACGAGCCCGATGGCGATGAACATGGTCAGCCGCTTGGCCATTTTTGATACGTCCCTGTTTACCCACGGGCCACCAAGGCGAACGCCGGGCTGCGGTCAACCCCCGGCCGGCTCACCGATCTGCTTGAGAGTCGTGCAGGCCTCGCCTAGATCGCACCTATGACCTCGACCAATGATCTCCGCCGCTCGTTCCTCGATTATTTCGCGCGGGCCGGCCACACCAAGGTGCCGTCGGCGCCGCTGGTGCCGCAGAACGATCCGACGCTGATGTTCGTCAACGCCGGGATGGTGCCGTTCAAGAACGTGTTCACCGGGCTGGAGACGCGTCCGTACAAGACCGCGACCTCGGCGCAGAAGTGTGTCCGGGCCGGCGGCAAGCACAATGATCTCGACAATGTCGGCTATACCGCGCGGCATCACACCTTCTTCGAGATGCTCGGCAATTTCTCGTTCGGCGACTATTTCAAGGAGCAGGCGATCACGCACGCGTGGACGCTGCTGACCAAGGAATGGGGGCTGCCGGCGGACAAGCTGACGGCGACGGTCTATCACACCGACGACGAGGCGTTCGACCTGTGGCGCAAGATCTCGGGCCTGCCCGAGGAGCGGATCATCCGCATCGCCACCAAGGACAATTTCTGGGCGATGGGCGAGAACGGCCCGTGCGGCCCGTGTTCGGAAATCTTCTACGATCACGGCGGCCACATCCCCGGCGGCCCCCCCGGATCGCCGGACGAGGACGGCGACCGTTTCGTCGAGATCTGGAACCTCGTCTTCATGCAGTTCGTGCAGGAGGCAAACGAGATCACCGGCAACCTGCCCAACCCCTCGATCGACACCGGCATGGGGCTGGAGCGCATTGCCGCGGTCATGCAAGGCGTGCACGACAATTATGACACCGACACGTTCAAGGCGCTGATCGCCGAATCGGGCGCGCTGACCCACACCGCGACCACCGGCGCCAATCAGGCGAGCCACCGCGTGATCGCCGATCATCTGCGCTGCTCGGGCTTCCTGGTCGCCGATGGCGTGCTGCCGGCGAACGAGGGCCGCGGCTATGTCCTGCGCCGCATCATGCGCCGCGCGATGCGGCATGCGCATCTACTCGGCTCGAAGGATCCGCTGATGCACCGCCTGGTGCCCGCGCTGGTCGCCGAGATGGGCGCCGCTTATCCCGAACTGGTCCGCGCGCAGCCGCTGATCGAGGCGACGCTGGCGCAGGA
>JBQCHA010000075.1:0-3141 GCA_051955175.1 Sphingomonas sp.
GGCGCGATGCTGGTCGAGCCGACCGAGACCGACTCGAAGGCAGCGCTCGATCAGTTCATCATGGCGCTGCGCTCGGTCGCCGAACGCGCCAAGGCCGGCGACGAGGCGCTGAAGTCGGCGCCGCACTTCGCGCCGCGCCGCCGCCTCGACGAGACGCTGGCCGCGCGCAAGCCGGTGCTGGTGTGGAAGGACGCGACGCTCGCCGAAGCGGCGGAATGAGGCTCCCCCGGGGTGTGTTGATCTGCTAAGCCGCAGTTCACAATAACCGGGGGTCGCACATGCAGGGTCAAGAGGTTCAGCCGCACGGCTGGGTCAGCGTCGTGGTTCCGCTGCTGATCGTCGCTGTCGTCATGCTGTTGCGCGTGCGACGGATGCGGCAGTTGCAGCCGTTGAAGCTCGAGCGGTTGTGGCTGGTGCCGGCGCTTTATGGCGTGGCGGTGGTGATGCTGTTCGTGCAGAACCCGCCGACGCCGGGCGGCTGGGTCAGCGCGCTCGTCGCGCTGATCGCCGGCGGCGCGCTCGGGTGGCAGCGCGGCAAGCTGATGCGCATCCATGTCGATCCCGAGACGCATGCGCTGAACCAGCAGGCGTCAATGGCCGGCATCGCCTTCCTGCTCGCGCTGATCGTGGTGCGCTATGGTGCGGAGACCGCCGGCGGCAGCATGCACATGAACGTCGGCATGATCGTCAATACGCTGGCGGCGCTGGCGCTCGGCATGTTCAGCGCGCAGCGGCTGGAGATGTACCTGCGCGCCAAGCGCCTGCTCGCCGAAGCGCGCGCGGCGAAGGGCCTGGCGTAGGCGCCGCGCCGGCCCCGCGGCCGACTGCGGCTGGACTTGGCGACCAGTGCGGTTAGGCTTGGACGGTAATTGAAGGTCCTCCCCGCATGTCGCTTGCCCTGCATCCTTTCGCCATCGGCGAGCCCGCACCGTGGTTCACCGCGCCCATGCTGGGCCAGGCGGGCAATGCCGATTTCGACAAGGCGGCGGGGCGGCACGTGCTGCTGCTGTTCTTCGGCAGCGCGGCCAATCCGGCGTGCGCCGCTGCGTTGCAGCTGATGGCGGCGAACGCCGCGCTGGTGAAGGACGGTCGCGCGGTGTTCCTGGGCGTGACCGTCGATCAACGCGACGTGACCGAGGGGCGGCTGGTGGCGCTGCAACGCCCCGGCATGCATTTCATGGTCGATGCCGACCGGCAGGTCAGCGCGCTCTATGGGGCGGTGCAGCAGGGCCCTCAGGGCGTGACGGTCAATCCCTATTGGCTGCTGCTCGATCCTATGCTGCGCGTCGCCGGCATGTTCCCGCTGCTGCCCGGCGACGATGCGATCGCGGCGTTGCGCGCGCGGATCGAGACGCCGCCGGCGGAGATCAGCGCGCCGGCGCTCGTCCTGCCCAACGTGCTCGACGACGACTTCGCCGCCGAACTGATCGAGCTTCACCAGCGCGATGGCGGCCAGGGCTCCGGCGTGATGCGGCAGGTCGGCGACCGCACGGTCGAGGTGCGCGACGCAAGGGTGAAGCACCGGCGCGATGTCGTCATCAAGGATGCGGGCGTGCAGGCGCGCCTGCGCGAGAGCGTCATGCGGCGCCTGGTGCCGATGATCGACCGCAGCTTCCAATATCGCCCGACGGAGATCGAGCGGTACATCGTGTCGTGCTACGACAGCGCGGAGAATGCCCATTTCGCGCCGCACCGCGACAATACCACCCAGGCGACCGCGCATCGCCGCCTGGCCGTCACCATCAACCTCAACGACGATTATGACGGGGGCGACCTGCGCTTTCCCGAATTCGGGACGCGCCTCTACCGCGCGCCCCGCGCTGGCGCGGTGGTCTTCTCCTGCTCGTTGCTGCACGAGGTGACGCGGATGACCGCCGGACGCCGCTATGCGACGCTGCCGTTCCTGCACGGCGGCGCGGCGCGGGAGGGGTGACGCCGGCGGCGGGTCAAGCCTTCGGCTCGGCCACCGCCTGCCGGTCGGCCAACAGCAATTGGCGGTATTCGCTGGGGGTCATGCCGTAGCGATTGCGGAATGTCCGGCTGAGGTGCGAGGCGTCGCTGAACCCGAGCCGCGCGGCAATGGTGCCGATCGGCTCGGCGCGGCTCAGTTCTGCGATGGCGACGCGGGCGCGCTCCAGTCGCACGCGCATGATATAGTGACGCACGCCGCCGTCTTCGTGAAAGGCCGCGAACAACCGTCCGCGTGACGCCTTCAGTTCCTCGCACAGCGCGGCGATGCTGATGGTACCGCTGCCGAGGCGACGGTCGATTGCTTCCTCGGCGCGGCGGCGCAGCGCGGGTTCCGTTCCCGCACCATTATCGCGCGGCGCCGACAGGCCGAGGATCGCGACCGTCGCGGTTTCGAGCAGGCTGCGGCCCAGCCGCGCCGCCGACGCGACATTCAGCCGCGTCAACAGCCGATGGACGTGCGCGGCGTGGGAGATCAGGATGTCCGCACGTTCCCTGGGCACCACCAGCCCGTGCAGCCCGCTCAACTCGCCCAGCCATTCGCGCGCAAGCGGTCGCGGGAATACCATGCTGTAGGTGACGCTGGCGCTGGAGACGTGCAGCGACGGACGACCGAGATCGTGGAGCGAAAAGGTCCCGGCGCGTTCGTGGAACAGCCGTCCGTCCATGTCGCCCTGGCGCTCGCCCTTGACTAGCATGCTGATGATGATCGGATCGAAATCGGATGTGCGGATGTCTTGGAGCCGGCGCTCCCAACGCTGGCCGGTGATTTCGGTGTAGACGAACAGCAGCGGGCCGAGCTGAGCGGACTCCCAGCTGGTGTCGAACGGTTCGATGGGTTCGGTACGGAAGATCGACCGCTCGCGGGGCCAATCGCGCGCCAGCCACGCATCATATCGCTGCTCGGGCGGCAGGTGGGTGGTGGTGAAGCGATGTACCGTCAGCGGTTCGTTACCCGCTTCGGCTGCGTCAGTGGGAGAGGTAGACAGTGTTCGATGCTCCGGTCGGCAGGCGAGGGATCGACCTATCGCCCCCGTGGCTTTGATATCGGCCGACTACCCCGTTTGGAAGATGCTCGACCGATTCGAGAGCTGGAGAGCAAAGCCACTTTTTGGCGTAACCAGCGTGTCGCGCTGGAACGCGCGTTCCCCGTTATTGAACGCGCGTCCCGGC
>JBQCHA010000076.1:0-4188 GCA_051955175.1 Sphingomonas sp.
GGCCTCCGCGACAGCGCGCTCGGCCTCTTCGACCGGGCTCCGGTCGGGGCGCGGCGGGCGGGGCGCGGGCGCCTGGGGCTTTGCCGGCTTGGGTGTGGGGGCAGGGCTCGCGGGCGACGCTTTCGGGCGGCGCTTCTTCGGCGTCGGCGGCAGCGCGGCGATCTGTTCGGCGGCGGTGCCGCGCAGGCGCTTGATGACCTCGCCGGGATGCGCCAGCGGTTCGGCGGCAAGGTCGGGATCGGTGACCAGTTCGGCCGAACCGCGGGCGAACAGGTTGGCGTCGGCGCCCCAGGCCTTCAGCGCCGCCTTCTGGCTCGGCGCCGCGACATAGGCGTCGTGGAAGCCGATCGGGGTGCGGAACACCTTCAGCTTCTGCTTGCGCGCCACCTCAGCCGTCCTTGAGTTCGATCCAGACGGGCGCGTGGTCGCTGGTCTTCTCCCAGCCACGCACTTGTCGGTCCACCTGCGCCTCGCCCAGTCGCGGCGCGAGCGCGGGACTGATCAACAGGTGATCGATGCGCAGCCCGGCGTCACGCTGGAAAGCGTTCCGGAAGAACTTCCAGAAGGTGTAGATCGTCTCGTCGGGATGGCGCGTGCGCAAGGCGTCGGTCCAGCCTTGATCGAGCAGGCGGAAATAGGCGGCGCGGACCTCCGGCGCGAACAGCGCATCGTCCACCCACCGCTCGGGCTTGTAAACGTCGCGCTCGGTCGGCATCACGTTGAAATCGCCGGCCAGCAGCACCGGCAGCCCGCTGTCGACCAGCCCGGCGGCATGGTCGATCAGCCGGTCGAACCAGCGCAGCTTGTAATCGAACTTGGGGCCTGGCCGCGGGTTGCCGTTCGGCAGGTAGAGGCAGCCGATCAGCACGCCGTTCACTGCCGCCTCCAGATAGCGGCTGTGGCTGTCGTCGGGATCGCCTGGCAGCCCGCGCCGGGTCTCGTGGATCGCGCCGACGCGGCTCAGGATCGCGACGCCGTTGTAGCTTTTCTGGCCGTGCCAGATCGCCTCATAGCCCGCCTCGCGGATGGCGTCGGCGGGAAAGCGTTCGTCGGGTGCCTTCAGCTCCTGCAGGCAGGCGACGTCCGGCTGCTCCTCGGTGAGCCAGCGCAGCAGCACCGGCAGGCGGCCGTTGACGCCGTTGACGTTATAGGTGGCGATCCGCATCCGTTCAGCCGCCTCGCGCGGCGGAATGGCGATAGCCGGCGGCGCGGCGGCGCTGGTGATTGCTCTGCATGGCCTAGCGGGAAACGGCGCGGCGGGCGGAGTCGTTCCGGGGCAGCGTCACGCGCACCGTCCGCGCGACGTGAGGAAACTCGCTAACCTGCATCATCGGCTATCCCACGCCGCGGAACCGCGGGCCAACTCCGGCACTTCGGGCTGCAGCGAACGAGAAGGATTAGCCATGCCCCGTTTTCGTCTGATGACGCGTGGTCGAACCCGAGTTGCCGGTGCCGACCGCATCCAGGAGGAGCGATCCGCAGCCAACCCGCTGCCGCTGATCGCCGGCGTGATCCTTCTGGCGATCGGCGGCGCCTGGCTGTGGAACGCGCGCGACGAGGCGTCGCTGACCGCCCGCACGCGCGACAGGCTGCGGCCGCGCATGCCCTCCTCCAACGGCGCGGGGGACAGCTGACATGCGCATCCATCACCTCAATTGCGGCACCTGCTGTCCGATCGGCGGGCGGCTGTTCGACGGCCGCACCGACGGCGCGCTCGGCCATCTCGTCTGCCATTGCCTGCTGATCGAGAGCGACGCGGGCCTGGTGCTGGTCGACACCGGCTTCGGCACCCGCGACGTCGATCGCCCGCACCGGCGGCTGTCCGAATTCTTCCTGAAGCTGAACAACATCCAGCTGCGTCAGGAGGAGACGGCGGCGGCGCAGGTCCGCCGCCTCGGCTTCGATCCGGCGGATGTGCGGCACATCGTCCTCACCCATCTCGATTTCGACCATGCCGGCGGGCTGGAGGATTTTCCGAACGCCGCCGTCCACGTCACCGCGCGGGAGAGGGAAGTGGCGGACGAGCGCAAGGGCGGCGCCTTCGTCGGCACCCGCCGCTATCGGCCGCGGCAGTGGGACGAGGTCAGCGACTGGCGGCTCTATCCGTTCGGCGGCGAGGCGTGGTTCGGCTTCGACGCCGTCCGCGACCTCGACGGCCTGCCGCCGGAAATCCTGCTGGTCCCGCTCGCCGGGCACACCTGGGGCCATGCCGGCGTGGCGGTGAAGGAAGATGGCGGCGGCTGGCTGTTGCACGCTGCCGACGCCTATTTCTATCGCGGCGAGATCGGCGCCGAGCGCTACGAATGCACGCCGGGGCTGCGCGCATATCAGGCGATGATGGAGGTCGACCGCCGCGCCCGGCTCGACAACCAGCGCCGGCTGCGGCGCCTGTCGCTCGATCATCGCGAGGAGGTCCGCATCTTCTGCGCCCATGACGCGGTCGAGTTCGAGCTGCTGTCGGGCGAGCGCCCGCATTGCCGCGGCGTGGCACAAGCGTGATACGGAACGATCCCATCCGGCGTTCGGTCGCACAATGGGATGGACACGCCGGCGCCAGGAACCCAAGGCCTCACCATCCGCTTTCAGCGTGAAGGTAAGCGCGCGACATGGGTTATCTGAAGAACGGCGAGTGGCACGACGGCTGGGACTATAACGACGAGCACAGCGGCGCCTTCAAGCGCGACGCGAGCGCGTTCCGCAACTGGGTAACGCCCGACGGCGCGCCGGGGCCGAGCGGGGAGGGCGGCTTTGCGGCCGAGCCGGGCCGCTATCGCCTCTACATCAGCCTGGCCTGCCCCTGGGCGCATCGCGCCAACGTCGCGCGGCACCTGAAGGGGCTGCAGGACATGATCGAGCTTGTCGTCGTTCATTGGCTGATGGTCGAGGGCGGCTGGTCTTTCCGCGACGGCCAATGCGTCACGCCCGATCCGCTGATCGATGCCGACTTCCTCCACCAGGTCTATACCGCGGCGAAGCCCGACTATAGCGGCCATGTCACCGTTCCGCTGCTGTGGGACACGCAGCGCGGGACGATCGTGAACAACGAATCGTCGGAGATCCTCCGCATGTTCGGCAGCGCGTTCGATCATATCGGCGCGATGCCGCTGGACCTCTATCCCGCCGCGCATCGCGAGGAGATCGACACCCTGAACGCGCGCGTCTACGACGCGGTCAACAACGGCGTGTACAAAACGGGTTTCGCGCGCTCGCAAGCGGCCTATGACCAGGCGATCGGGCCGCTGTTCGCGATGCTCGACGAGCTGGAACGCCGCCTCGACGGCCGCGAATGGCTGGTCGGCGACACGCTGACCGAGGCCGACGTTCGGCTGTGGACTACGCTGATCCGCTTCGACCCGGTCTATTACGGGCATTTCAAGTGCAACATCCGGCGGATCGCCGTTTACCCCAACCTCGCGGCGCTGACGCGGCGGCTCTACGCGCTGGACGGCGTGGCCGAGACGGTCAATTTCCATCACATCCGCCATCATTATTACGAGAGCCATCGCCACATTAATCCCAGCGGCATCGTGCCCGCCGGCCCCGTGCCGTTGATTCCCGGAGCCGAGTCATGAGCGCCGGACGCAGCGTGACCGCGCTCTACCCGGCGCGGCGCGACGATATCGGCGACCTCGTCACGCGGCGGCCGGTGCCGGGGCCGGGCCTGCCGCAAGTCGACCCGTTCCTGTTCCTCAACCATCATGGGCCGCAGACCTATCGTCCCGGCAACCATGGCCTGCCGTTCGGGCCGCATCCGCATCGCGGGTTCGAGACGGTGACCTTCATCCTGTCGGGTAGCCTGGCGCATCGCGACACCGGCGGCGGCGAGAGCATCGTCGAGGCGGGCGGCGTGCAGTGGATGACGGCGGGCAGCGGACTGGTCCACGCCGAGCTGTCGCCCGACGCGTTCAAGCGTAGCGGCGGGCCGCTCGAAATCCTGCAGTTGTGGGTCAATCTTCCGGCGCGGCTGAAGATGACGCCGCCGCGCTACATCGGCGTCACCGCCGGCAAGATCGCCCAGAGCCGCCCCGCGCCCGGCGTCACGATACGAGCGGTATCGGGCGCCGCCGGTGCGCCGATCGAGTCATTGACCGGGGTGATGCTGGCGACGGTGGACCTGGCGGCCAGCGCGCAGGTGACTTTGCCGGCGCCGGCCGGGCGCGCGGTGCTGTTCTACACGGTGCGCGGCAG
>JBQCHA010000077.1:0-10039 GCA_051955175.1 Sphingomonas sp.
CATGTCCAAGACCGTGAACCTCAGCGCCCAGACGGTGCTCGCCGTGCAGCCGTATGCGGATCAGTCGACCTATTCGCAAAACCCGCCGACCCTGCACTGCAGCGGGTCATGACGATACGCATCACCCCGCGCCGGACGCTCAGTGCGGTCCTCCGGCACCGCCGCGCGGTGGCGATCACCGAATTCGCCCTGGCGCTGCCGATCCTGATCATGCTGGGCATCACGGGCGGCGAATATGCCAATTACATCACGACGCAGATGCGGGTCAGCCAGATCGCGCTGATGGTCGCCGATAATGGCTCGCGAATGGGGGCCGATTCTAACGGCGCGACGGCGGTGAGCGAAAACAACATACAGGACACCTTCACCGGCGCCGAAATCCAGTCATCCAACCTCGACGTCAAGGCCAATGGCCGGATCATCCTGTCGCAGCTGGAGCCGGTCGCCAGCCCCAATACGACATCGACGTACAAGATCAGCTGGCAACGCTGCTACGGTTCGAAGGCCCACAAGTCCCGGTATGGATTACAGGGCGACACCAATCTGACCGGCATCGGCCCGTCCGGCCATCAAGTGACGGCGGCCGATTACAACGCGACCATGTTCGTCGAGGTGTATTACGAATACAAGCCGCTGTTTTCGAGCAGGCTGGTGCCGACCACGCACATCGACCAGATCGCCTCGATGGCGGTACGCGACCGGCGTCTGCTCGGCACGCCCATTGATCCGGCCAACATCGGCAGCGGAACGCCCTGCACCACCAGCTAGTCCGGCCGGAACGCCCGGCCGGACCGATCGGGATCAGCTGCGGTAGGTCACTTTCTCGACCGCCTTTACGACCTTGTCGCTATCGATCAGCATCAGCTTCTCGAGGTTGGCGGCATAGGGCATCGGCACGTCTTCGTTGGTGACGCGCAGCACCGGCGCGTCGAGGTCGTCGAAGCCTTCTTCCATCGCGATCGCGGCGAGTTCCGACGCGATCGAGCAGGTCGGCCAGCCTTCCTCGACCACCACCATGCGGTTGGTCTTGGCGAGGCTTTTCAGCACCGTCGCCTTGTCGAGCGGGCGCAGCGTGCGCAGGTCGATGACCTCGGCGTCGATGTCCTGCTCGGCGAGCTTTTCGGCGGCTTCGAGCGCAATGCCGACGCCGATCGAATAGCTGACGATCGTCACGTCCTTGCCCGGCTTCATGATGCGGGCCTTGCCGATCGGCAGCACCCAGTCGTCGAGCTTGGGCACGTCGAAGCTGCGGCCGTACATCAGCTCGTTTTCGAGGAACACGACCGGGTCTTCGCTGCGGATCGCGGCCTTGAGCAGACCCTTGGCATCGGCGGCGTCATAAGGCGCGATGACGATCAGGCCGGGGACGCTGGCGTACCACGGGCCATAGTTCTGCGAATGCTGCGCAGCGACGCGGCTGGCGGCGCCGTTGGGGCCGCGGAACACCATTGGGCAGCGCATCTGGCCGCCGGACATATAGTTGGTCTTGGCCGCCGAATTGATGATGTGATCGATCGCCTGCATAGCGAAGTTGAACGTCATGAACTCGACGATCGGACGCAGGCCGCCCATCGCCGCACCGGTGCCAAGGCCGGCAAAGCCGTATTCGGTAATCGGCGTATCGACCACGCGCTTCGGCCCGAATTCGTCGAGCAGGCCCTGGGTCACCTTGTAGGCGCCCTGGTATTCGGCGACTTCCTCGCCCATCACGAACACGCGGGTATCGGCGCGCATTTCCTCGGCCATCGCGTCGCGCAACGCCTCGCGGACGGTGAGCTTCACCATCTCGGTGCCGGCCGGGATCTCGGGATCGTCGGCGGCGTCGTGGCTGGCGGCTTCGAACATCTGGCGCGCGCCGGTCTCGACCTTGTGCGGCGTCGGGCTCTGCGGGGCGTTTGGCGCCTGATCGGCAGGGGCGTTTTCCTTCGGATGGGCGTTGGCGCCCTCGCCCGCTTCGGCCTTGTCGCCGGCAGCCGGCGCCTGCACCGAGGAGGCATCCTCGCCCTCTTCGGCGAGCATCGCGATCACCGCGCCCACGGCGACGCCGTCGGTGCCCTCGGGCACCAGGATCTTGGCGATCGTGCCCTCGTCGACCGCTTCGAACTCCATGGTCGCCTTGTCGGTCTCGATCTCGGCCATGATGTCGCCGGCCTTGACCGTGTCACCTTCCTTCACCAGCCATTTGGCGAGCGTGCCTTCCTCCATCGTCGGGGACAGGGCCGGCATCTTGATCTCGATCGCCATCTCAATAGGTCTCCACCAGCACGTCGGTATACAGTTCGGCCGCGTCGGGCTCGGGCGTCTGCTCGGCGAAGTCAGCAGCCTCGTTCACCACCTTGCGGATCTCCTGCTCGATGGTCTTGAGCTCGTCTTCCTTGACGCCCTGCGCCTCGAGCTCGCGCTTGACGTGTTCGATCGGATCGGACTTGTCGCGCACCGCCTGAACCTCGTCGCGGCTGCGATACTTGGCCGGATCGGACATCGAGTGGCCGCGATAGCGATAGGTCTTCATCTCGAGGATGATCGGCCCCTTGCCGGCACGGACCCAGGCGAGCGCCTCTTCGGCCGCGCCGCGCGCCGCCAGCACATCCATGCCATCGACCTGGATGCCAGGGATGCGGAAGCTCTCGCCGCGCTTGTAGAGCTGGTCTTCCGCCGAGGAGCGGTTGACGCTGGTGCCCATCGCGTATTGGTTGTTCTCGATCACGTAGATGATCGGCAGCTTCCACAGCTCGGCCATGTTGAAGCTTTCGTAGACCTGGCCCTGGTTGGCCGCGCCGTCGCCGAAATAGGCCATCGCGACGCCGCCGTCCTCGCTATACTTGTGCGCGAACGCGAGGCCGGTGCCGAGCGCGACCTGCGCGCCGACGATGCCATGGCCGCCGTAGAACTTCTTCTCGGTCGAGAACATGTGCATCGACCCGCCCTTGCCCTTCGAGATGCCGGCCTCGCGACCGGTCAGCTCGGCCATAATGACCTTGGGATCGATGCCGTAGGCGAGCATGTGGCCATGGTCGCGATAGCCGGTGATGACGCTGTCCTTCTCGCCATCCAACGCCGACTGCAGGCCCACCGCGACCGCTTCCTGGCCGATGTAGAGGTGGCAGAAGCCGCCGATGAAGCCGAGGCCGTAGAGCTGGCCGGCCTTTTCCTCGAAACGGCGGATGAGCAGCATGTTCTTGTAGAACTGCAGAAGCTCTTCCTTCGACGCTTCGTAGCGCTTGGGCTCGTCGGGCCGTTCGCGGTTGGGCTTGGGGGGTTCGACTTTACGGGCGGATGCAGGGGCTTTTGCCACGGGCGAAGTACCTCGTTTTCCGTAAGGGAGGATCGGAATGCGGCGCCTATAGGACGACTTTCGCGCCGGGCGCAATGACCCGTCCAAATGGCGTTAAAGGAAGAACGGGACGACGGGCGAGTCGATCCCTTGAACGTCACCCGGAATTGATCCGGGTCCCGCTTAGTCTTCGACGCCGCATCAGGTAGCGGGACCCCAGGTCAAGCCCGGGGTGACGAACTGTATGGTCAGCGCCGCGTGCCGAACCAGATGACGTGCTGTGGCCCCTTGCCGTTGCTGCGGGCGCGCACCCCGACCTGCTCCACCGCGAAGCCGGCATCGGCGAGGCGGCGGGTGAAGGCCTTGTCGGGCGCGGCGGACCAGATCGCGAGCACGCCGCCGGGCCGGAGCGCGGCGCGCGCGACGGCCAGCCCGCGCGCGGAATAGAGACGATCGTTGGCGTCCCGGCTGAGGCCGTCGGGCCCGTTGTCCACATCGAGCAGGATCGCGTCATAGGCCCCCGCCCCACGGGCGATCGCATCGGCGACGTCACCGCGAATCAAGGTGACGCGCGGATCGTCGAGGCATCCGGCAGCGAGCTCAGCCATCGGCCCGCGCGCCCACTCGATGATTTCGGGAACGATCTCCACCACGCTCGACCGCGCGTCCGGCCCGAGCAGCGCGAGCGCGGCGCGCAGCGTAAAGCCCATGCCATAGCCGCCGATCAGCAGGTGCGGCGCGGGGCGACCAGCGAGCCGCGCGATCGTCATCGACGCCAGTGCCTCTTCCGACCCGCTCATCCGCGTCGACATCAGCTCGTTACGATCGAGCACGATCATGAAGTCGCGCCCGCGGCGGAACAGGCGCAGTTCGGCGCCGCCCGGCACGCGCGCGGTGTCGATCAGCTCGCGCGGCGTCATCAGTTAAGCGGCACGACGACTTCGTTCGGCCCGACCACGCCAAGCTCCTTGCGGGTCAGCTCGTCCGCCATGTCGGGATCGACATGCTTGGGATCGAGCAGGGCCACGCGATTCTTGAGCTTGGCGCGCTGCTGATCGAGCGCATGATATTGCCCCTGGCGGACGGCGAGTTCGCGCTGATACTGGCCATAAGCGAGCACGCCGTTGGGGCCGAGCACCGCGTACCCGCCGAAGAACGCCATGACGATCAGCATCGCGGCCGGCATCCAGGTCCGGCGAAGCAAAGTGCGAAAGGTGGATGGCGTCGTCATCCACCTCTCTCTGAATCATCGCGACTCGTGGATCAAGCTGTTATTTCGTTCGGATAACGTCACGACCGGCATAGCGGGCGGCATCACCCAGTTCCTCCTCGATGCGGATCAGCTGATTGTATTTGGCGAGCCGGTCCGAACGCGCGAGGCTGCCGGTCTTGATCTGCCCGCAATTGGTCGCGACGGCGAGGTCGGCGATGGTCGAATCCTCGGTCTCGCCCGAACGGTGCGACATGACCGCGGTGTAGCTCGCGCGCTGCGCCATCGAGACCGCCTCCAGCGTCTCGGTCAGCGTGCCGATCTGGTTGACCTTGACCAGCAGCGAGTTGCCCACGCCGCGCGCGATGCCGTCGGCCAGACGCGCCGGGTTGGTCACGAAGATGTCGTCGCCGACCAACTGCACCTTGCTGCCGATCGCGCGGGTGAGCGAGGCCCAGCCGTCCCAATCGTCCTCGGCCATGCCGTCCTCGATCGAGAAGATGGGGTAGCGGCCGGCGAGATCCTCGAGATAGCGGACCATCTCGTCGGGCGAGAGGCTCTTGCCTTCGCCCACCATCTCATACTTGCCGCCCTTGAAGAACTCGGTCGAGGCGCAGTCGAGCGCCAGCATGACGTCGTCGCCGGGTGTGTAGCCGGCCTTTTCGATCGAGGCCATGATGAAGTCGAGCGCGTCGGTGGTGCTGGCGAGGTTGGGCGCGAAGCCGCCCTCGTCGCCGACCGCGGTCTGCAGCCCCTTTTCGGCGAGGCCCTTCTTCAGCGTGTGGAAGATTTCCGAGCCGTAGCGCACCGCCTCGGCGATCGACTCGGCGCCGACCGGCACGATCATGAACTCCTGGAAGTCGATCGGATTGTCGGCATGTTCACCGCCGTTGATGATGTTCATCATCGGCACCGGCAGGACGTGCGCCGCGACGCCGCCGACATAGCGGTAGAGCGGCAGTCCCCTCGCCTCCGCCGCGGCCTTCGCCGCCGCCAGGCTGACGCCCAGGATCGCATTGGCGCCGAGCCGCCCCTTGTTCTCCGTGCCGTCCAATTCGATCATCGCCTGGTCGAGATCGGCCTGGTCCTCGGCATCCATGCCGATCACCGCCTGGGCGATCTCGTCATTGACCGCCTCCACCGCATCGTCGACGCCCTTGCCGCCCCAGCGGCTCTTGTCGCCGTCGCGGCGCTCGACCGCCTCGTGCGCGCCGGTCGAGGCCCCCGAGGGCACCGCGGCACGACCGAAGCTGCCGTCTTCCAGCAGCATGTCGACCTCGACGGTCGGGTTGCCGCGGCTGTCGAGAATCTGGCGGGCATGGATGTCGATGATTGCGGTCACGAAACGGTCCTCCTAAATTGAGAGCGGGCGCCAGCGGCGGCGTTCGGGCGGGGCTGTAACGACTGGCCGCGCCTCTCGCAATTCGCTCGCGCCGCATGGAACCGGGCAGCGGGCGGGTTGTTGACCGGGAAAACGAGAAAAGGGCAGATGACCATGGCCGACGACACCATCAATCCGACCCCGCCGACCGTCCCGATCGGCACGCCTCCTGACCATCAGCTGGAAGACCACGCCTCCACCACGGCCAAGGCCAAGGCGAAGATCAGCGACGCCGCCCACGCCGTTTCCGAAGAGGCGAGCAAGGCCAGCGCCACGGCACGCGATTCGGTGAAACAGGGCGTCGCGCGGCTGCAGCAGCAGGCGACCGACAGCGCACGCAATTACGCCCAGGAAGGCAAGGCCAAGGCGAGCGGCGCGCTGGCCGAGTTCGCCAAGCTGATGAGCGAGGCCGCCGGTTCGGTCGATGAACGGCTGGGCGACGACTATGGCAATTATGCGCGGTCGGCGGCGGAATCGGTGGCGGGCTTCGCCAACACGCTCGACGCCAAGGACATCGACGAGCTGCTCGCCGAGGCGCGCAACTTCGTGAAGAAGAGCCCCGCCGTCGCGATCGGCACCGCCCCCGCGATCGGTTTCGTGCTGGCCCGCCTCGTGAAGTCCGGCGTGGACGCCAATCAAGACAAGACCGCGTAAGCGGCCGATCGAGGCCTTGATGACCGATTCCATCCAGCGCGACGCCGTCGCCGAGCAACTGGGGCTCGACGAGGCACCGCTGCCTGACCTGTTCAGCCGCCTGGTCAACAACGCCAAGGAGGTGGCGCGGGCGGAGATCGACTGTTTCCGCGCCAAAGCCTTCCGCCGCCTGGTGAAGGCGCGCGGCGCGATCTTCCTGGGCGTCGCCTCCATGTTGCTGACGCAGGCCGCGGTGATCACGGCGCTGGTCGCGCTGGTGGCGATCCTCACCTTCCCGCTTGGCCTGATCTGGGCGGCGGTCATCGTGGTGTTCGGCACGCTGATCATCGCCGGCATCCTGGGTCGACTGGCGCTCAATCGCATCCAGAAGATCGTCAATCCCGAAGAGGGCCTGCCATGAGCATCAGTGGTGAGCGGCTGGCCCGGGCGCAGGCGCGTTCCGACCGCGCCCGCGCGGAGCTGATGGCGACGGTGAACGAGCTGCAGGACCGGCTGAGTCCGCAGACGCTCGCGCGCAAGGCGAGCGAACAGATCATCGGGACCGGCGAGGAGATCGCCTCTGCCGGAATCGTGGCGGCGCGGCGCCATTCGGGCGGCATCGCCAAGGTTGCCGCAGGGCTGGCGGCGCTGATCGCCGTGCGGCGGCTGTTTCGCTGGCGGTCGCGGCGCAAAGCCGCCAAGGCCGCCGAGGCCGCCGAGGCCGAGCAATATGCAACCGGCGCGGCGGATTCGAGTTTGATTGCTGAACAGGCCAAGGGCCATCGACGGAGGAGGTCGCGGTGACCGACATGAAGAACAAGACCGAGCAGAAGGCACGCGACGCCTTTGACAGTTCGAAGCAGCTGACGAAGCAGGCGAGCGCGCGCGCCGGCGGGCTGGCGGAGGAGCGTCCGCTGGCGTTGCTCGCCGGCGGCGTCGCGGTAGGCGCGGTGCTGGGCGCGCTGCTGCCGCGCACCGCGCGTGAGGCGGATTTGCTCGGGCCGCTGGGCAAACGGCTGAACGACAGCGCGACGGCGGCGATCAAGGCGGCACGTGAAACCGGACGCCAGGAGCTCGACCAGGCGGGCGTCAGTCGCGACGCGGCGCGCGCGCAGGTGCAGCGGCTGGTCGACGGTGTGATGTCGGCGGCGAGCAATGCCGGCGGTGCCGCGGTGAAAGCAGCTGCCGACAAGGCCTGAGCGCCGCGGGCGTTCCCGCCTGAAGCCGGGGCGCCCGCACGTGGTTGCCGATCGTTGCGGCACGGCCTAGAGCGACCGCCAGATGCCATCTGGCAGATTCCATCTGAAGGTCACTCCATGAGCAAGCTCCACCTTGTGTTCGGCGGTCGCGTGTCCAATCCGCAGACGCTCGACTTCGACGATCTCGGCTCGATCGACATCGTCGGCATCTTCCCCGATTACGCCACCGCCGAGAAGGCATGGCGCGCCGCGGCGCAGCGGACGGTGGACGATGCCGAGATGAAGTACGTCGTCGTCCACCTGCACCGCCTGCTCGAGCCCGAGCTGCCGACCGCCGGCTGACGCGGCAGCGCGACACCGGGACCGGTATCGTCATGGCGCGCACGTCACGCCGCGGCAGCCGCGCCGTCACCATGGCGGACGTCGCCGCGCGCGCCGGCGTATCGACGATGACGGTATCCAACGTCATCAACGAGACCGGGCGCGTCAGCGCCGCGACGCGCCGCACCGTGCGCGCGGCGATCGACGCGCTCGGCTATCTGCCCGACACCGCCGCGCGACACCTCGCCTCGGCGGGCGCGACGCGGCTGGGGATGCTCTATCAGCACGCGCGCAGCGACTATGTCAGCGATGCGCTAGTGGCGGCACTCGACACCGCCTCGGCGCGCGGCGTGCAGCTGATCGTGCGCGATTGCGGCGAGGCGGATGCGCCCGCCGTCGAGGCCGAGATGCTGGGCCTGGCGCAGCGTGGCGCGCAGGCGATCCTGCTGCTGCCGCCGTTTGCCGAAATGGTGACCGGACGGCCCGCGCCCAGCGCGCTCGGGCTGCCGCTGGCCGCGATCGGCACCGGCGGCCCGCTGCCCGACATGAGCACGGTGCGGATCGACGAGCATGCCGCCGCGCACGCGATGACCGAGGCGCTGATCGCGCGCGGCCATCGGCGGATCGGCTTCATCGCGGGGCCGCCGGCGCATTCCAGCGCCATGGCCCGGCGCGAGGGCCATGAAGCCGCGTTGCGTGCGCATGATCTGGCGGTCGATCCCGATCTCTGCGTGTCGGGCGATTATATGTTCGAATCGGGGCTGGCCGCGGCGCGCCAGCTGCTTGACCGCCCCAACCGCCCGACGGCGATCTTCGCTGGCAACGACGAGATGGCTGCCGCGGTGACCTGGGTCGCGCACAGCATGGGCCTCTCGGTGCCCGAGGAGCTGGCGGTCGCGGGGTTCGACGACGCGCCGCTAGCGACCAAGGTGTTCCCCGCCCTATCGGCCGTGCGGCAGCCGGTGGGCACGCTCGCGCGCCAGGCGACCGAGCTGCTGCTCGAGGCGATCCGCACGCCCGACGAGCCGCCCCGCGACGAGCTCGTCCCGTTCGAGCTGGTGATGCGGCAATCCACCGGTGGCTGAGCGCTTGTGATTTAACGCTAAAGCAAATAGCTTCCGCTCGGCTCAACAAGAGACAAGAGCGGGAGAGGCATGATGAACAGGCGGAATTTCATGAGGGCGGGGCTGGCGGCCGGCGGTTCGCTGGCGATGGCCGGCGGCGGCACGCGGGCACTGGCAGCGGCGACGGGTGGTGATTCGCTCACCTTCCCCGAGGGCTTCCTGTGGGGCTGCGCGACGGCGTCCTACCAGATCGAAGGTGCGGTGCATGAGGACGGGCGGGGCCTGACCAACTGGGACGTGTTCGCCCACACCCCGGGCAAGATCGCCAATGGCGACACCGGCGACGTCGCATGCGACAGCTATCACCGCTATGCCGACGATATCCAGTTGCTCAAGAACCTGGGCGTCAAGACGTACCGCATGTCGATCGCCTGGTCGCGGATATTCCCGGACGGACGCGGCCGGCCCAATCCGAAGGGCGTCGACTATTACAACCGCGTGATCGACCAGCTGATGGCGGCCGGCATCACCCCGTATGTCACGCTGTTCCATTGGGACCTGCCGCAGGCGCTGCCCGGCGGCTGGCAGAACCGCGACACCGCGAAAGCGTTTGCCGATTATGCCGGCTTCATGGCCAAGACGCTGGGCGACCGCGTCAAGAACGTGATGACGGTGAACGAGCTGCGCTGCTTCACCGACCTCAGCCACAAGGACGGCAAGCATGCGCCCGGCCTGAAGCTGCCGCCGGCGCAGGTGAACCAGGTGCGCCACCATGGCGTGCTCGCCCATGGCCTCGGCGTCGAGGCGATCCGCGCCAATGCGCCGAGCGACGTGCAGGTCGGCCTGGCCGACAACACCGTGTTCTACGTGCCGGTGATCGAGGAGCCCGACCATATCGCCGCCGCGCAGAACGCGACGAGCGAGCAGAACGCCATGTTCCTGACCGCGATCATGGAG
>JBQCHA010000078.1:0-7904 GCA_051955175.1 Sphingomonas sp.
AACAGTAGCTGACAGCCAGACCGACGGCATCGTCGCGCCAGCCGAAAGAGCTGGACGCGAGCCATCGGCGGGCGCGGGAACTACCGGGGGGAGTTCGGGCATGTTGTTCAATTCCAGCGAATTCATTCTGCTGTTCCTGCCCGTTGTCTTCCTGGGATTCGTCATCATCGCCGCCAGCCGCCAACCGCGCCTGGCCGAGCTGTGGCTGACCATCGCCTCGCTGGTGTTCTACAGCTGGTGGCGGTGGCAGAACCTGCCGCTGCTGCTGGCCAGCATGGCGGTCAATTACTGGCTGGGCGGGCTGCTGGTGCGCCGTCCCCGAAAGGCGACGCTGGCGCTGGGCATCGCGTTCAACGTCGGGCTGCTCGGCTATTTCAAATACACGATGTTCGTGCTGGCGACGACGAAGGAACTGTTCGGCGGCGACTGGCAGGTGCCGCACGTCATCCTGCCGCTCGCCATCTCCTTCTTCACCTTCCAGCAGATCGCCTATCTGGTCGATGCCTATGGCGGCCGCGTCAGCGAGCGCGACCCGCTCAATTATTGCCTGTTCATCACCTTCTTCCCGCATCTGATCGCCGGGCCGATCACGCACCATCGCGAGATGCTGGCGCAGTTCAGCGCGCCCGGCCGCTTCCGCCCGCGCTGGGACCTGGTCGCGGTAGGGCTGACGCTGTTCCTGATCGGACTGTTCAAGAAGGTGATGGTCGCCGATCCGTTCGGCACCGCGGTGCGGCCGATCTTCGCCGCGGCGCAAACCGGCGGCGTCCAGTTCGTCCAGGCGTGGACCGGGGCATTGTCCTACGCGCTGCAGATCTATTTCGATTTCTCGGGCTACACCGACATGGCGATCGGCCTGGGGCTGCTGTTCGGCATCTCGCTGCCGCCCAATTTCAACAGCCCGTACAAGGCGCGCAACGTCATCGACTATTGGTCGCGCTGGCATATGACACTGACCCGTTTCCTGACCGCGTATGTCTACAATCCGATCGTCGTCGCCTTCACCCGCCGTCGTGCGGCACAGGGCCTGCCGTTGCCGCGGCGCGGGCGGATGAGCCCCGGCACCTTCGTGGCGCTGGTCGCGCTGCCGACCGCCTTCACCATGCTGG
Organism: Sphingomonas sp.; assembly: GCA_051955175.1. Taxonomy (GTDB): domain Bacteria; phylum Pseudomonadota; class Alphaproteobacteria; order Sphingomonadales; family Sphingomonadaceae; genus Sphingomonas. Next base: position 1,110 of record JBQCHA010000078.1, read on the forward strand.
TGTCGGGCATCTGGCACGGCGCTGGCTGGCAGTTCGTGATCTTCGGCGCGCTGCACGGCGCCTATCTGATCGTCGCCCATGCCTGGCGCGCGTGGAAGGTGCATCGCGGCGTGCCGCTCGACGCCGGCACACCGATCGCGGTGGCGGGGTCGGTGCTGCTGACCTTCCTCTGCACGATGGTCGCGCTGGTGTTCTTCCGCGCGCCGAGCGTGCCCGCGGCGCTCGACCTCATTGCCGGGATGGTGGGGCTGAACGGCATCACCCTGCCCGGTCCGCTCGCCAACATCCCGCTGATCGCGTCGCTGGCGCAGGCGGTGCACGTGCCGATCGGCTCGCTGAGCAATTTCGAGGCGAGCTACGCGGTCCGCATCGTGCTGTTCCTGGTCGTCGTCTGGACCTTCCCCAATGCCTACCAATGGCTGCGCGAGCACCGCACCGCGCTCGATTTCAAGCCGCAGCCGAGCTGGACAGAGCGCTACGCCGCGATCGTGCCGTGGCGACCGACGCCGGCGCTGGGGCTGGTGATCGGCGCCATGTCGACGATCACGCTGCTCTACGCGCTGTCGTCGGCACCGCGCGAATTCCTCTACTTCCAGTTCTGACGGAGCCGGACGCCATGTCGCTTCTTTCCTGGCTCCCCGTCCTTCCCGACCCCGGCGCCGCGTTGCGTACGCTAAAGGCGCTGGACACCGCAGAGCAGCCGGCAGCGGCGGCGCGGCTGGCGAGACATGACCTCGACGCGATCGCCACCAGCCGGCTCGACCGGTTCTCCGCCGCCCTCCCCGCCCCAGGCGGGGCGCCGGCGGTGCGGCTGGCGCTCATCGGCGGCCATACGCTCGACCATCTCGCGCCGGCGATCCGAGTCGGCGGAGTGCGGCACGGGTTGGCGGTGACCGTCCACGTCGGCGACTATGGCCAATACCGCCACGCGCTGATCGCGGGCGATGAGGCGCTCGATGCGTTCGCGCCCAGCCATGTGCTGATCGCCCCCGAGATGGCGACGCTGCTCGGTGGCCTGCCGATCAGCGCCGGCCGCCGCGAGGCGGATGAGGCAATCGCCGCGGCGATCGCGGAGATGCGCGGCTGGTGGCGCACCGTCCGGCGCCGCTGGCAGGCGACGCCCGTCCAGCAGACGCTGCTGCCGCAATCGCCGCCGCTGGTCGGATCGAACGAGGCGCTGCTGCCTGCCTCTCCCGCTGCCTTGTGCCGCACGCTCAACGCCGCGATCCGCGACGCCGCCGCCGAGGAGGGCACGCTGCTGCTCGACGTGGCGGCGCGCATGCCCGCCGTTCATGGCCACGATCGACTGTTCGATCCGGTGCGCTGGTACCAGGCCAAGCAGCTCATCAACCCGGTGTTCGCGCCGCTCTACGGCGAGCTGCTCGCACAGGTGCTGGCGGCGGCCGCCGGTCGCGCGCGCAAATGCCTGGTGCTCGATCTCGACAATACGATGTGGGGCGGCGTGGTCGGCGACGACGGCATCGAAAACCTGAAGCTGGGCCAGGGAAGTGCCGAAGGCGAGGCGTATCTCGCCTTCCAGCTTTACGTCCGCCGGTTGGCTGAGCGGGGCATCATCCTGGCGGTGTGCAGCAAGAACGACCACGACGTCGCCCGTGCGGTGTTCGACCGCCACCCGGAAATGCAGCTGGGTTATGGCGACATCGCCTGCTTCGTCTGCAACTGGAGCGACAAGGCCGGCAATATCCGCGCCATCGCCAGGCAGCTCAACATCGGCACCGACGCCCTGGTGTTTGTCGACGACAACCCGGCCGAACGCGCGATCGTCCGGCGAGAACTGCCCGAGGTCGCCGTGCCGGAACTGCCCGACGACGTCGCCTTCTACCCCGAACGGATCGCCGCGGCAGGCTATTTCGAGGCGGCGGCGATCACCGGGGACGACTTCGGCCGCGGGCGGAGCTACGCCGCCAACAACGCACGCACCGCCGCGCTCGACGAGGCGACCGACATGGAAGGTTTCCTGCGCAGCCTGGAGATGAAGCTGGTATCCGGCCCGGTGACGCCGATCGACCGGCCACGCGCGGCGCAGCTGATCAACAAGAGCAACCAGTTCAACCTGACGACGCGCCGCCGCAGCGAGGCGGAGCTGGAGCAGGTGATGCACGATCCCGGCGCGGTGGCGCTGGCGTTCCGGCTGCGCGACCGGTTCGGCGACAACGGCCTGATCAGCGTGATCATCTCCCGCCGCGACGCCGCCTGGCCCGACGACAGCTGGCTGATCGATACCTGGCTGATGAGTTGCCGCGTCCTCGGCCGCGGCGTCGAGGCGGCGGCGCTGTCGGTGCTGATCGACGCTGCGTCGGCCCGCGGCATCACCACGCTGATCGGCGAATACCGGCCGAGCGGCCGCAACGGCATGGTCGAGCATCATTATCGGGCGCTGGGTTTCGAGCCCGCCCCCGCTCCCGCCGGAGCAACGAGCGAGGCGAGGTTCTGGCAGCTGGCGATCGCGGCGCGGCCGGCGCCTGCCCACCATCTGGAGCTGGAGACGACCGCATGAGCCGACCCGACATCTACGCTGCGCTGACCGACGTGATGCGCGACGTGTTCGATGATGACGACATCGTGATCGGCCCGCAGACCACAGCGGCGGATGTCGCCGGCTGGGACAGCCAGGCGCATGTCACGCTGATCGTCGCCGCCGAGCAGCGCTTCGGCGTCCGCTTCCGCACCGCCGAGTTCGAGGCCTTGCGCAACGTCGGCGATTTCGTCGCGCTGATCGACGCCAAGCTGGCGCCGGCCTGATGGCAACGCTCGCGCTCCCTCTGCCGCAGCGGGGCATTCGGTTGACGCCGATGCAGATCTACCTGCTGGCGATGGTCGCCGGTGCGCTGCTGACGATGGGGGGGCTTGCTTCTACGCTGCTCGTACTGAAGGCGCACGACGCCCTGCCGCCGCCACAGTTTTCCAACAGCCTGTGTATCGACGAGAAAATCCGCAGCATGCGGGAGGGAATGCCGACCGATCCCAATCTGCTGGTGGTTGGCTCCTCGGTCGCCTGGCGCCATTTCAACAGCCCCGCGGCGATTGCCGCAAAACCCGGCGTGCGGCCGTTCAACGCCGGCTTCTGCGGCGCCAAGATGACCGAGGTGAAGACGATCACCGCCTGGCTGACGACGCGCCTGCCGTCGGTGCGCCATGTGCTGCTGATCGCATCGCCGCTCGATTTCGAGGCGTGCACCAGCGGCGATCCCTCGCAGTTCAACGTGTTCGATGCCGACGCCTATGTGTTCAACCATGCCTCGCCGGCACGATACTATGCCCGCTATTTCGATCCGATCACGCTCGCCGGCAACGCCCGGATCGTGCGCCAGAAGAGGAGCAGCATCACCGCACCCGATCCGCTGTTCCAGGATCGATATGGTGACGCGCCCAACCAGCCGGCCCGCTCGCGCGGCCTCTTCTACGGCGGCGTAACGCCCGATCCGGCCTGCTTCGCGGCGCTGGGCGAGACCGCCCGGATCCTGCGGCGCAAGGACGTGACGCTGGACGTCACGATCACGCCGCTCCATCCCGAGTGGGTAGCCCAGCGAGGCGGCGGCGCGTTCACCGCGCAGCTGGACGACGCCATTCGGACGAGCCTGGCAGGGACCGATGCCCGGTTCGAGCCGACGCCATACCGGCCCGATGCGCGCGCGTTTTACGACGCCATCCACATCCGCTGGTCGGCGACCGCCGCCTATACCCGCGCCCTGCTGGCCGAGACACGGCCGCTAGGGGACAGGCGCGTCGCCGCGGCACGATGAGCGATCGCACCGCGCCCGCACCACCCGCTTGCACACGAGGCAGAAGCTGATGGTATCCAACGCCAGCACCGCGCGTCACGCCGTCTGGGCCGTGTTCGGCCAGGGCGCGGGGCAGATGCTGTCGCTCGTCAGTTTCCTGGTGATCGCGCGGTTCGTGTCGCAGGAGAGCTTCGGACTGGTGGCGGTGAGCATCGCGACGATCGAGATCGTGCGGCGCGTGGTGCTCGACCCGGTGACATATGCTCTGACGGCAAAGACCGACATCACCGAGCGCGACTACAACGTCAGCCTGACGCTGCTCGCCGTGCTGGGTACGGTGACGGCCGCGGCGATGTTCGCGCTCGCCGGACCGCTGACCGCGCTGATCGGGTCGCCCGGTGCTGCGCGGCCGCTGCACGCGATGTCGGTGCTGCTGCTCGCCTACGGCCTGTCGGGCACGCATGGATCGTGGCTCGCCCGCCACATGCGGTTCCGGGCACTGGCGATGCGGTCGACCGGCTCGGTGATCGCCGGGGGCGCGATCGGCATCGTGATGGCGATCAACGGCTTCGAATATTGGAGCCTGGTCGGTCAGCAACTGGCGATCAGCGCGATCAGCCTGGCGACATTGTGGGTAGCGACCGACTGGACGCCGCGGCTGGTGCTGCGCTGGCGTGATGTGGTGCGCACCTATCACGCGGTGCGGCATATCTCATTGAGCGCGGTGTGGACGTCGATCGGCAACGATGCCGACCTGTTCTTCGCCTCGGCCTGGTTCGGACCAGCGGTGGCCGGCATCTACAATGCCGCCAAGCGCATCATGCTGTCGGCAAATCTGATCCTGGTCCAGGCGATCTCGGCAGTGACCTTGTCCGCCTTCGCCAATCTGGAGCACGACCACCACCGTCGGAAGGAATTCCGCGCGGGACTGGCCTTCACCAGCGCGGTTACCGCGCCGGCGTTTGGCGGCCTCGCCGTGACCGCGCCGGAGATCGTCCATGTCATCCTGGGCCCGCGCTGGGCGGCGGTGGCGCCGATCCTGGCGGCGCTCTCGGCGAGCGGTTACCTGCTGTCGCTGGGCATCATCGCCACATCGGTCCTGCTGGTCGCGCGGCGCACGCAGCTCGATTCGCTGAGCTCCGCCGTCGCCGCAGCGGCCAACGTGCTGACGTTCCTCGCCGTCGTGCGCTTCGGGCCGATCGCGCTGGCGATAACGGTGTCGGCGACCGCGCTGATCGTCGCGCCGATGCGGCTCGGCTTCGCGCTGCGCGTGCTGGACGGCCGGTGGAGCGACATCGTGAGCGCGGTTGCGCCGTCGACGGCGGCAACGGCGGCCATGCTGGGCGGCGTGTTCGCCGCGCGGGACGCGATCCCGGCGGGATGGCCGCCGATCGCGGCGCTGGCGCTGCTCAGCGGCGTCGGGGTGGTGCTTTATCTCGTGGTGCTGCGGCTCGCGGCGCGGCCGTTATTCGATCTCATGCTGGGCGCGGTGGGGTTGAGCCGCGACCGCCGGGCAGCGGTCGCGGCGGAGTGACCGGTCGCCTTCAGAAGGCGTAGCGGGCGCCGACCCGGACGACGAAGTCGTCGTAGCTCGCAGCGAACGGATCGTTGTCGACGTTGCGCTTCACGTAACCCATGCTGCCGTCGAAGGCGACATGGCGATCGACATTGTAGGTGGCGCCGATCGAGGCGTTGAATACCTTGTCGGTGCGCGGATTGATCCGGAAATCGTTGTAACGGAAATTGGCGTTGGCATGGATGATCAGCCAGCGCCGCAGCTCGTAATCGGCGCCGACGCCGAACGAGGTGCTGGTATAGCCCGATGCGTCCTGCAGCACCGCCTCCTCCACCGTGCGGGAGGCCTGGGCCGACAGCGTCAGGATGGGCGTGGCGAAATAGGCGACATCGGCGTTGATCGCCAGGCCGCTGATGTTGGGCGCGGCAGACCCGCCGCCGAAATCGCGCCAGACATAGCCCAGGCCGATCGTGCCGCGCAGCAATCCCGCGCCGCCCAGCGCCACCCCGCCGAGCGCCGTGTAGGTCTTGCCGTCGAGATTGGGCACGCCGGGCGCGATATAGGCGACGCGATAATTGACCGACTGCACGATCCCGCGCGCGAACAGCGAGATGCCGGGCGACAGCGTGTAATCGGCGCGCAGGTCGCCGCGCAGTACGCGCTGGTCGCGTACATCCTGGTCGACCACCGCCAGCACCGTGCCGTCGGCGGCCAGCGCCCGCGTATCCTGGAAATTGAACCGCGTGAAATCGACCGCGCCGACCAGCCGCAGGTCGCCGCCCTCATGACTGGCGCGGCCATAGACCTGCGTCTGGAAATAGCGGACGGGTTCGACGCGGCCGTCGGGAAAGCCGCTCGAATCGCGGCGCTCGATCTGCTGCCCCGCGTCGGCGCCGATCTCGATCATCGACTGGTCGCCCAGTTCGTAACGCGTGTAGGTGGCGACGGTGAAGCTGTTCTCGTTCGCCTGCGGATGATCGATGAACCGGGTCAGCTGCCCACTGGCGTCGAACCGCATCTGGCCCCAGGACGGATCCGCCTCGAACGAAGCGGCGGGCCGGAGGTCGACCAGCGCCGCCGACACCGGATCGTGTTCGTCGCCGAACAGGTTCGATTCATAGCCGACATCGGCGCCCAGCGACGGGTAGAGCCGCCAGTTCCCGATCGGGATGCCGACCGGGTCGAACGCCGGCCGATGGCGGCGGCGGACGTCCATTTCGACCTGCCCCTCGGTATCGCCGATATACAGCCGCGGCTGCAGCGGCGGCAGGTCAGGCAGCGGCACCTCCTGCGCCGAGACGGCAGAGGTGACGAACAGGTTCATGGCGGCACCGGCGACCAAGACGAGCCGACGCCGCGCGAATAGCGACTTCTTCTTCACGGCAGTTCCCCCAACTGACATTGTCTCCCTACCTCATGCCGCAAGCGCCTCCTGACGGTCATACTTGCGGACGAGATCGACCGTGCTGCGGATGTTCCGCTCGCTCGAGGCGCCGAACAGGATCGAGCGCACATAAGGTTCGTGGACGACCCACT
>JBQCHA010000079.1:0-3327 GCA_051955175.1 Sphingomonas sp.
CAGCGCCGCCGCGGCGGCGACGAGACGCGCCCGACCGGCCGCACCGGCCATGCCGACCAGCACGACTAGGCCGGCGCCTAGGACGGCGACGGCGAGGATCAGCGCGCGGCTCGCGGCCGCTCGCGGCGGCGCAACGGCAGCGACGAGCAGCCGGTTGCCGCCGAAGGCAACGAGGCCGAGGCGGCCGAGGCCCCCGCGCCCAAGCGCGGCCGCGGCCGGCCCCGCAAGGTCGTCCCGGCCGGCGACGACACGGCGGCGATCGAGGCCGATCGCCTGCCGCCGTCGCTCGGCGTCAGCGCCACCGGCGAGGACGAGGAAAAGCCGCGCCGCCGCCGCGGGCGTCCGGCCGCCAGCGAGGCGGCGACCGCCGCCAGCTGAACCCGGCTCACCTCTTCTGAACGCGAAGGGACCGGCACTGCCTAACGGTGGTGCCGGTCCTTTTCGTCTTTGACGAAATCGTCGACGGCATCGTCATGCCCGGTGCCGGAGCTGAGGAACATCAGCCCCATCAGCCCAGCGGTGAGCAGGATGGTGGCGCCGAAACCCACTGCCGTGGCGATGATCGTCACCCACGACAGCGGCCCGAATGCCGCGTCCATCCAGACCAGCGACAGCGCGACGATGATCGCCGTCGCCAGCACCATCCAGCGCATGATGCGGCGGAACCGCGCCCAGGCAAAGGCGGCGCCGGCAGGATCGTCGAGGCTGGATCGCGGGTCGGACATGCTGCTTTCCATATCGGAGCGAACGTGGGACACTCAAGGGATCGAGACTCAAAAGGAGTGCGCGCCGGCCACGTGGCGCCGTCCCTCGGTTCCGCGCGGCCGGCCCGATCACGGGAGAGGTGCCATGACGATCGCGGCGATCCTGAACGACAAGGGGCATGAAGTGGTGACGCTGCCTGCCGAGCGGCGGCTGCGCGATGCCGTCAAGCTGCTGGCGGAGCGGCGCATCGGCGCGGTGCCGGTGATCGACGGCGGCGAGGTGCGCGGCGTGCTGTCCGAACGCGACGTGATCGCCTGCCTCTCGTCGATGGGTGCCGCCGCGCTCGATGCCCCGGCGCGCGATGTGATGACCGCGCCGGCGGTGACGGTCTCGCCGGGCGACGCAGTGCTCGGCGCGCTGTCGCTGATGACGCGTCGGCGGATACGGCACCTGCCGGTGATGGACGGCGGGCGGCTGATCGGGCTGGTCTCGATCGGCGACCTCGTCAAATATCGCATCGAGCGGATCGAGGCCGATGCCGACGCGATGCGCGCCTATATTCAGTCTGCCTGAACCGGTGCCAGCGGGCGGTGGCGGACGATCGCGGCGAGTTCGCGCACGGCATCGCGCGCGAACAGCGCCAGCCACAGGCCGTATGCCGCCGCCCCGCTCGTGACCAGGATCGCCAGCAGCGGCAGCGGCGCCATCGGCGGCAGCGCGCGCCGCACGGCAATGACGACCAGCGCCATCGCCACCGCAGCCAGAGCCGGCGGGGCGACCGCGTCGACCAGCGCGAGCGGCTTGAGCCCGATCACCGGCAAGGACTGCGCCGCCGAAACGAGCAGGAATACAGGATAGGCGCCGATCCACGCCCAGGCGAGCCCGGCCGGCCCGAACGGCACGCCGACCAGGAAGCCGATGGTCAGGATCACTGCACCCGCCGCGGAGTTGCGGATCGGGACGCCGGGGCGTCCGCGCGCCTCGCACGCCGGGGCGAACAGCACCTGCAGCGTCATGAAGGGCATGGCGAAGGCGAGCAGGTGAACGACAGGAATCGCCGGCTGCCACTGCCGGCCCAGCACCGTCTCGACCAGCGGCCCCGCGGTTACCGCAAGGCCCAGGTAGAAGGGCAGGGCGGCGATCAGGATCAGCCGCGCGGCGCGCGCGAACGCTTTCGGAAAGGCGTCGGCATCGTGCTGGATGCGCGCATAAGCGGAAAACGCGACCTCGTTGAGCGGCGGCACGAACTTCGCGACGAAGATCTGCGTCAGGAACAGGCTGGTCGAATACAGGCCCAGCTCGTGCGCGGAGAAGCTGCGCCCGGCGATGAACACGTCGGCCTGGCTCTCGACGAACCAGAACAGCGATCCGACCGTCATCAGCGCGCCATAGCGGGCAAGGCCGCCGGCGCCGCGGAAATCGAACCGGGGCCAGATCAGCCAGCGCGCCGCCAGCGCCATGCCGATCGCGCGCATGGCGAAGAACGCCACGGGTGCCAGCACCAGTGCCCATACGCCCCAGCCGGCGAGCGCGCCGCCCAGCGCGGTCGAGGCGCTGGCTAGCGACGAGGCGATGTTGACCACCGCCTGCTTGCGGAAATCCATTTCGCGCGCGCGCAGTGCATAGGGGACGGCGATGAACGGTGTGAACAGGTACATCAGCGCCTGGACACGCAACATGGTCGCGACCAGCGGCTGGCGGTAATAGTCGGCGATCAGGGGGGCGGCGGCGATCTGGACCGCGGCGAGCGCGCCGTTGAGCAGCAGCAGCATGCCGAACACCTGGGCGACCTGCCGCCGCGACAAATCGGGCTCGCGCACCAACCCGCTGGCAAGCCCCGCGCCGTTCAACATGGTGAGCAGCACCATCACCACCTGCGTCATCGCCATCAGGCCGTAATCGCGCGGCGGCAGCAGGCGGATGACCGAGAAGGTGGCGCCCCATTGGATGATCTGGCCGACGATCTGACTGCCGGAGCGCCAGATCACGGCGTCGCGCACCTGATTCCGCAGCGAATCCGGGGGGTGAGTCGGGTGGTGCGCCGCTGAGTCCATGAGTCGCCTATGCGATGCCGACCCTTTCGGGGGTGTAAATTACGCGGATTTCCGCGGCTTTCAGCAGGGGATGCAACAAAATTGCAAAAAGTGTTTGACGGTCCGGAACCGCTCACCTAGATGGGCTTCACCGCAGCGACGGGCCGGATGGAACGGCGCGGTGGTCACCAAAAACCAGGCGCTTAGGTCGCCCCGATAAAAAGGGGTTGAACGGAGCGTCGGTCTTTTGCGCTCTTTGACATTGTCGGTTTAGATGAAGGGACATGTGGGCGGCGGCTCCGGGTCCGGCATTCAAGGTGTCGGGGGCTCGGTTAAAGTCAAGCCGTTCCAAAGGTCTGATCGCTTTCACGAGCGGTTGGGCTGAAACATGTCCTACACACACCATGTAAGATTTGTGCAGGAACGGCTCCTTGAAATGAGCTGCTTTGCCGGGGTTATTCCGCCTCGGTGGAGTGGAACATCAAACTTGAGAGTTTGATCCTGGCTCAGAACGAACGCTGGCGGCATGCCTAACACATGCAAGTCGAACGAGACCTTCGGGTCTAGTGGCGCACGGGTGCGTAACGCG
>JBQCHA010000080.1:0-7502 GCA_051955175.1 Sphingomonas sp.
GTCTGGGGGCATGCCCCCAGACACGTTGCCTTCCCATCAAACAGCCATCATGAAGGAGCCGGACTCTACCTCTGAGTGGTAACAATCAGGGGAGCACGTCACCTGAGGATGCGGTCGGGGGTGTCGTTCATGGCGTGGTCCTATCTGGTCTGTGGTGAGGTTTGACAGGCAGAATTGGCTCATCAGCTCTCAGTGCAAGAGGGCGGAAGCTGAGTGGCACCCGACGGGTACCGGCGTGCATCACAAACGTACCCTTGGCTTTCAGGATCAGAACGAATCCGGCGTCTCCCGCCGATGGCGTGACCGCGCTCTACGTCGCTTTGCGCCGCCGGGCCGTTGACGCGTCCCGGTCCATGCGGATGACGATCGCATGACGCTGTGGCCGGTGCTGCGCCCCGGCAGGCGGACACCCGCTTCGGCGAGTGGCGTCTGGCGCTGACCGCGCGTCGATCTGGCGAGGGGGGCGTCGCTACCCTTTGAACCCGCCGCGGCGTGCCGCAACCCCGGCTGCGCCGGGGTCCTCCATTGCATTTCGGCCCTTCGGGTGCGGCCCGCCTTAGTCGGCGGGATCGCCGGTCCGCTCATGCCGCCCCCTCGCCATTCCGGCGCCGGTTGCGGTTGGGAGTAAGGAAGATGGAAAAGACGGAACGGCAGAGCCTCTATGCCGAAGTGACCGCGCGGGTGATTGCCGAGCTGGAAGAGGGGCGGCTCCCCTGGGTGCAGCCCTGGGATGCAGCAGCATGTCCGTGCGCGATGCCGGCCAATGCGGTGACCGGGCGGCGCTATTCAGGGATCAACATCCTCATCCTGTGGGCGGGCGTGATCAGCAGCGGATATCGCTCGCAGCGCTGGGTGACCTACCGACAGGCTCAGGCGGCGGGCGGCAACGTCCGCAAGGGCGAGCGCGGCACGACTGTCTGTTATGCCGATCGCTTCACGCCCCGCGACGAGCAGGCCAAGGCGATCGACGAGGATCGCGAGGCGCGGACGATTGCGTTTCTGAAGCGCTTTACAGTGTTCAACGTGGATCAGTGCGAGGGGGTGCCTGACACGATGGCGACGACGCCTGCGGTTCGACAGGAAACCGAAATGCTGCCCGCCGTCCGATCGCTGATCGAGGCGAGCGGCGCGGACTTCAGGGTTGGCGGCGGCGAGGCCTATTATTCGCCGAAGGGCGACTATGTCGCGGTGCCCCCACAGGCGGCGTTCGGCGAGCCGATCAACTGGTATCGCACCGCTCTGCATGAGCTTGGCCATTGGACCGGGCATCCGACCCGGCTCGACCGTGACCAGCGCGGGCGGTTCGGCAGCGCCGATTACGCGCGCGAGGAGCTTGTGGCGGAGATGGCGAGCGCGTTCGCTTGCGCTTCGCTCGCAATCTGCCCAACCGTGCGGCATGCCGATTACATCGCCAGCTGGCTGAAGGTTCTGCGCGACGACGATCACGCGATCTTTCGCGCGGCAAGCGCGGCTAGCAAAGCGGCGGATTACCTGCTCGCGTTCGCACCGGAGGCGGGAGCGTGAGCGCGCGGGCGGGTAACGCCCGCATCCGCCGCCGGCTGATCAGCGCGCTGGCGCAGCTGCCTGAGCGACAGCGCGCAATCTACGTTGCGATCGCCCGCGATGGGCTGACCTATGAAGCGCTGGCCGAACGGCTCGGCGTCGGCGTGGACGAGATCGAGCGCGACTTCGCCGCGGCGCTGGCGGCGCTCGCCGACGCGATCGACCAACCTGCGACGCCGTGGCGGCAGCGGCTCGTCCGCTGGATCAATTCGAAAGGGTCAAAATGACTGTAACCGCTTCGCCGACACGATCGGCGAGGCTGTTCGCTGCCCAATCACGACGTTAGGATCATTGCCGATGCGCACCGATCTCGACCATCTGCCGCCGGCCAAGCAGCGCGAGCTCGAGCGCGTCGTCGAACTCCTGTTCGAAGAATTCGGTGACGCGACCAAGCTCGCGACCGGCAAGCGCAAGGCTGGGCGCATCCTCAAGATCATCCTGTTCGGCAGCTATGCGCGCGGCGGCTGGGTCGACGAACCACATACCGAAAAGGGCTATCAGTCCGACTACGACCTGCTGATCATCGTCAACCAGGATGAGCTCACCGACCGCGCCACCTATTGGTACCGCGCCGACGAGCGGCTGATGCGCGAGATGACGATCACCAGGACGCTGCGCACGCCGGTCAATTTCATCGTCCACACGCTCCAGGAAGTGAACGACGCGCTGGCGCATGGCCGGTTCTTCTTCATGGACATCGCGCGCGACGGCGTCGCGCTCTACCAGGCTGACGACAAGGCGCTGCACAGCCCGCGGCCGAAGACACCCGAGCAGGCGCTGGAGATGGCGCGCGAGTATTTCGAGGAGTGGTTTCCGAGCGGCGGCGAGTTTTTCGACAACTTCAAATTCAATCTAGCGGCCGGCCGAAACAAGAACGCCGCGTTCCAGCTGCACCAAGCTGTCGAACGGCTCTACCATTGCGTCCTACTGGTCAGCACCTTCTACACGCCGCATGTCCACAATATCGGCTTCCTGCGCACGCAGGCCGACAAGCTCGACGCACGACTGGTGCACGTCTGGCCGCGCACCACGCGCCAGGATCGCGCGCGGTTCGAGAAGCTCAAGGACGCCTATGTGAAGGCGCGCTACTCCAAACACTATCGCATCACCGAGGAAGAGCTGACGTGGCTTGGCGAGCGCGTCGAGGAACTTGGTCGCGCGGTACAGGAAGTGTGCGCCGAGCGCATCGATGCACTCAGGGAAGCCGCCGGCGCGTAAGCCCGCCCGCTGTTGCCGACCTGGGCCGATTCCTCCTAAGCCGCACCATCAACAAAGGAGACTTTATGAACAACACCGATCTCGCCGAGCATCTCGCCACCGCCCACGGCATCACCAAGGCCGATGCCCGCAAATATGTCGACGGCGTCTTCGCCGCGATCGCCGATGCCGCCGCCAAGGGCGACGAGGTTGCGCTTAACGGGTTCGGCAAGTTCAAGGTGAAGGACACGCCGGCGCGCCAGGGCCGCAATCCTTCGACCGGCGAGGCGATCCAGATCGCCGCGTCGAAGAAGCTCGCGTTCACCCCCGCCAAAGCGGTCAAGGATAGACTGAACGGCTGATGGGGCTGGACTCGGTCCGCGCGTTTCTCGACGCGCGGGCGCCCGACATTGCCATTATCGAGCAGGCTTCGAGCACGGCGACCGTGCTCGAAGCCGCCGCCACGCTCGGCGTCGCGCCGGGGCAGATCGCCAAGACACTGTCGCTTCGCGTCGGCGAGCGCGTGCTGCTCGTCGTCACCGCCGGTGACGCGCGGCTCGACAACCGCAAGGTAAAGGACGTGCTCGGCGGCCGGCCGCGTATGCTCGGTGTCGACGAGGTCGAGCAGCTCACCGGTCACCCGGTCGGCGGCGTATGTCCGTTCGGCCTGGCGAGCCCTCTGCCGATCTACTGCGACGTGTCGCTGCGGCGGTTCGACGAAGTTTATCCCGCCGCCGGCAGCCGCACCGCGTCGGTTCGGCTGACGCCTGACCGGCTGGTCGAACTGGTCGGCGCCGAATGGGCCGATCTCTGCTCGAATGCCGATTAATCAAAAGCGATCAATCCGCAGCATCGAACGCGTGCCGACCGCGTCGCCGCCACAATAATAGCTGCTGGTCGCGATCCGTGTTGCGCAGCTTTGCCGCCGCTTCGTCGAGCAGACCGAGGATTACCGCGCGATCGTCGTCAGTCATCTCGACCAACCCGGCTTTGGCGATGAGACCGCCAAGCTCGATCAGCTGGCGCGTTCGCTCGCGGCGCTTCACCTGCCAGTCGCGTCTGTCATGACGCGCCAGCGTTAGCGTCAGTCGATTGCGCTGCACCGCCGCCCGGCGCAACGCCTTTGCCGTCGCGCGGATTTCCGTGAGCAGCGGTCTTCGTATTGCCGCGAAAGAACGCGTCGCCCGCGGACCGCCACGCCGCCCTGGTTGCTGTATCGCGTTGCGCCGCGACCCCGAGAAGCGCACCAGCGAGCTCCTCGACCGACAAAGCATCCGCTCCAGTGGCCATCACCAGCTCGCCGAGCTGTTGAACCTTGCGTTGTTTGAGCTGTCTCGTCTTGTCGTCGAGCGCCTTTAGTTCGGCATCATAGTCGCGGGGTTTACGCACGAGTCGGTCCTCCATTGTCATGTGAGGACCGACCAGTTATCGTGGCACTCGATCACAAACAATGCGCTGAAATCTCTTGGGATATCCTCGTCCCGAGATTGATGAAATCTTTCGAGGGCGCGCTTATACGTCGTGCCGACGTCGCTTGTTTGGTGTAGATGGTGTGCCGCCATGGCGATCTACCATTTCTCGGCCAAAGTCATCTCGCGCGCTGCCGGATCGTCGGCGCTGGCGGCTGCCGCCTATCGCTCGGCGTCGCGGCTGCACGACCAGCGGCTCGATCGCCATCACGACTTCTCAAACAAGGCGGGCGTCGTGCATTCCGAAGTGCTGCTGCCCGACGGCGCGCCCGAGCATCTGCGCGACCGCGAGCGCCTGTGGAATGACGTCGAGGAGGCCGAGGTCAGGAAGGACGCGCAGCTCGCGCGCGAGATCGAGTTCGCCATTCCGCGCGAGCTCGACCAGGCGGAAGGCATCCGGCTCGCGCGCGAGTTCGTGAAAGCCGAGTTCGTCGACCGCGGTATGGTCGCCGATCTCAATGTGCATTGGGATATCGGCAGCGACGGTCTGCCCAAGCCGCACGCGCACGTGATGCTGACGATGCGCTCGGTCGATGCCGATGGGTTCGGGCCGAAGATGCGCGACTGGAACCGCACCGATCTCCTCGAGCATTGGCGCGAAGCCTGGGGCGAGCACGTCAACGCACGGCTCGCCGAACTCGACATCGACGCGCGGGTCGATCACCGGTCGCTGGAAGCACAGGTCATCGATCTCGAGCCGCAGCATAAGATCGGCCCTGCGGCATCGCGTATGGCAAGCCAGGGGCTGGAGTCCGAACGCCTCGCCGAGCATCACGCCATTGCTCGCGCCAATGGCGACAAGTTGCTGGCGAACCCGGCGCTGGCGCTCGATGCGATCACTCGGACCCAGGCGACGTTCACGAGGCGCGATCTCGCCATGTTCGTTCACCGCCATAGCGAGGGGAAGGAGCAGTTCGACCGTGTGATGGCGGCGGTGCGCGCATCGCCTGAGCTCGTCGCGCTGGGCAAGGATGGGCGCGGTCAGGACCGGTTCACCAGCCGCGACATGATCGCCACCGAGCAGCGGCTCGAGCGTGCCACCGTCCGGCTGGAGGCGGCGCGGCGTCACGCCGTCGGCGAGCAGCACCGCAAGCTCGCGCTCGCGCGCGCGGAGATGCGCGGGCTGACGCTGTCGAGCGAGCAGCGCAGCGCGTTCGATCACGTCACCAGGGGACAGGGCCTGGGCGTCGTCATCGGCTATGCCGGCACCGGTAAATCAGCAATGCTGGGCGTTGCCCGTGAGGCGTGGGAGAGCGCGGGCTACCAGGTTCGCGGCGTCGCGCTCTCGGGCATCGCCGCAGAAAATCTCGAGAGCGGCTCCGGCATCACCTCGCGGACCATCGCGAGTATGGAGCATCAATGGTCCGAGGGTCGCGAGCTGCTCAGCAATCGCGACGTGTTAGTGATCGACGAGGCCGGCATGATCGGCACGCGGCAGATGGAGCGCGTTTTATCGGAAGCCGAGAAGCGCGGCGCCAAGGTCGTGCTGGTTGGCGACCCGGAGCAGCTTCAGGCGATCGAGGCGGGGGCGGCGTTCCGCTCGGTGGCCGAGCGGCATGGCGGCGTCGAGATCACCGACATCCGCCGCCAGCGCGAGGACTGGCAGCGCGATGCCACGCGGTACCTCGCTACAGAGCGCACCGGCGAGGCGATCAGCCTGTACGATCGCCATGACCGCATCCACAGTGCCGAGACGCGCGATGAGGCACGCGCCGGACTGATCCAGCGTTGGGATCGCGACCGGCACAGTGCGCCGGAAGCGTCACGCATCATCCTGACGCATACAAACGACGAGGTGCGCGCGCTGAACATTGCTGCGCGCAGTCGGCTGCGCGCGGGCGGCGAACTCGGCGTCGACGTGACGGTCACCACCGAGCGGGGCGAACGCGCGTTCGCCAGTGGCGACCGCGTCATGTTCCTGCGCAACGAACGCAGCCTGGGTGTGAAGAACGGGACGCTCGGCCAGGTGCAATCCGTCACGCCGACCCGCATGGCGGTGCTGCTCGACGACGGTCGCGCGATCGCGTTCGACGTGAAGAATTATGCCAGCATCGATCACGGCTATGCCGCGACGATCCACAAGGCGCAGGGTGTGACGGTCGACCGCGTGCATGTGCTGGCGACACCGGGGCTCGATCGACACGCTGCCTATGTCGCACTCTCTCGTCATCGCGACAGCGTCGATCTCCACTATGGTCGTGATGACTTCGCTGACCGGCAGGCGCTGACGCGGGTGCTGTCGCGCGAGCGCGGCAAGGACATGGCGTCGGACTATGCGCGCGTATTTGCCGATCGTCGGCAGATCAAGCTGCCCCAACCCCCGCGCAACCGGTTCGCGGGGCTCAGGCTCAGGTCGGTATCTCCGCTGGAGCATCAGCCCCCGCCAGTTGAACGCACCATTGCTCCGACGCGGGTTCCGAACCTGGTGTTGACGCGCGATCCGCGCCCTGACCTTTCGTCATCGGTGACCCGGCACGGGCGCGTGGTGCGGGCGATGCTGTTCGTCCAGTCTGTTGGAGACAAATCCACCGCGGAGCAACGCGCCGAGCTCGCCGAGAGTCGCGCCCAGCTCGATAGGGCTCAACCCGACGGCGCGCGAAATCTCGAGGCAGCGTTTGCCAATGATCGCGGCCTGATCACCGAAGCGTCCAAGGGGCAGACCCGGAACGCCATCCAGGCGATGCAGCTCGAGGCCGAGATGCGGACCGATCCCAACCTTCGCGCCGACGTGTTCGTTCGGCGCTGGCAAACCCTCGAGCGGCAACGCCGGCTGCTCTTGGACAGGCACGAAACCACGCGGGCCAACACGCTGGGCGACCGGATGATTGGCATGGCGACGTCGCTCGAGCGCGATCCGCAGGTGGAATCGCTGCTACGCAATCGGCGCGTGCAGCTGGGGTTGCCGGCGCACTCGGTTGAGAATGTCGGCCGGTCGCTCGGCGAGATGATTGGTCGTGGGCGAAGCAGGGGGCTTGGGATTGGGATGTGAGGGGCGGAGGCTTGGCTTCCGCAACCTGAAGCCGAATGTCTGGTCTTAGGACGATCCGGAACGGCAAGTTATAGGCGCAGCTCGTGGATAGCTGCCCTTCGTTGCGGCCATGTTGGAGGGCAGCTTCGCGCCCTAATACCGGTCGTTCGCCGCATCCATCGGTCTCCTGAAAGCAGCCGTCCCTTCCGTCGGCAGTCAGCAGCGATTGCCGATCTATTTTTGCACCCCGCCCATACCGCAATCTAACTAACCAGCGGCGACTGCAGCACGAAAACCCGGTGCGG
>JBQCHA010000081.1:0-23551 GCA_051955175.1 Sphingomonas sp.
AATAGCGGCCGTGCGCCAGACCGTCGTTCACCTCCTGGAGGGTATGAACGATGAAGTTCACGGGCGTATTAAGGGTCTTGGTGATGGCGAGCTCGCGATCGAGGCGCTCTTCGAGCTTCAGCCAGTAATCGACGCGGTCGGTCAGCCGCTTGTCGCTGACGATGATCAGGAGGTCGAAATCCGACCGATATCCCTTGGCAGTGTGCGGCTCATCCACCCAGTTGCCGCGCATAGCTGCCGTAGAGGATGATCTTCTCGATGCGGCCGCGCTTCTTCCATTGATGGCGGGCGAGCGCCAGCGCGTCGTCAAATTCCTCGAAGATGATCTGGACGACCCGCTCGAGCTCACGACGTTTTTGAGCAGGCAGGTGGTCGAGGTTTGTTCGCATGCTGTCAGTGCCTCGCCTCTCCGCCGATCACGTGCAAGCTCTTGCGGCCGCCGCGTACCGCGCGCACCGAGAGCTTCCGGTCGAACGTCGCCAGCTTTCCGCCATGGGCGGCGGCCAGTGCCAGAAGGTAGCTGTCGGTTACCTGCGCGGGCGTCCGGATCTCCGATGGGTCGACACGATCGTTGCCGAACAGGCTGATGTCGTCCGACCAGAAGCTGTGGCCTTCGAGCGCGCACAGGCTTGCGACGATCGCTGCTGCTTCGGCCGCCGAGCCCGGCGTGTTCGGATACCGAGGGTGACCGACGATCCGGACCACACCGTTCTGGGTGATCGGACAGGTCGCCCAGTCGCGACGCCCGTCGCGTTCCAACCATAGGTGTGCGGCATCGTGCCCGACGTGCGCGGGGTCAATGAGCGCGATCAGCACGTTGACGTCGAGCAGGAAGGTCACGGCGCCTCGTCGCGGAGCGCATTGACCACGTCCAACGTCACCAGCGTGTCGCTGCGCGGTGCGAGCAACGGTATGCCGTTGCGCTCTCCGGCCGGCACGGGACGCTTCAGCGCCTGGCGTGCCAGATCGGAAATCACGTGCCCCACCGTACGATGCTGCTGATCGGCGAGTTGGCGCGCCGCACTCAACACGTCATCATCGATAGCCAGGGTCGTTCGCACATCGGGTCTCCGCATCACGCACCACGCATCATACATGGTGAAGCCCGGCAATGCCATCTGCAATGCCCCTCAGGGCTCGAGCGCGAAAAGCCGGTCACGCCGTGCTTCGGCGCGAGTGAGCCGGATTGCATAATCGGCGTTGCCACACTCCTCGCCCCGCTTCGTCCGCGCGTGGCAACGGGCTACCACCTCACGCGCATCGTCGAGATGGGCGAGAAAATAGTCTTCGCTGCGCGGGGACCGGCCACACGCCGCGATACCCACCGTGCAGCAGATCGTGATCACCGCCATCGTCTTCCTCATCGTCCATCACTCCCCTGCTGCTCGCATGATGTGCGCGGCTATTCTCCCCCCGCGCTGCCGTGGGTCGGATGGCCCGCGGCATCGTGGCGGATGCCTGCCGCAAGAAGCCTGGCATAGTCGCCGGCATGACGTCGGCGTGCGGCGTGGTAGCGGCCGAGTATTGTCGCCACGACTGCGACCTCCTCGCTGGCGGCGAGTGCCCGATCCAGGGCGTATAGGTCGACATCGGGCTCGCTCAGCACGATCGGGTCGAGCAGCCGTATGGCTGCCAGGCGGTCGTTGAGTCCCGCGACGGCGGCGGTGATTTCACCGTTCCCGCTCGCCTGCGCTAGCTGCAAGAAGCGTTGCGCCGCATCTGCCGATTGCTGCGCGGGCAAGGGCCACGCCGGCAGCACCAACCGCTGGACCGCCGATACCAGCAGGCTCAGATTGAGCTCGAGCATGTCGTGCAACTGCTTCTCGTCGAGACGTGGCACCTGGAAGCCCGCGCCGGGCTCGAAGTGAACCATGCGCTCACCGGCGAGGCGGTTGAGGCTGTCGCGCACGGGGCTCTTGCTGACCCCGAGAGCGTCGGCAAGGCGGGCGGTATCGAGATGAAGTCCCGCCGGCCATCTGCCGTGCTTCAACCGCTCCTTGATCGCGAGATAGGTGGGTTCGAGCACGTGCGCGGGGCTCACGGTCAGTCCCCGGCGAACCTGCTCAGCATCGCTTCCTGCTCAGGCAGCAGCGCGTCGACCGCGCCGAGATGGGCGGGGACGTGGTCGCCAAGCAGGACCGAGGGACATTGCCCCTCATAGTTGCCGAGGTTGGGGCGGTGCTGAACATAGCCGGCAAGTGCCCGCAGCTCAGGCGAGAAGGTCCGTGCGATCGGCGGCGGGTACGCCAGCCACAGGTTCTCATAAGGCTTGAGCCAGCCGAGACTGTAGCCGACGACCACGCCGCGCCGCGCCGCATTGCTGACATTGGCGCCGGCGCCATGGGCGGTCGAACCGAGAAAGCAGATCGCGTCGCCGGGCCGCCATTCCGCCACGATGGGATCGCCAGGATCATCGCGAGCCATGCCGTCGGCACCGTGGCTGAACGGATAGATGCAGGTCGCGCCGTTTTCGGCAGTGAACGGGGTGAGCGGCCACATCACGTTGAGCAGATATTCGTGAGCGCCCTTTACGCCGGCCCACATGTCGTGATCCCGGTGCGGGAACTGCCGCGGCTCACCGGGATGAATCTCGATAGCCTGCGTGACGTTGAGCTGGATACGATCACAGGCGTCACCGAGCACCGCCTGAGCCATGTTCAGGATCTGCGGCGCCATGACCAGCGCTTCGACGTGGCGTGATCGCTTGAGAAGCGCGCCGAACCGCTTGGTGCGATAGCCATAGAACGCACCCTGCCCGTGAGGCGTCGCCGCGAACACGGGATCGAGGTCAGCCTCGAGTGCGGCGATCGTCGATGTCGGCAGCGCATCGCGAATGATGCAATAGCCCTCGCGCAGGAGCGCCGCCGTCCAGGGATCGTTTGCATCGCCGCTCATGCCACGCCTCCCGCCATGCCGACGAGACGCAACGTGAGGGGTTCGTAGACGCGGGTCCGCCGAAGGCCGGGGATGGTGCGATCGTCGATATGGATATGAAGCGCGGCCAGCGTTCGGGGCCCATCGCGTTCGATCCGGCCGAGCGGGAGGCACTGCCAGCCGAAGCGAAGAATCTGGGTCAGCCAGGACAGTTCGGCGACACCCGTGTAATCGGTGATGCCGGTTCGCAGCGCATGCTGTGCCAGCGCGGTGACCAGCTGATTGCGCGCGGCGCGTCGTTCGCTCGCGGTTTGGTGGCGGTCGAGGCAGAAGCGGGTGATTTCCCGAATGGTGGGGCCCGTCGGCACCGGCCCGTCGCACAACTGCGGAAAGAGGTCGCCGAGCAGATGGGGGCGATCGGTGCGCAGCACCCGCGCGGATGCGCGGTGCCGCCCGCGGTCGTCGAGCAGGATCAGATATTCCGCCTGGTCATCGTCGAACTGGTCGACCTCATAGGTGTCGGCGAGAACGGGCAGGTCCCATTTGAGCAGATCGATGAAGACCTGCTTGCGCGCAGCGAACATCGCGCGCAGCGGGGTCTGGTCGAACGCCTGTGGCGCCCGATCGAGCAAAAGCTGCATTGTGGCGGCTCCTTCACATCATGTCGGAGCGCCATTCGACCACGAAGCCGGCGCGCGGCGTATCCCAAGAACTGGGGATGGTTTCGCCGATTTCGCCGCTCCCTATCCCCCGAGAAGCGCCATCGATCGCTCCGCTGCCGGATGAAGATCAGCGAGACACACTAGTCCATCGACCAGCGCACAGATCAGCAGGGCCTCGGCACAATGGACCTCGTACCGTTCGCGCGCGGTCCGCAGATGATGGATGACAGTCCCTGCGCTAATGCCCAGCTTTCGCGCTATCTGGCGAGCGGTGAGGCCGCGGGCCGACCACAGCACGCAATCACGCTGACGGTCGCTGAGCCGCGGTCTGCCCATCGCCGGCACGATGCCCACCAGGCGCCTGGCGACCGTCAGCGCGAGGGCCCCTATCCCTTCGGCGACCGCGAGCAGATCCACCGGTAGTCTCGTTTGGGGCCCGACCGCGAACGTGCACGCCGCATTCACCTTCCCCGGCAAGTGGCGTGGAATGGTGAAGCCATCGGCGAGCCCGTAGCGGTTGCCGACATCGAGCATCTTTCGATCATCGCGGGTGAGCGGGATCAAGCGGTCGATATCGCGCCACACGAACCCCTGGAAGCTCTCTTCGCAGGCGCGGCGGACGGGGTCGCGACCGGCAAGATCGAGACCGACATAGGCATCGGCCCACTCGTCGGGATAGTCGTGCACCAGCAGATTGGGGCCGGGCGTACAGCCGATCCACTGATCATAGGCGATGGCGAAATGGTCAAAGCCCAATCGCCGGGTCGCGTGGGTCATCGCCTGTGAGAGGGCGTGATTGGTCGTGGCGCACGAGATTTCGTGACCGAGCTCTTCCAGCAGTTTGAGACGCATCGCTCGATCGATCGCTGGTGCGTTCCCAACCCGCTCGCCAGGCTGATCGTCCCCTTTTTCGAGGCCGTCAGAGGCAGTTCCCAGCGGCCGCCTCGGGCGTTGCCGGATGTTCGCGCGCGGTCCCCGGGACCGCCACGGCCCGCGATCAGGGCGGCGTATGTCGATCGAGACGCATCGGCTCGTTCCCCCAATGTCGTTCGAGATGTGCGCCGCTTCTTGTAGTCAAATCAGCGGGATAGCCAAGATGCAATGCGCTGCTCAGCGATCGGTGTCGCTGCGCCCCCTGCCCTCTTCGTCGCCGCCGACCTCCCGCGACAGGTGCGGTCCCCTCTCCATGCGCCGCATCAGGCTCTGGACGAAACCCTCCCAGCGCTCCTTCCCCATCGCCTGGGCTGCTTTCGTGGCGGTATCCGGCAGCGGCGGATTGGTGGTCAGCCAGAAGCGGATGAAGAGGCTGAGGGTCTCGTTGGCGAGGTCGACGTGCCAGGCGAGACGATCGACCTGACGCGTCAGTCGGTCGAGCCGGCGCGCGACCGCTGCGCCGAACCGATCGCCGCCATCGTTCGCCAGATACGAAGCGAGCGCCGCTTCGACGATCGCGGTGCGCGATGCATGCCGACCGCGTGCGGCGGCCTCCAGCTCGCCGACCAGATCAGCGGGCAGCCGGAAGCTGTGCTTTTCACGATGGCCGCTCACAGCGTCAGGTCATGATCGAGCGCGGCGTTGCGCGTGTTTTCGACCTGCATCCGGTCAGCCTGGCGGCGGTTGCGTTCGGCCGCGCCATCATCATCGTCACCATCGAAGTCGAACTCGCCTCGCGGCGCGCATGGCTGCAGCACGACCTCCTCCTCCTCCCCCAATTCGGGTTCGCGGTGACGGCCCTTGCTGGCCGCGTCGCTGCTCTCGGCGGCGTGCTCGCTGGTCGCCACTGTCGCCGGCGTGGCGGCGGCGACGCCTGTCGGCGGTGCCGCAGGCGGTGTGTCCGGCGTCGCTTCTGCGCTCTCGCCGATCCGCGACGGCACCGACCAATCACCCTCCGCACCCCGACTGGTGCCGGCCTGAATGGGCGATGGCGCCGGGATCAGCCGCGCCGTGAACCGCCGATCGCGATAATAGCGCGCCTTCT
Organism: Sphingomonas sp.; assembly: GCA_051955175.1. Taxonomy (GTDB): domain Bacteria; phylum Pseudomonadota; class Alphaproteobacteria; order Sphingomonadales; family Sphingomonadaceae; genus Sphingomonas. Next base: position 5,515 of record JBQCHA010000081.1, read on the forward strand.
CAGCGCGGATCGGCGGCACGCCTGCGACCATGACGATGGCCTGATGCGGCGGCAGCTGCATCACTTCGCCGGTGGTGAGGAGTGCACGTGCGGTTTCCTGGCGCGACACCATCAGATGCCCCAGCCAGGGCGACAGGCGGTGGCCGGCGTAGTTCTTCATCGCGCGCAACTCGGTCGCGGTGCCCAGCGCATCGGAAATCCGCCGCGCGGTGCGCTCGTCGTTGGCCGCGAAGGCAACCCGGACATGGCAATTGTCGAGGATGGCGTTGTTCTGGCCGTAGGCCTTCTCGATCTGGTTGAGGCTTTGCCCAATCAGGAAGGCCTTGATGCCGTAGCCGGCCATGAAGGCGAGTGCGGATTCGAAGAAGTCGAGCCGCCCCAGTGCCGGGAACTCGTCGAGCATCAACAGCAGGCGGTGCGACCGCGCGCGCCTCTCCAGCGTCTCGGTGAGACGGCGGCCGATCTGGTTGAGGATCAAGCGGATGAGCGGCTTGGTCCGGCTGATGTCCGACGGCGGCACGACCAGATAGAGCGATGTGGGCGGGGGACCCTCAACCAGATCGGCAATGCGCCAGGCGCAGGTGCGGGTTACCGCGGCGACAACCGGATCGCGATAGAGCGCGAGGAACGACATCGCGGTGGACAGGACGCCAGATCGCTCGTTTTCGGATTTGTTGAGCAGTTCGCGGGCGGCAGAGGCGACGACCGGATGAACACCCTGCGCCCCGAGATGGGGTGTGGTCATCATGACGTTGAGCGTGTTCTTGATGGGTCGTCTCGGGTCGGACAGGAAAGCGGCAACGCCGGCCAGGGTCTTGTCGGCTTCAGCGTAGAGGACATGAAGGATCGCGCCGACCAGCAGCGCGTGGCTGGTCTTTTCCCAATGGTTGCGTGTCTCGAGGCTGCCTTCGGGATCGACCAGCACGTCGGCGACGTTCTGAACGTCGCGAACCTCCCACTCGCCTTTGCGAACCTCGAGCAGGGGGTTGTAGGCCGCCGAGGCGCGATTGGTCGGATCGAACAGCAACACGCGGCCATGACGCGCGCGGAAACCCGCGGTGAGCTGCCAGTTCTCGCCCTTGATGTCGTGAACGATCACCGATCCCGGCCAGGTCAGCAGGGTCGGGACAACCAGCCCGACGCCCTTGCCCGACCGCGTCGGCGCGAAACACAGCACATGCTCGGGACCGTCGTGTCGCAGGTAGCTACCGGCGTAGCGGCCGATCACCACGCCATCGGCGCCAAGCAGACCGGCGCGCGCAACATCGCGCCTGGCAGCCCAGCGCGCCGAACCGAATGTCTCGGCGCGTTTCGCCTCACGCGCGCGGCCTATCGACATGCCGGTTGCGACGATCACCGCGACGATGCCGCCCGAGGCGGCGATACAGCCGCCGATGGCGAAGATGTGCGGCGCGTAGGCATCGAAGCCGAACCACCACCAGAAGAACGCCGGCGGCGGATAGATCGGCCAGCGACCGAGCGAGAACCATGGATGGCCCAGCGCCGCCTGATAGGCGAGCGCACGCGCCGTCCACTGCGTCGCCGCCCACACCGCCGTCGCGATGATCGCGAGCACCACGCACACTTGTCCCCATAGAACTTTCATGATCTCCTCCCGCCTTGCCTGGTTTCGAGTGCCCGCCTCACAGGCCGAGGCCCTTGCCGCGACCCCGAGCCCAATCGATGCGTCCGCCCGGCCCCATCGTACCGGTGACCGTAAGGCCGAGGTGCGGCTCGAGCGCCGGGCGCCACGGCACGAGCTGAAATCCGATGCCATCGTCGACCAGGGCGAAGCGTCCCGACGCCAGCGTCACGCGCTCGCGGTACGTGCCGTCGACAAGGTCCCCTTGAGCTGATGGCCGGTGCGGCAGGCCAAACCGCGCGGCGATCGCAGCGGTCGCTTCGGCCAGTTCGCGGTCCTTGAGCGTCGCGATCAAGTCACGCTCGAAGCGAACGACGCCGCCTTGCCCGTGCGCGAGACCCCTGACCTGAAGCTCACGCGTGCGTGCCTCCAGCGCGCTGCGAATGTCGGCACCGAAGCCGCCCCTGGTCGCCAGCGGTTGGCGCGCGATGAGCTGGCGATCGAGCCAGGTGGCACCAGGTGCCGTGATCTGCGCCCCGAGCGGCAAATCAGACCGTGTCGCGAGCGACAGCCTCGTCTTGTTGTTGCTGTCTTGCCAGGCGCGAACCTCGACGATCGCGTCGGGAGCGGCATCGCCGGTCATCTCCAGGTCGACGAACCGGACATGATGGAGGCGACCGTCGGCGCCGTCGATGACGGCGAACGCCGATCCATCGAGCTCGTCGTGGAGCCCGCGCTCGACCAGGCGGCCGATGATCGGATCGGAGGGAACTGCGGCATGGAACGCAAAGGTCCCGGGATTGACCTTGTGACCGCCCCGGCTCATCGCGCGATGCATCGTCTTGATGATGTCGCCTCGGATCGACAGATCACGAAGCGTGTCCTCGGCGTCGCTGCGCAGTGACCAGATGCCGGTCTCGGCCGTTGTCGTACTTCGGCACGATCTCCTGCTGCGCATTCACGGCTTGCGAAGCGCAATGGGCGAACAAGGCTCCCTGACCGGAACTGTCGAGCTCGAGGATAGCCACCCAAAGGTCACGATCCGACTTGGGCAGGCGATCGGTCCAGAGCGCGTGTCGTTCGGCCATCGCCCTCGCCGGTGCGCTGTCGCGCAGATCGGCCGGGGCATGGGCAAAGGAGACGGGGTGCAGCGTCAGCTCCACGCACGATTCGCAGCTCGCGCGGTAGAAGGTGCGAAGCACGAGTGCGTGCAACACCATGGCGAAGGCGATGGCGGGACGCTGCGCCAGTGCATCCTGTAGCGCAAGGGTGCGCCAGGCGGTGAGCTCGGCGACAAGCCTTTCGGGCAGCGGCTTCGTCGCTTCTCCTTCGGCCTCCTCCTCGCCAAGCCCGGGATCGGTGGCGCCGCCGCCCGGCTGTGGATCGGGACGATCCTCGTCGCCCTCGCGAGGCGGGGCTGCCGCGATGATATCGGCACCGGACGCGCTGTCGGCTCCCGCTGCCGCTTCATCCTCCGGCCGGACATAGCCACGTTCGATGCGCAAGGAGCCGTCGGCATCGATCGACACGAAGGCCCCCGCTCGCGCCATCTCGCCGGGCTCGAAGATCATCGGCCGCTCCGACAGCCCTGCGATCGCCTCGCCGATCGCGTTCAGTCGGGCATTGATGTCGTCAGGAACCTCGGACGCATCCGCCCATTCGCGTTCCAGCCCTTCGAGCTCGCGTTGGAGGGCCTCGAGTGTTGCCGCCTCCTCCACCGACATCGGCACCGGCGTTCCCTCAATCGCGCGCAGGCCATGCGTGACGCCCCACGGCAGATCGACCGCGGTGGAGACCCATTTCCAGCCTTCGGCGTGGACCTTTTCGTCTTCCGCAGCCAGCTTCTCGGCTACCAGCCGGTCGAGCAGGGCTGGATCGGTAAGCCATCCACCGCGGTCTTCCTCGAACAGATCGCGCATCACGCCGCCGCCGGCAGCGATATAGGCGTCGACGGTCACGAAACGCGCCCGCTTGTCGCTGGCGCGCGCCGTGTCTTCGGTGAGCTTGCTGCGGATATAGCTCGGCGAGCGGTTGTAGCTGTGCGCCAGCAGGTCCCAGACCTGCTCCTGCCGCTGGTGGTCGTCGCAAACCGAAAAGGCCATGAGTTGTTCGAGCGTCATTCCGTCATCGGCATAAATGGCATGGAGCCGGGGCGAGACCGACGCGAGCTTGAGCCGCTGGCGAACGACCGTGGTGCTGGTCATGAAATGCGCCGCGATCGCGTCGACATCATCGCCCTGTTGGGCAAGCACCTGCATCGCGCGGAACTGGTCGAGCGGATGAAGCGGCTCCCTGAAGGCGTTTTCGGCGAGACTGTCTTCTTCCGCCGAGATGTCATCGCCCGGGGCCCGGACGATGCACGGAATGGGCGCGTCTTTTGCAAGCCGCTTTTGCGTGACCAGCATCTCCAGCGCGCGGTAGCGCCGGCCGCCGGCGGGGACCTCGAACTGGCCGGTTTCCCGCCCGTCCGCGTCGAGTACGGGGCGAACGTTGAGGCTCTGCAGCAGCGTGCGTCGAGCGATATCCTCGGCGAGCTCGGCGACGCTCACACCCGTCTTGATCTTGCGGACGTTGGCCTGGGACAGGACCAGTTTATTGAAGGGGATGTCGCAAGACCGGCTGAGGGCGATTTTCTGGGGCGCTTTTGCCACGGCTATTCTCCACGACGGGCCGCCGCGAGACTCTCTCTCTCGGCTTTCAAGCCCGTCGCGAAGGCTCAGGCCCTCCTCTCCCTCTGGGCCTGCCGCAGGCAGGCTGATCACGCGCCAGCTGGTCGGCCGTCGGGACGCGGCGCTGGCAGCGCGGAGAATTGCACGGTTGTCTTCCCGCATGATCGCGAGCCACGATCCGATATAGTCGGCGTGACGCACTGTGGGCGTGATGCCCAAGGTTGCGCAGACGAAGGCGGCGCCGATTTCCGCGACGAGTTCCTCCTGGCCATACGCGGCCGAGCCGAAAGCGCCCGACTGGTCACGACCCAGGCGCGAGCTATGCCCCGTCCAGTGGCTCAATTCATGGAATGCCGTCCGGTGCCAGTTGATCGGATCGAAAAAGCTGTCGGGTCGCGGCACCTGGACATAGTCATGCGTCGGCGAGAAATAGGCCTTGTCGCCACCGATCCGGAAATCGGCTCCCGTTGCGCTGATCAGCGCCTCGGCCCGCGGCAGGATCAGGTGGTCGGGAACAGGCGCTGGCGGCTTGCCGATCGCGTCAGGCAAGCCGTCGCACTGGTCCGTATTGAAGACGGTGAAGCGCTTGAGCAGCGGTATCGAACCTGGTTCGCGCTGCTCCGCTTCAGCGCGCGCACGTTCTTCGCGAGGGACGAACTGGTGAGCGTAGACGACAGTCGTGCCGCGTTCTCCTTTGCGGACCGTCCCCCCCAGCTCGCGCGCCTGACGGAACGTAAGAAAGGCATTGGTCGAGAAGCCGCGTTCGACGGCTGCTGCCCAAAGGATGACGACATTGATGCCTGAATAGCGACGGCGGCTAGCCGCATTGTGCGGCATGTCGAGCGGTGCATTTGCTGACGCCCAAGGCTGTGCCCAGGGCACGCACCCCGCATCGAGGTCGGCGATGATGGCGTCAGTGATCTCATCATAGATTGACGGCCGGCCCTCGGCCTGGCCATTTCGGCGGGAGGTGTGTGGCATGTCCGGTCTCCGCGACGGGCCAGCCCGAGCCTCTCTCGAACTCCTGAGCCCATCGCGGCAATTCGATCCCTGCTCTCGCTCTCGAGAGGCCTATCCTCCGGCGCGACAGGTGCCGGATGCGCCCGACACACGCCCCGCGCCACCGGCGTTCGTCGGCGCAGTCGACAGCATCATTCGCTGCCGCGACAGGGTTTTCTGTTTGGCAGACCCGTTCGCTTCGCTCCTGCTGCTTTTCTGAAGCCGCATCCGGATTTGCGCCCGGTGGCCAGCGTGAACTCCCGCACCTACGACACATCCACGAAGAAAAGCCGTTGTTAGGCATCAATGAGCGTCACTGCATTCACTCGAGCGGCCGCGGATGATGAGCAGCGTCACAGTCGGCGCTCATCGGCTGATCGCAACCGGAGCCGAGCAGCCAATGCCCAAATTCCCCAGACTAAACCCCAGACTAAAGACTTTTTAGTCTGGGGCCGAAACGCCAGACCGCCAATATGTTGTTGAATTAGCTGGTTATATTTGGCGCGCCCGGCTGGATTCGAACCAGCGGCCTCAAGATTAGAAGTCTCGTGCTCTATCCAACTGAGCTACGGGCGCGTGGGTTGAGGCGTTAGCGCGGATTGCGCGATCGCGAAACCGCCATCATAAACGCCGCCATGCCGGAACAGCGCGCCACCGCCCCGCTCAGGGCCGTCGATGCCAACACCCTGAGGGGCGGGCATTTCCGCTATTACGATTTCGTCATGGTGGCGTTCGTCGTCATCCTGCTGCTGTCCAACGTGGTGGGCGCCGAAAAGCGGTCGGTGATCGAACTGCCGTGGATCGGCCCGTGGCCATTCGGTGCTGGCATCCTGTTCTTCCCGATCTCCTACGTGATCGACGACGTGCTGACCGAGGTCTATGGCTATGCCCGCGCCCGCCGCGTGATCTGGGCGGGGTTCGCCGCGCTGTTGTTCATGGGCGTGATGGAATGGACCGTCGTCCATCTGCCGGTCGCCTCGGGCTGGAACGGGCAAGCGGCGTACGAGCGGGTATTCGGCAGCGGCTGGCGGATCATCCTCGCCTCGCTGTGCGCGTTCTGGGCCGGCGATTTCCTCAACTCGGTCGTGCTCGCCAAGATGAAGATCTGGACCGGCGGGCGCTGGCTGTGGACGCGCACGATCGGCAGCACGATCATCGGCGAAGGGGCGGACAGCCTGATCTTCTACCCGCTCGCTTTCTATGGTCTCGCCGATTGGCCGGTCGATGCGATGCTGGAAGTGATGCTCAGCCAGTTCGTGCTGAAGGTCAGCTGGGAAGTGATCCTGACACCCGTCACCTACGCTGTGGTCGGCTTCCTGAAGCGCGCCGAGGGCGTCGACGTCTATGATCGCGGCACCGACTTCTCGCCGTTTCACGCCCGCGTCTGATAGCCGCCGCTATTTCTTGAAGATGCTGATCTTGCCGCTCGGCTCCAGGATCATCTTGCTGGTTGCGCCGACGTCCTCGACGCTCGACTGATGCAGCGCCTCGTCGATGTCGGCTGCCGACAGCGCATGGCGGCGGCGGCGCGATTCGATCATGCTGCCGTCGCGCGCCATCTCGATCGGCTTGCCTTCGATGACATGCGACGCCGCCGACCAGCGCGTGACGATCTTGCTCAACACCCAATGCAGCAGCACCAGCAGCGCCGTCGCTGCCAGCGTGCCCCATAAAGGTGCGTTACCGGTCAGCGCCCGGCTGAGGCTGGAGCCGACGATCACCGAGACGATGATGTCGAGTGCCGACCACTTGCCGAAGATTCGTCGCCCGGCGAGACGCACCAGCGCGATGCCATAGATCAGGATCAGCGCGGCCCGGGCGCATTCCTGCCACCACTCGATGTGATTCTTGCTGCCGAAGATCGCGTCGAGCGGTACCATGGGAAGAGAACGGCGGCGCCGCTGGCGCGTTCCGCCACCGCCCCCACGATGACGCGTCGATTGTTGACAGAATCGCCGGCGTCCCTTACGCGGACCATCTTTCCCGCCGAGCATGCTTGCGCGGGCACATGCATTTGGAAAGTGATGAGGGCCATGTTCGCAGTCGTGCGCACGGGCGGCAAGCAGTATCGCGTTGCCGCAGGAGACAAGATCGTCGTCGAGAAGATCGGCGGAGAAGCCGGTGACAAGGTCACGCTGGACGACGTGCTGCTCGCCGGCGAAGGCTCGGAGCTGAAGGCCGTCAGCGGCCTCACGGTCGGCGCCGAGATCGTGGCCCAGGCCAAGGGCGAGAAGGTGATCGTTTTCAAGAAGCGTCGCCGCCACAACTATCGCCGCCGCAACGGCCATCGCCAGCAGCACACGATCCTGAAGATCCTGAGCGTCGGCGAGGAAAAGAAGAGCAAGGCTGCGCCCAAGGCCGCCGCCAAGACCAACGACGCTGACGGCGCCCCTGCGGCCGCCGAAGCCTGAGACGCGAGGAGTTTAGACATGGCACATAAGAAAGCAGGCGGTTCGTCGCGCAACGGTCGCGATTCGGCCGGCCGTCGTCTCGGCGTGAAGAAGTTCGGTGGCGAAGTCGCCATTCCGGGCAACATCCTCGTGCGCCAGCGCGGCACCAAGTTCTACCCGGGCCGCAACGTCGGCATCGGCAAGGACCACACCCTCTTTGCGCTCGTCGAAGGCCGCGTGACCTTCCACGAAGGCAAGCTTGGCCGCAAATTCTGCTCGGTAGACGCAATTATGGCAGCGGCCGAATAACACGGGCAATCACACGGATTGCCCACCAGGGCGATCCGGGGTTCTGAAAGAAGAACCAGCCAAAAAGGGAGACCGGACCGCCCGGGCTCCCTTTTTTCATGCTCCCTCCCCGTCGAGCTGTCGCACGCGCGTCACGGTGATGCGTCATGGCGCGGCTCAAAAGTGCCGTGAGGAGAGAGTATGATGTTCGCTCGCACCAAGAGACTGACGCTCCGGCCCGGCTGGCCGGAGGACGCCCGCGCACTTTCCCAGGCGATCGGCCATGAGGAGGTGGTGACCAAGCTCGCCCGCGCGCCGTGGCCCTATGCGCTCGGCGACGCCCAGGCGTTCCTCGCCCGCCCCCGCGATGCGGCGCAGCCCAGCTTCCTGATCGTCGCGCGCGAAGGCGACGACGCCGAGATCGTCGGCGGGATCGGCATCGAGCGGCGCGAGGACGGCCGGCACGAGCTCGGCTACTGGCTGACGCCCGGTGCCTGGGGCCGCGGCTATGCTACCGAGGCGGGACGGCAGATGATCGAGATCGCGCGCACGCTGGGCATCCGTCGGCTGCATGCGGGCCATTTCGTCGACAACCCCGCCTCGGGCCGCGTGCTGGCGAAGCTCGGTTTTCGGCCGGTCGGCAAGGCGCCGCGCCATTCCGCGGGCCGTGGTACGGAGGCGCCGTGTGCGCTGTTCGAGCTGGTGCTCGCCGAGGACGACGCGCGCGATCCGCTTCGCATCGCGGCCTGACGCCGACACTCTCCGCTGGCACACAGGCGGCACGTCTCTCGCAAGGCGCGCCGTGTACGGCGGTGAATCGTCCCGCGACCTTGATCCCATGGCCGAATCCGCCGACAGACGGGTGATGGTCGCCAGCGCCCTCGCCTCCCGTCGCCGGATGAGCCCCGAAGAATCACGCGATGCCGCGCTCGACGCGGCGCGCGCGCTGCTGATCGAATCCGGACCGCAGGCGGTGACGCTGAAGGCAGTGGCAACGCGGGTCGGGCGGACGCACGCCAACCTGCTCCATCATTTCGGCTCGGCGGAGGGGCTGCAGCGCGCGCTGATCGAGCGCTTGGCCGCGGAGATCGTCACCACGATCCGCGCCGCCGTGCTGCGCGCGCGCGAAGACCATCACGGGCCCGACGAAGTCGTCGCGCTGACGTTCGACGCGTTCGACACCGGCGGCGCCGGCGCCCTGGCGAGCTGGATGATCCTGTCGGGCAACGAGGATGCGCTGGACCCGATCCTGACCGCAATCCACGACCTGGTCGACGAACTGGCCGAAGGCCATCCCGGCAACGAGCGCCCGATCCACGAGGAGACGCTGCAGCTGGTGCTGATGGCGCTCGGCGACGCGTTGCTCGGCGCACCGATGGCCCGCGCGCTCGGCCTGCCCCGTGGAAAGGCGCGCGAGCTCGCCTCGGAGATGCTGCTGGCGGGGCGGCCGGCCGCCTGACTGCTGACCGCTAGCGCCCGTGGCCAATGCGAAGGCGTCTTCGGACACGTACCGGTTATCGAGCGCTGTGCGCCCGACAACCGGCTCATGCCGCACCGTCACCTGATCGACAAGCTCAGAAGCTGGACCAGTCGTCGCCCTGAGCGGCCGGCAGGATCGACGCCGGGAGCGGCTTGGCGGCAGATGAAGTCTTGGCCCTGGCGGACTTCGGCGGGGTAGGCGCCGCCGGCTGGACCGGCTTGGGCGCGCCACGCCCGACGTTGAACTTCGCCGCCTGCTCGGCAAGCGCCGACACCTCGGTGGAGAGATTGCGCGCCGCGGCGGACGTTTCCTCCACCATCGCGGCATTCTGCTGGGTCGACTGGTCCATCGTGCCGATCGCCACGCTGATCTGGCTGATCGTGGTCGACTGCGCCTGATTGTCCGCCGCCATCTGTTCCAGCAGCGTGTGCACTTCCGCCACGTCGCCGGTGATATTGGCGAGCGCCGCATCGACGCGCTGCACCATCCCCACGGCGGCGACGATGTCCGTCTGCGTCGCGGTCAGCTGTTCGCGGGCGCGCCCCGCCTCTTCCTCGGCACGCATGGCGAGCGCGGAGACGAGGTCGGCAACCACCGCGAAGCCGCGCCCTGCCTCGCCGGCCCGGCTGGCCTCGACTGCGGCGTTCATCGCCAGCACGCGCGTCTGGAACGCGATCTTGTCGAGCCCTTCGATCACGCTGTCGATGCCCTTGGCGCTCTCGTTCACCCGGGTCATGGCGTGCATGGCCTCGTCGGCGGTCTCGCGGCCGCCCTTGACCGTGGTGATGGCACCGTCCGCCCGCACGACGGTGCGGTTTGCCGCCTCCGCCGTCGCCTTCAGGCGGCCGTCGATCTGGGTGACGGCAGCCGAGGTTTCCTCCAGGCTGGCGGCATTCGCTTCCGTGCGACGGGCGAGATCTTCCGACGCCTGAGCGATCTCGACCGAGCCGCTGCGGATCGTCGCAGCACTGTCGGACACCGCGCCGATAAGGGCGCGCAGGCTGACCAGCGCGTCGTTGAAATCGTGCCGCACCGGCTCGTACTCGGCCGGGAAACTGCTGGTGATGTCGCGGGTAAGGTCGCCGGCGGAGATCGCCGCAATTGCGGTGCGCAGTTCGGCGGTCACCTGCCGCTGCGTCTCGGCATTTTCCTCTTCGGCCCGGGCGCGCTCCACCGCGGCGCCGCGGAACACTTCGCAGGCACGCGCCATCCGCCCGATCTCGTCGACCTGCTGCGTATACGGAATCGTGGCGTCCTTCTCGGCTGCCAGCGCCTCCATCGTGTCGGCGAGGTTGGCGATCGGGGCGATGATGCTCTTGCGCGAGATGCTGAGCGCCAGGAACCACGCACCGGCAACGACGAGCCCGATCAGCATCGCGATGGTGGCGGCCCAATCATCGGCACGACCGGCGTCGCGGGCGACTTGCTCGGCGATCTTGATCTGCTCGGCAACCAACGCGCCAAGGCTGTCGGAAACGGGATCGATGTCGGCGTACAGGCGATGGACGACGAAATCGTCCAGCGCGGCGCGATCGGAACGACGCAGGATATCCTGGAGCTGGTCGATATCGCTGTCGGCCTTGGTCATGCGCGCCTCGGCCTCACTGGCGAGATCGGCCTCATGCCCATCGATTTCGGTCGCCCGATAAGCCTTCCAATGCTCGGCAGCGACTGCGCGACCTTCCGCGACATGGCGTGCCGCCTCCGCCATGGTGAAGTTGCCGTTGCGCGCCTTGTGCGACGCGTCGACGATCTCGACGGCATAGGCGTCCGCCACCGCCTTCAGGTCGCGCAGCGGCACGACGCGGTCGTTGAGCAGGGTGGCGAAGCCAGCGCTGCTTGTGCGGATGGACCATGCCAGCGTGCCGCCGATCGCGCAGAAGGCGACGGCGAACAGCGCGAGGCAGAACAGCAATTTTGCGCGAATGGTATATTGGGCGAGCAAGGTGGACCTCCAGGCGGGCGCGGCCGTCCGCAAAACGCATGGTCTGACTCCCGAAAAAGGGGCCAGGCCGGTATCAATTTATAGGATGGCGCCGGGAACCCCGGGCGGCCCGCGCAGGACTAGGGAAACTACCTAGCACCCCCGTCGTGCTCGTGCGGGCGTCACCATGCATCATGACGCCGACCGCCGGGGACGATTTGCCAGCCTCGACCCTATGCCGCGCGGGTCGAGGGTAGCCATTCCCCCCAAGGTCGCTATCTAGCGTCCATGCATTTCCTCGATCAGGCCAAGATCTTCGTTCGTTCGGGCGCCGGCGGCCCCGGTGCGGTCAGCTTCCGGCGTGAAAAATTCATCGAATACGGCGGCCCCGACGGCGGCAATGGCGGCAAGGGCGGCGACGTCGTGTTCGAGGCGGTTCACGGGCTCAATACGCTGATCGATTTCCGCTACACGCAGCATTTCCGCGCGCCGCGCGGCAAGGGCGGCGCAGGCAGCAATCGCACCGGCGCGGGCGGCGAGGACCTGGTCATCAAGGTGCCGGTCGGCACGCAGGTGCTGTCCGAGGATAAGGAGCACGTGCTGCTCGACTTCACCCATGAGGGCCAGCGCGAGGTTTTCCTGCGCGGCGGCGATGGCGGGCGCGGCAACGCCAGCTACAAGACCTCGACCAATCGCGCGCCGCGCCAGCACGGCACCGGCTGGCCGGCCGAGGAAGCCTGGGTGTGGCTGCGGCTGAAGCTGCTCGCCGATGCCGGCCTCGTCGGCCTGCCCAATGCCGGCAAGTCGACCTTCATCAACGCCGTCACCAACGCACAGGCAAAGGTGGGCGCGTACGCCTTCACCACCACCCGGCCGCAGCTCGGCGTCGTGCGCCATCGCGACCGCGAATTCGTCATCGCCGACATCCCCGGCCTGATCGAAGGCGCTGCCGAGGGTGCGGGCATCGGCGACCGCTTCCTGGGCCATATCGAGCGGTGCCGCGTGCTGCTCCACCTGGTCGACGCCAATGACGAGGACGTGGCGACCAGCTACCGGATCGTGCGCGACGAACTGGAAGCCTATGGCGCCGGCCTCACCGACAAGCCGGTGGTGGTCGCGCTCAACAAGATCGATATGCTCGACGACGAGCTGATCGCGGCATTGTCTGCCGAGCTTGCCGAGGCGAGCGGCGCGCCAGTGCTGCCGATTTCCGGCGTCGCCGGGATCGGCGTCGACTGGGTGCTCGACAAACTGGTCGAGGCGATGGGCGACGAGCCCGATGCCGTCACCGCTGACGATGACGGCGAAGATGCGATAGAATGGTCGCCGGTCTGATCCCGGCGTCGCAACGAACAGGAGTTCATCTTGGTCGATGAAGCCAACCGCTTCTCCCCCCCCACCTGTCGCCGGCTGATCGTCAAGGTCGGCTCGGCGCTGCTCGTCAGTCCCGACGGCGAGGTTCACGCCGATTGGGTCGAAACCTTGGTCGCCGACATCGCCGGCCGCGCCCAGGCCGGGCAGCAGGTCGCGATCGTCTCGTCCGGCGCGATTGCGCTCGGCGCGCGGCGGCTGGGCCTGCCCGGCGGCGGCCGCAACAGCCTGGAGGACGCGCAAGCCTCCGCGGCGACCGGCCAGATCGCGCTGGCGCATATGTGGGCCGACCTGCTGTCGCAGCGCGGCATGACCGCGGCGCAGGTGCTGGTGACGCTCGACGATCTCGAGGATCGGCGGCGTTACCTCAATGCCTCGGCGACGCTGAGCCGCCTGCTCGGCCTCGGCGTCATTCCGATCATCAACGAGAACGACACCGTCGCCACCGAGCGCATCCGATTCGGCGACAACGACCGGCTCGCCGCGCGCGTCGGCCAGGCCGCCGATGCCGACGGCGTGATCCTGCTGTCGGACATCGACGGGCTTTACGATTCGAACCCGCACAGCAACCCGGACGCCAAGCTGATCCCCGTGGTCGAATCGATCGATTCGGCGATCGAGGACATGGCCGATACCAAATCGTCGTCGGGCATGGGCTCGGGCGGCATGGTGTCGAAGATCGAGGCGGCCAAGATCGCCACGACTGCCGGCATGGACCTCGCGATCATCTCCGGCCACGGCCCGCACGCGCTGGCGCGCTTCACGCATACCGGCCATGGCACTGTGTTCCTGGGCGAGGGCAGCCCCAGCGCGCGCAAGGCGTGGATCGCCGGCGGGCTGACGTCGGGCGGCACCATCCGCGTCGACGATGGCGCGGCCAAGGCGCTGAAACAGGGCAACAGCCTGCTTGCCGCCGGCGTCACCAGCGTCGAGGGCAATTTCACCCGCGGCGACATCGTCGAGATCGTCGGGCCCAACAACAAGCGCATCGCGCGCGGCCTGTGCGAATATGATTCGTCCGCCGCGCGCCTGATCATCGGCAAGCGCAGCGAGGCACTGGCCGAAATCCTCGGTCATGCGCCGCGATCGGCGCTGGTCCACCGCAACCATATGGCGCTGGTGTGATGGAACCCGCTTTTCCGCGCCACCCCGGCGAAGGCCGGGGCCCAGGTGGGGGACGATCATTGATAAGCGTCTCGCGCTGTTACCTCGGCCTTTCCGACTCGGCCCCGGCCTTCGCCGGGGTGATGCTGTAGATGAGCACGCTCGCCATCACCGGCGGCACCGGCTTCGTCGGCGGTACGCTGATCAACCTCGCGCGCAGCTCGGGACATCGGGTCCGCGCGCTGACACGGCGGCCGCAGCCGGATCATGAAGGCGTCACCTGGATTGCAGGGGCGCTCGACAAGCCCGAGGCGCTGGCAGAGCTCGTATCCGGCGCCGACGCGGTGATCCACGTCGCCGGCGTGGTCAACGCGCCCGACCGCGCCGGATTCGCCGCCGGCAACATCGAGGGCACACAGGCGATCGTCGACGCCGCGCAAGCGGCCGGCGCGCGCCGTTTCGTCCATGTCTCCTCGCTCGCCGCGCGCGAGCCGCAGCTGTCGGTCTATGGCTGGTCGAAGGCCGAGGCGGAGCGCGTCGTCGAGGCCTCGTCGCTCGACTGGACGATGGTGCGTCCGCCGGCGATCTATGGCCCCGGCGACATGGAGATGCGCGAGCTGTTCCGCATGGCGACGCGCGGGCTGGCCTTCACCCCGCCCGCCGGCCGGCTGTCGGTGATCGAGGTGAGCGACCTCGGCCGGCTGCTGCTCGCGCTGGCGGTGGCGCCGCGCCTGACCGACCGGCGCCTGATCGAGGTCGACGACGGACGACCCGATGGCTGGACGCATGCCGACTTCGCCGCGGCGATCGGCTCCGCGGTCGGCCGGCAAGTGCGCCCGATCGCGCTCCCCCGCCCGCTCCTGAGCCTCGTCGCTCATGGCGACCGGCTGGTGCGCGGCAAGCGGGCGCGGCTGACGCCCGATCGCGTCGCCTATTTCTGTCATTCCGACTGGACGATCGATGCGGCCAAGCGGCCCGACACGACGCTATGGCAGCCCGAAGTCGCGACGCCGGAGGGGCTCGCGGCAACGGCGGCATGGTATCGTGCCCATTCCTTGCTATAGCCGCGACCCATTGCCGCCGCATTTGCCCGGCAGATGCGCCGACCCAACCCTGACGAAAGCATGCCATGAGCGACCGCCAGCAGACCTTCGACAAAGTCGCCGAGCTGATCGAGCCCTTCAACAAGAAGGGCGTGACGCTGACCGATGCCACCACCTTCCAGGGCGATCTCGAATGGGACAGCCTGACGGTGATGGATTTCGTCGCCGCGATCGAGGACGAGTTCGACATCCTGATCACGATGAACATGCAAGCCGAGATCGAGACCGTCGGCCAGCTGGTCGACGCGGTCGAGAAGCTGAAGCAGAACTGAGCCTTCCGTTCGTGCTGAGCTTGTCGGAGCAGGAGCGCCACGCCCCTCGACAGGCTCAGGGCGAACGGATGTGGGGATACACACGATGACCGAAGCCGCCGCCGCCGACCACCACCTTCCCGCCGATCCTGCCCCGGTCGCGTCCGAGCGCGATCTGATGAGCAAGTTCGACGGGCTGATCGCCGAGCGCCAGGCGCTGCTCGATTCGGGCGTCACCGACCCATTCGCGATCGTGATGGAGCAGGTGAAATCGCCGACCGAGGCGGTGATCAAGGGCAAGGACACGATCCTGCTCGGCACCTACAATTACATGGGCATGACGTTCGATCCCGAGGTCATCCAGGCCGGCAAGGACGCGCTCGACCAGTTCGGATCGGGCACCAACGGCAGCCGCATGCTGAACGGCACGTTCCGCGACCATATGGGCTGCGAGCAAGCGCTGCGCGACTTCTACGGCATGTCGGGCGCGATCGTGTTCTCGACCGGCTATATGGCCAATCTCGGCATGATCTCGACGCTCGCCGGCAAGGGCGAGTATGTGATCCTGGACGCCGACAGCCATGCCTCGATCTACGACGGCTGCAAGCAGGGCGTGGCCGAGATCGTCCGCTTCCGCCACAACGACGTCGCCGATCTCGACAAGCGGCTCGGCCGCCTGCCCGTGGACGCCGGCAAGCTGGTGGTGCTCGAAGGCGTCTATTCGATGCTGGGCGACATCGCGCCGCTGAGGGAGATGGTCGCGGTCGCCAAGAAACATGGCGCGATGGTGCTGGTCGACGAGGCGCATTCGATGGGCTTCTTCGGCCCCAACGGCCGCGGCGTGTATGAAGACCAGGGGCTGGAAGGCCAGGTCGATTTCGTCGTCGGCACCTTCTCGAAATCGGTCGGCACGGTCGGCGGCTTCTGCGTCTCCAACCACCCCAAGTTCGAGGCGATCCGCCTCGCCTGCCGCCCCTATATCTTCACCGCCAGCCTGCCGCCCAGCGTCGTCGCGACGGCAGAGGCGTCGATTCGCAAGCTGATGCACGCCCACGACAAGCGGCAGCATCTGTGGGACAACGCGCGGCGGCTGCACGGCGGGCTGAAGGAGATGGGCTTCCGCCTCGGCACCGACACGCCCGACAGCGCGATCGTCGCGGTGATCCTGGAGGATCAGGAACAGGCGGTGGCGATGTGGCAGGCGCTGCTCGACGGCGGCCTCTACGTCAACATGGCGCGACCGCCGGCGACGCCCGCGGGCACGTTCCTGCTGCGCTGCTCGCTGTGTGCCGAACACAGCGAGGCGCAGATCGACACCGTGCTGGCGATGTTCCGCGCCGCTGGCCAGGCGGTCGGCGTGATCGGCTGATCGGCCAATCGCTGGGCGACTCGGCGCTTCCTTCGGGGCTGGTGCTGCGATAAGTCTCGGGGGATGAGCGGCGAGGACCGGGAACAGGAGGCCGCGCCAGGCCTGATCGCGCGCCACTGGCGAACCACCATGCTGGTGGTCACCGCCGTGCTCGGCTTTGCCGTGCTCGCCGGCCTGATCGCCACGCTGAGCGCCGCCGACCGCCAGCGCAACCGGGCGCTGCAGCTTCAGGCGCACAGCTATGAGGTGATGATCGAGGCGAGCAATCTCGCCGGCACGATGGCCAATGCGGAGGCGTCGCTGGGCCGCTACGTCATCAGCGGCGACAAGCAGCTCGGCCAGATCTTCAGCGATCAGTGGAACCGCGCCGGCGACCAGCTCGACCAGCTCGACCGCAGCATCACGGCGGGGACTGAGCAGCAGAAACGGATCGATTCGCTGCGCAACGCCTATGCTGAACGTGGGCAGGAACTGGCGCTGACCGCGCTCAACACCACCTATCGCCAGAACAACCAGGCGCTGGCCCGCTATTACAAGGCGCGAAGCTCCGACTCGCTCAAGCAGATCAACAAGCTGCTGACGGCGATCATCTCCAGCGAACGCGGCCTGTTGATCAGCCGCAGCAACTCGGTCGCGGCGTCGCTGGCACATTCCACCACGGTCGTCCACGTGCTGGTCGCGTTCGGCGTGATGATCGTGCTGTGCGCGATGGCGCTGGGCTGGATGGCGGTGCAGGCGATGGCCGAGCGCGCCGCCGCCCGCACCGAGGCCGAGCTGGAGCGCGAGCGCGTCGGCGACCTGCAGGCTGCGGTCGATGCCGCCACCGCCGAGCTGCAGGACAAGGAAGCGCGCCTGCGCCAGGTCCAGAAGATGGAGGCCGTCGGCCAGCTGACCGGCGGCATCGCGCACGATTTCAACAACATGCTGGCGGTCGTGATCGGCGGACTCGAGCTCGCGCGGCGCAATGTCGGCGTCGATTCCGATCAGGTGCGGCGGCACATCGACAATGCGGCCGAGGGCGCCGATCGCGCCGCCACGCTGACGCGCCGCTTGCTCGCTTTCTCGCGCGCCGAGGGGCTGCTGCCCGAGGCGATCGAGGCATCGGCACTGATCGCCGGCATGTCGAGTCTGCTCGACCGCACGTTGGGCGACGCCGTCACGGTGGAAACGCGCGACGACGGCAGCAACTGGTCGGTCTGGGTCGATCGCAACCAGCTGGAAAACGCCATCCTGAACCTGGCGGTCAACGCCCGCGACGCGATGGAGGGGCGCGGCTCGCTGGTCATCGCCACCGGACACGCCATCCTGTCGCCCCACGAGATCGGCCAGACGCCCGGCGGCCCGTTCGTCACCATCGCGGTCAGCGACACCGGCTGCGGCATGGCGCCGGAGGTGCTCGAACGCGTGTTCGAGCCGTTCTTCACCACCAAGCCGGTGGGCAAGGGCACGGGCCTTGGCCTGTCGCAGGTCTATGGCTTCAGCCGCGCCTCAGGCGGGGCGGTGCGCA
>JBQCHA010000082.1:0-3069 GCA_051955175.1 Sphingomonas sp.
CCGCTCAGCCGACCATGTCCTCGAGCTCGCGCCCGCGCGTTTCATGGACTAGCGCGCGGACGAAGAAGAACGAGACGAAGGCCGAGATGGCGTAGAAGCCATAGGTGATCGGCAGACCCAGCCCGGCGGCCATGGCCGGAAAGCTGACCGAGATGCCGAAGTTCGCCGCCCATTGCGCGAAGCCCGAGACGGCGAGCCCCGACCCGCGGATCTGGTTGGGGAACATCTCGCCCAGCATCACCCACATCACCGGGCCCCAGCTGGCATTGAAGAAGATCACATAGGCATTGGCGGCGATCAGCGCGATCAGGCCATAGGGATCATTGAGGTGCAGCGTGCCGCCGGCCAGCGTGCCGGTCGAGAAGCACAGCGCGACCACCGCCAGCGTCACCGTCATGCCGGCCGATCCGACCAGCAGCAGCGGCTTGCGGCCGATCTTGTCGACGGTGAAGATGGTGAAGATGCACGCCAGGATCGACAGCGCCCCCGACAGGATGTTGATCAGCAGCGCGTCGTTTTCGGAAAAGCCGACCGACTGCCACAGCACCGAGCCGTAATAGAACACGATGTTGATGCCGACGAGCTGCTGGAAGATCGCGATGCCGATGCCGGCCCACACGATCTTGCGCACGCGTCCGGTGTTGCGGTCGACCAGGTCGCGGAGCGTCGGGCGATGGTGATCCTCGGCGAGCGAGGAGCGGATTTCCGCCACCTTGCGGCTGGCCGCCGAGGCGCCGAGGATGCGGGCGAGCACCCCTTCGGCGCGCTCGTGATGGCCGCGCATCACCAGATAGCGCGGGCTGTCCGGGATCAGCAGCAGCGTCAGGAAGTAGAGGCCGGCCGGGATGACCTGCGCCCAGAACATCCAGCGCCAGGCGGGATAGCCGAGCCAGAAGGTGGCGGTCGACTTGCCCGCGGTCGCCGCCAGCCAGTAATTGACCAGAAACGCGCCGGTGAGGCCGGAGATGATCATCACCTGCTGGATGCTGCCCAGCCGGCCGCGCACCGCCGCCGGGGTAACCTCCGAGATATAGACCGGCGCCAGCACGCTCGCCGCGCCGACAGCCAGGCCGGCGAAGAAGCGCGCGCAGATGAACACCCAGTCGCTCGGCGAGCCGCCGGCGATCAACGCCGACAGGATGAAGACCACGGCGGAGATCATCATCACCGCGCGGCGGCCCATTGCGTCGGCCAGGCGGCCGGCGGCGAACGCGCCAAACGCGCAGCCGGGCAACAGTGCTGCGACCGAAAAGCCCAGCCACCAGTCACTCAAGCCAAAGGTCTGCCGCAGGCCGTCCTGCGTGCCGTTGATCACGCCGGAATCATAGCCGAACATGAACCCGCCGATCGTCGCCACCGCCACGATCAGGCCGATCAGGCCCTTGTTCATCCGGTCGCCGGTCCCCTCCGTCATCCCCATCTCCTTTATACCGGCATCGAAAGCCGGGCTTTGCGTCTATGTTAGCGGTCGCAGCCTGTCACGCGACTCTTTTTCCGTCCTGATCACGTCGTCCCGCCCCCGCTCGGGCCGGCGTCCGCTGCCCTGCCTGCGTAGAGGCCGAAGACCGCCCCCGTAAAGCCACCGGCGACGTGCGTGCTGAGGATCGTGCCGTCCACGCCGTCCGCCAGCACCTGCCATCTGCCCGGCGTCGTGGCGTAGCGGAAGGTGTAGCGGCCGCCGTCGGCGGTGATCGACAGGTCGACCGGCTTACCGGGCGCGATATCCAGCGGCGCCGCCGCCACCTCGGTGCCACGCACCGGATCGCTGGGACCGGCGTGGCGATCGAGCCGGATCATCGTCCGGCCGCCGATCCGCTCGATGCCGAGGAACAGCCAGTAATCGTCGTTCTGAAAGGCGGCGAGGCCGGCGCGGTCGCCGTCGCGCCGCGGGGCGAAGCGGACGCGCGTGCTCGCCACGGCATGGATATGCTGCTGGCGGCGCGCGATCATGCTAGGATTGGCGAGATCGGCGAGACCGACCGGGCGGGCGTCGAGCGTGATGCCGGGCGTGCCGGGGGTGAGATGATACCAGCGCGTGTGCGGTTCGCGCGCCATGATCCAGTCGAGCGGCAGGCGGCCGCCGGCAAAGTCTTGGCGGATATGAAACGCGCCGTTGGTGGGCACCGGCCCCGCGGGCTGCGGCGGCAGGTCCGGACGCTGGTGGACCCAGGGGACGGTGGCGCCCGGCGCGGTGATCCGCGGCCAGCCGTCATGCCAGGTGACCGGGAGCAGGAAGGTCTCGCGTCCCGTGTTGTAGAGATCATCGCGATACGGGCGGGTGGCGAGGAACGTCGCCCACCATTGCCCCGACGGCGTCTGGACGAAACCGGCATGACCCGCTGAGGTGATCGGGTTTGGTCGATCCGGCGGCAGGTCGCGCTGCGTCAGGATCGGGTTGCCGGCATAAGCCTGATAGGGGCCGGTGACGCGGCGGCTGCGCAGCACGACTTCGGAGTGGTTGACGCTGGTGCCGCCCTGCGCGCAGATCAGATAGTACCAGCCGTTGGCGCGGAACAGGTGCGGGCCCTCGATCCACACGGGGTCCTTGTCGGGTGCGACGCCGCCGTCGACGAGGACGGTACGCGGGCCAACGGTCGTGTTCGTGCCGGGGTCGAACTGCTGGATCCAGATCGCGCGGTGGCCGTCGTAGCGCGGCTTTTCCGGCGGTGCGTCATTGTTGACGATCCATGCCTTGCCATCGTCGTCGAAGAACATCGACGGGTCGATCCCGCCGACCTGCGGCAGGAACACCGGGTCAGACCACGGCCCCGCCGGATCTTTCGCGGTGATCACGAAATTGCCGCCGCAATCGACGCAGGTGTTGACGATGTAGAAGGTGCCGTCGTGCGCGGTGATCGACGGCGCATAGAGGCCGCGCGACATTCGGAGGCGATCGAACTTCACCTCGTCGGGGCGATCGATCGCGTTGCCGATCTGCGTCCAGTGAACCAGGTCGCGGCTGTGAAAAACGGGCAGGGCGGGGAACCAGCCGAAGGTCGAGTTGACCAGGTAATAATCGCGCCCGACCCGCGCGATGCTGGGGTCGGGATAGAAACCCTGCAGGATTGG
>JBQCHA010000083.1:0-8620 GCA_051955175.1 Sphingomonas sp.
GGTCGAGATGGATTTCCATGTTGCCGGTCCCCTTGAATTCCTCGTAGATGACGTCGTCCATCCGGGAGCCGGTGTCGATCAATGCGGTGGCGATGATCGTGAGCGAGCCGCCTTCCTCGATGTTGCGCGCGGCGCCGAAGAAGCGCTTCGGCCGCTGCAGCGCGTTCGCGTCGACGCCGCCGGTCAGCACCTTGCCCGAGCTCGGCACCACCGTGTTGTAGGCACGGCCGAGGCGGGTGATCGAATCGAGCAGGATCACCACGTCCTTCTTGTGCTCGACCAGGCGCTTGGCCTTTTCGATCACCATCTCGGCGACCTGCACATGGCGCTGCGCCGGCTCGTCGAAGGTCGAGGAGATCACCTCGCCCTTCACCGAACGCTGCATGTCGGTGACTTCCTCGGGCCGCTCGTCGATCAGCAGCACGATCAGGAACACCTCGGGATGGTTGTCGGTGATCGCCTTGGCGATGTTCTGCAGCAGAACGGTCTTACCGACGCGCGGCGGCGCCACGATCAGCGCGCGCTGGCCCTTGCCCTGCGGCGCGACGATGTCGATCACGCGCGCCGACTTGTCCTTGACGGTGGGGTCCTGCGGGTCGAGCGTCAACTTCTGCTCGGGGTAGAGCGGCGTCAGATTGTCGAAATTGACGCGGTGACGGACGACGTCGGGAT
Organism: Sphingomonas sp.; assembly: GCA_051955175.1. Taxonomy (GTDB): domain Bacteria; phylum Pseudomonadota; class Alphaproteobacteria; order Sphingomonadales; family Sphingomonadaceae; genus Sphingomonas. The sequence goes on from JBQCHA010000083.1 coordinate 673, forward strand.
CGTCGAAATTGATGCTGGTGAGCTTGGTCAGCGCGAAATAGCGCTCGCCATCCTTCGGCGCGCGGATTTCGCCCTCGACGGTGTCGCCGGTGCGCAGGCCGAACTTGCGGACCTGGTTGGGCGATACGTAGATGTCGTCGGGCCCGGCGAGATAATTCGCCTCGGGGCTGCGCAGGAAGCCGAAACCGTCGGGCAGCACCTCGATAGTGCCAACGCCCATGATCTGATCGCCCTGCTCCGCCTGCTCCTTCAGGATGCCGAACAGCAGGTCCTGCTTGCGCAGCGTCGACGCGCCCTCGATGCCGAGCGCCTCGGCCATTTCGACCAGATCGGCCGGGGTTTTCTTCTTGAGGTCCTTGAGATGCATGGGAACTTCCGCAGGCGATGATGGTGCTGGGGGAGCGTCGGTCGGCGAGGAATACGCACAACGATGCTGGAGGGGAGGGAAACGGACGCGAGACCGCGATCCGTTACCAAACCGAATTAGGTTCGCACCCCCGCCAAGTCAAGCCGATCAGAAGGGGCGGACGATCACCAGGATGACGATCAGCACGACGGCCAGCGCCGGCACTTCGTTCAACATCCGGAGCCGCTTGTCGCTGAGCGGCGTGATGCCGCGGGCGAGCTTCTTCGAATAACCCACCGCCCAGCCGTGATAGGCCGACAGCAGCACGACCAGCGCGATCTTGGCATGGAGCCAGCCGAGCCCCGGTTCACCGTTGAACAGGCCGATGTTGGCGGCCAGCATCAGGCCCAGCAACCAGACGAGGCTCATCGACGGCGTGATGATGATCGCACGCAGCTTGCGCTCGCGCTCGATCCAGCGCGCCGCCTCGGGCGTGCCGACGCCGGCCTCCTGGTGATAGACGCAATAGCGCGGCAGCATGAACAGTCCGGCCATCCAGAAGATGACGAAGATGACATGCGCCGCCTTGACCCAGGGATAGGCGCCACCCAGCCAGTCGGTCATTCGCTGCTCCTGCGGATTCGCGCGATCAGGCGCTCGACATGCGATATCGGCGTATCCGGCAGGATGCCGTGGCCGAGGTTGAACACGTGCGGCCGGGCGGCGAACGCCTCCAGGATCGTATCGACCGCCGTGTCGAGATCCGCTCCGCCGGCGATCAGCGCCAACGGATCGAGATTGCCCTGCACCGCGACGTTGAGCGGCAGCGCGGTCGCCGCCCATTTCGGATCGACCGTCTCGTCCAGGCCGATCGCATCGACGCCTGTCTCACGGGCATAGGCGCCGATCTTGCCGCCGGCACCTTTGGGAAAGCCGATGATCGGCACGTCGGGATAGCGGCCCTTCAGCGCCGCGGTGATCGCGCGCGTCGGCGCGACCACCCAGCGCTCGAACTGCGCGGGCGACAGGCTGCCGGCCCAGCTATCGAACAGCTGGACCGCTTCCACGCCGGCATCGATTTGCCCGGCGAGATAGTCGATCGTCGCCGCGACGATGGCATCGATGATCGCGCCGAACGCCTGCGGGTCGCGATGGGCGAGCCGGCGCGTCTCGGCCTGGTCGCGGCTGCCTTGGCCGGCGACCATATAGGTCGCGACCGTCCAGGGACTGCCGGCGAAGCCCAGGAAGGTCGTCTCGGCCGGCAGTTGCGCGGCGACGGAGCGCACCGTCCGATAGACCGGCTCCAGCCGCGCCGGCACCGCCGCCAAGGCATCGAGTGCGGCATCGACCAGCGGCGGCGACAGGCGCGGCCCCTCGCCCGCCTCGAACCGCAGGTCCTGGCCCAGCGCCCAGGGGATCATCAGGATGTCGGAGAACAGGATCGCGCCGTCCATGCCGAAGCGGCGGATCGGCTGCAGCGTCACCTCGGCCGCCGCTTGCGGATCGGTGGCGAGATCGAGAAAGCCGCCCTTGGTCTCCCTCAGCGCGCGATATTCGGGAAGATAGCGGCCCGCCTGGCGCATCAGCCAGATCGGCGGCACCGGCAGCCGGGCGCCCTTCAGCGTTGCGAGCAGGGGCTTGGCTTGGGTCGAATCCGTCAGGTCCGGGCTCCCCATCTTCTATCAATAAGAAGATTCAAATTGGATGTTGAAGCTGTAGGCGCGTGGGTAACGGGGCTTAGGCGGTCGTCCCGGAAATGCCAACAGCTTGACCCGTCGGCGGCGGGAAAATCAGCGCGATTCGATTCAGCCGTCCCCGTTATCCACAGGCTGTGGACCGAGGCGGCGCCTGTCGACGGGATTGTGGATGAATGACGGTTGATCCACGGCTGACTCGCTCGCTTGGCGGGCGATGCCGGTTGCGCTACCCCTCCTCCCGATGTTTTCCACAGATCCATGCCCGTGATGCGTTTGCACCTTCATCTGTTGTCGGATTCGACCGGCGAGACGCTGGAGAACATCGCCAAGGCGGCGCTGGCGCAATATGACGATGTCGAGACGATCCGCCATTTCTGGCCGATGGTCCGCACCGAGGCGCATCTCGAGCGCATCCTGGAGGAGATCGCTCAGAATCCGGGGCTGGTGGTGTTCACGCTGGTCAACAGCTCGACCCGCGCGGTGCTCGAACAACGCTGCCGCGCGCTGGGGCTGCCGGCGGTGGCGCCGCTCGATCCAGTCAACGATGCGCTGTCGGCGTTGCTTGGTCAGCAGGCCAAGGCCCGGCCCGGCCGGCAGCACGTGCTCGATGCCGCCTATTTCGCGCGCGTCGACGCGATCCAGTTCACCATCGCCCATGACGATGGCGTCGGCTGGGAGGATTGGGAGGAGGCTGACATCGTGCTCGCCGGCGTGTCGCGCACGTCAAAGACGCCGACCTCGATCTATCTCGCCAATCGCGGGTTCAAGACCGCCAACATCCCGATCGTGGTGGAATCGCCGCCGCCCCCTACCCTGTTCTCACTGCAGCAGCCCATGGTGGTGGGGCTGACCACCAGTGCCGACCGGCTGATCCAGGTACGGCGCAATCGTCTGCTCTCGCTCAACCAGGCGCCGGAGACCGCCTATGTCGATCCCGATGCCGTGGCGCGCGAGGTGACGTTCGCGCGGCGCATGTTCGCCGACAACGGCTGGCCGGTGATCGACGTCACCCGCCGCTCGATCGAAGAGACCGCGGCGGCGATCATCCAGCTCGTCCACGAAAGACAGAGCGCGGCATGACGCTGATCCTCGCCTCGCAGAGCGCCTCGCGCCGGGCGATGCTCGATGCCGCTGGCGTCGCTTACGAAGCGGTGCCGGCGCATGTCGATGAGGATGCGACCAAGCAAGCGCTGCGGGCGGAGGGCGCACCGGCGCGCGCGCTCGCCGATGCGCTCGCCGAATTGAAGGCGGTCAAGGTGTCGCAGGCGCGGCCGGGCGCGCTGGTGCTGGGATCGGACTCGCTGGTCGCGCTGGAGGACGGCAGCATGCTCGACAAGCCGGTCAGCCGCGACCAGGCGGCCGAGCATCTGCGGTTGATGTCGGGCAGGCGGCACGACCTTGTCAGCGCAGCGGTGGTGGCGGAAAACGGCCGCCCGGTGTGGCGCATCGTCGATCGCGCCAAGATGTTCGTGCGGCCGTTGAGCGGCGCCTTCATCGATCAGTATCTCGACCTCGAATGGCCGGCGATCAGCGGCTGCGTCGGCTGCTATCGGATCGAAGGGCCCGGCGCGCAATTGTTCAGCCGGATCGAGGGCAGCCAGTTCACCGTACTCGGCATGCCGTTGCTGCCGGTGCTCGATTATCTGAGAGTCCGCGAGGTGCTGCCGGCATGACCAAGCCTTACGCCGAGGTGATCGGCGATCCGATCGCGCATTCGAAATCGCCGCTGATCCACGGTTTCTGGCTGGAGAAGCTGGGCATCGATGCCGAATACCGGCGCTGCCACGTCACGGCCGACGAGCTGGGTGATTATTTTGCCGCGCGGCGCGACGATCCCGACTGGCGCGGCTGCAATATCACCATTCCGCACAAACAGGCCGCGCTCGACCTGATCGACGATCGCGGCGGGCTGCGCGAGACGATCGGCGCGATCAACACCGTCGCGCGCGACGAGCAGGGCGCCCTGTTCGGCACCAACACCGATGCCGCGGGGTTCATCTCGCCGATTGCCGACATCGATCTCGCAGGGCAGCCGGTGGTGGTGATCGGCAGCGGCGGCGCGGCGCGCGCGATCCTGTTCGCGCTGGCGCGCTGCGGCGCCGGCCCGGTCACGATGCTGGCGCGCAACCCGCTGAAGGGGGCGGCGCTGCTCTCCCATTTAGGGCTCAGGGGCGAAGTGCGGCCGCTCGACACCCCGCTGCCGCCGGCCGCGCTGCTGGTCAACGCGAGCTCGCTGGGCATGACTGGCCAGCCGCCGCTCGACCTCGACCTGGCGCCGCTGCCCAAGGACGCGATCGTCTACGACGTGGTCTATGCCCCGCTCGAGACGGGGCTGCTGGCGGCTGCGGAAGCGCGGGGGCTGGAGACGGTCGACGGGCTGGAGATGCTGGTCGGCCAGGCGGCGCTGGCGTTCGAGCTGTTCTTCGGCGACGCGCCGCCCCGCGAGCACGATGCCGAGCTGCGCCAGCTCTTGATCGCATGATCCGGCTCGGGCTCACCGGCTCGATCGGCATGGGCAAGTCGACCGTCGCAGGAATGTTCGCCGCGCGTGGCGTGCCGGTGTTCGATGCCGACGTGGTGGTGCATCGCCTGCAGGGCCCCGGCGGTGAGCTGGTTGCGGCGATCGAGGCGGCGTTTCCCGACACCACCGGCCCGGCTGGCGTCAACCGCACCGCGCTCGGTGAGGCGGTGCTAGGCGATCCCGCGGCGCTCGCGCGGCTGGAGGCGCTCGTCCACCCGGCGGTGGCCCGCGAGCGCGCAGCGTTCCTTGCCGCGCATGCCGATGCGCCGCTGGTGCTACTCGACGTGCCGCTGCTGTTCGAGACCGGCGCCCACGCAGCGCTCGACAAGGTGGCGGTGGTATCTGCGCCCGCTGACGTGCAGCGCACCCGCGTGCTGGCCCGGCCGGGCATGACGCCCGAGCGGTTCGCGGCAATCCTCGCGCGCCAGACACCCGACGAAGAAAAGCGTGCGCGCGCCGACTTCATCATCGACACCGGCGGGCCGCTCGACGAGACTCGGCGGCAGGTTGATGCGCTCATCGCTTGCCTGACGCGCCCGCCGGGTGAATAATCGCGCGATGCGCGAAATCGTCTTCGATACCGAAACCACGGGCCTCAGCTTTCCCGGGGGTGACCGGCTGGTGGAAATCGGCTGTGTCGAACTCATCAACCGCGTCGAGACCGGCCGGACCTTCCACGCCTATTTCAATCCGCAACGGTCGATGCCGGCGGAGGCGCAGGCGGTCCACGGGCTGAGCGACGCCTTCCTGGCCGACAAGCCGTGCTTCCACGAGCTATGCGAGGCGCTGCTCGAATTCATCGGCGACGATCCGCTGATCGCGCACAACGCCGGGTTCGACTTCGGCTTCCTCAACGGCGAACTCGGCAAGTGCGGCCGCGCGCTGGTCGCGATGGAGCGAATGGTCGACACTCTGGCGCTGGCGCGCACGCGGCATCCCGGCGCCAAGCACACGCTCGACGCCTTGTGCGGCCGCTACGGCATCGATCGCAGCCACCGCGTGCTGCACGGCGCGCTGCTCGACGCGCAGTTGCTGGCGCAGGTCTATGTCGAACTGACCGGCGGCCGCCAGATCGGGCTGACGCTCGTCGCCGACGAACCGCTGACGATCGAGCCGGTGCGACAGGTCACCGTCACCGCCGTCGTGCGCCCGCCGCGCACCTTCGCGGCCAGCGAGGCGGAACTTGCCGCCCATGCCGCGTTTTTGAAGGAGATCGCCGATCCGCTCTGGCTTGCCGGGGCGTGACGACGGCGACGGCCCGGCGCATCCCCGCGCCGACGCCATGTTAAGTGGAGAAGAAAACATGGATATCCGGGTTTCTGGTCATCAGGTCGATCTTGGCGACGCGCTGAAGCAGCAGGTGCAGGATCGTCTCCAGGGTATCGCGGATAAATATTTCGCCCGCGCCATCTCGGCGCAGGTCACGTTCGGCAAGGGGCCGCACGACGCCGGTTTCACCTGCGACATCGTCGCCCACGTGACGCAAGGGCTGGTGCTGAAGGGCACCAATTCGGGCATGGACGCGCACGGTGCGTTCGACGGCACCGCCGACAAGATCGAGAAGCAGCTGCGCCGCTACAGTCGACGGCTGAAGGACCGCAACAACGGCGCGGTCAACGCCGCGGCGGAGGAAATGGGCTATGACGGCACGCTCGACAACGCCAATTACACCATCTTCGGTGGCGGCGCCGCCGATGAGGAAGAGGATGCCGGCGATCACCCGCTGATCATCGCCGAGACGCGAGTCGACATCCCCGATGCCAGCGTGTCGGACGCGGTGATGATGCTCGATTTGCGCAACACCGGCGCGCTGCTGTTCCGCAACAGCGGCACCGGCGCGTATAACATGGTTTATCGTCGAGGTGATGGCACCATCGGGTGGGTTGAACCTAACCACTCTGCCTGACCTTCCGATTTTTGCCGAACCGGGGTATGTCCCGCGCCATCGATTGGCGCGGGGCATTGTTCATCCCTGCGCGTTCCCAGGACCGACAATGACCGATTTTCACGACCTGCTGACGCCCGAGACCGTCCTTGCCCACCTGACGGCCGCCAGCAAGAAAGCCCTTTTCCAGCAACTCGCCGCCGCCGTCGCCGATCGCCACGGGCTCGATCCGCGTGTCGTCGCGGAGCAGCTCGCCGGCCGTGAGAAGCTCGGCTCCACCGGATTCGGGGGCGGCATCGCCATCCCCCATGCCCGGGTCGCCGGGCTCGACAGCGTGGTCGGCGTGTTCGCGCGGCTCGACCAGCCGATCGAGTTCCAGGCGGTCGACGACATGCCGGTCGATCTCGTCTTCATGCTGCTGTCGCCGCCCGACGCCGGGGCGATGCACCTCAAGACGCTGGCGCGTGTGTCGCGTGCGCTGCGCGACCCGGATGCAGTCGCCAAGCTGCGCGGCGCAGGCTCACCCGATGCGCTCTACGCGCTGCTGACCGCTGACGAAGCGCGTGATGCCGCCTGACGACGGGGCGGCGGGAGTCGGCGAGGCAGCGCACCATCGCGCGCTCGAATCGCTCTACGCCGCCGCGCCGATCAACCGGCTGTTCGAGTCGCGGCTGGAGATCACCGGCGCGGGCGTGGCGCGAATCCGTTTCACGCTCGACGAGCGCTATTATCACGCGGCCGGCGCCACCCACGGCACCGCTTATTTCAAGATGCTCGACGACGCGGCCTTCTATGCCGCCAACAGCCTGGTGACCGATCGCTTCCTGCTGACGACACAGTTCAGCCTGCTATTCACGCGGCCGCTGAAACATGGCGCGGTGATCGCCGAAGGGCGCTGGGTCAGCGGGCAGCGGCGGGTGTTCGTCGCCGAGGCGCGGCTGATCGATTCGACTGGCGAGGAAGCGGCGCGCGGGACCGGCACCTTCATGCGCTCTCGCATCCCCCTTGCCGGTCTGCCCGGCTATGTGGCGGGATGAGCGAGCGGCTGCCGACCGGCATGTTGGTCAACGCGCTGCTGCGCCGGGTCAATGATGCCGGCGGCATCGGCGCAGTGCTGGCGAAGGGCGATGCACAGGCCGGCGCGATCCTGCTGATCGTCTCGGAAAGGGACGCGGATCCGCGGATTCTGGAACGGCGACTGGACTTGGACGGGGCTGCGACGCTGAGCGAGAGCGGACCCCAAATTCCTGCACAAGCTACGGAAATAACACAATATTGGCGCCGACGCAGGGAGCGGGACCCCGATTTGTGGGTGGTCGAGCTACATATCGCAGGCGCGGAACGGTTCGCCGCTGAAACGATCCTGTAAGATTGACTCCCTTGCACCGCACAAAATAAGGACTGTTTCATTAGCAAGGCGTTGTGCCGTCGCGGGGTCAGAGACCGTACGGTTACGCAGTCGGGGGATTTCCCGGTAGGATTCGCGGACCTGTTCGCGT
>JBQCHA010000084.1:0-4955 GCA_051955175.1 Sphingomonas sp.
TGGGCGCATCCCCGGTGATCCACAACGGTCGATAGTCGCGGCCGCGATAGAATGCGGCCACCGCGGCATCACGCTGGCCATCGATTTCCTTGTGGATCGCGCTGATCTGCGTCGCCGGCACATCCGGCGCCCGCGACGCCGCACCATGGCAGCCCGCGAGCGGCGCGACCAGGAGGCAGCCGGCCAGAACCAGGGTCCTGACCGGCCGGCCGATCCTGTCGGGGTCGGAAGGGGCCGGATGGCGGCGCACTGGCGATCAGGTCAGCCGCGTTCGCCCTGCTGCTGATAGGTGCCGGCGCCGGTCGTGCTACCCGACTGCCCCTGGGTACCGCTCATGCCGCCGGTGGTGCCGGCGCCGGACGTGCCGCTGGACTGACCGCTGCCATAGGTGCTGTTGCCATATTGGCCGCTGCCGTTTTGGCCGTTCGTGCCGCCGCTGTCGGTGGCAGCGCCCGTGGTGCCCATGGTGCCGGTGGTGCCGGTGGTGCCCGTGGCATCGGTGCCCATGGTATTGCTGGTGGTGCCGCTGCTGTCGGTCGTGCCGCTGGTCGTCTGACCTGCCGTGCCGCTGGTATCGCCGCTCGTCTGGCTCAGACCGGCGGTGCCGAGGGCCAAAACCGCGACGGCGCCGGCAATTGCGAACTTGCTAAACATAGTGTGATCTCCGGTAATCCCCTGTGGGGACTCGGACAACGACAGTCGAAATTCAGCGTTCCAGTACCTCCCCCTAATTCTCCCTCACACTCGTAAGTAACATATCTTGATCTTCGGAAGTATTACGACCACCTAACGCTCCTTTTCGTTGGAGCCAGATCAATTACACCGTCGTGAGTGAAAGATTTATCGATCACTTCCATTGTCTTGTAGGGGGATCCGCTTGACCGAGCCAAGGATGGGGCCAGGCAAGAGCCTCCGAATGTGACCTTCAGCCGCCCGGATCAGGCGACCCGACAATCGCGGCCAGCGAAGGGTTCGGCTCGAGGGACCGCGGCATCGAAGCCGCCGCACGAACCGCCACGGCAAACGGAAAATGATTTTTCTTTTTTTCTCAATTATCCGACTTATGACATGTGGCGTACTCAAGCCGATCGGCCGGTCCAAACCGACCTCAGGGGTAAAAAGCCTCATCGGCGCCAGGGAGGGATAGAGCGAACATGGGATTCAAAGGACTGCGCTGGGCCGCGGCGCTGCTCACCGCGACGGCATTGTCGGCACCGGCGGTTCATGCCAGCGAGCCGGCGATGCACGGGGCCGCCAATCCGGCCGCGGTCGTGCGACGCGACCATGTCCGCTTCACCGTCCTTACGCCACGGATCATCCGCATGGAATGGTCGCCCAACGGCCATTTCGTCGATGCGCCGTCGCAGGTGTTCGTCGAGCGCGATCAGCCGGTGCCGCAATTCACCACCAGCACGCATGACGGCAAGCTGCAGATCGACACCGCATCGCTCAGCGTCACCTATACGCTGGGCAGCGGACGGTTCGACGCCAGCAATCTCACCGTGCAATCCAAAGGCTTCAAGACCGCCTTTACCTGGCATCCGGGCGAAACGGACGCGGCCAATCTGAAGGGCACCGCTCGTACGCTCGACCGCTATCGCGGCGATACCCAGCTCGACACCGGCAAGAAGCTCGACCTCGGCCAGGGGCTGATCTCGCGCGCCGGCTGGCACGTGATCGACGATTCGAAGAGCTTCCTGTTCGACGACAGCGACTGGCCGTGGGTGAAGAAACGCAGCTGCGCCGACTGCCAGGATCTCTATTTCCTCGGCTACGGCCATCATTACGAGGACATCCTGGGCGATTACGCCAAGGTCGCCGGGCGCGAGCCGATGCCGCCGCGTTTCGCATTCGGCTATTGGTGGTCGCGCTACTGGAATTATTCGGACAGCGAATTCCGCGAACTGGTCGGCAATTTCGAGAAATACCGCATCCCGCTCGACGTGCTGGTCATCGACATGGACTGGCACCGCACCGACGACCTCAGCTGGGACCCGAAATACGCGAAGAAGGACGCGTTCGACCAGCTCGTCGGCTGGAGCGGCTACACCTGGAACACGAGCCTGTTTCCCGATCCGCCGCGTTTCCTCGCCTGGCTGCACAGCCAGAAGCTGAAGACGACGCTCAACCTGCACCCTGCCTCGGGCATGATGCCGCGCGAGGCACGCTACGACGCCTTCGCGAAGGCGATGGGCGTCCACAACGGCAAGCAGATCGGCATCGAGACCGCCGACAAACGGTTCATGAGCAGCCTGTTCGACACCGTGCTCGATCCGCTGCGCGCCGAGGGGGTCGATTTCTGGTGGCTCGACTGGCAGCAATGGCCGGATTCGAAGAAGCTGCCCGGCCTCTCCAACACCTGGTGGCTGAACTACGTGTTCTACACGCACATGCAGCGGGCGAGCCAGGACCGCGCGATCATCTATCACCGCTGGGGCGGCCTCGGGAACCATCGCTATCAGGTCGGCTTCTCGGGCGATTCGGTGATCTCCTGGCAGTCGCTGGCGTATCAGCCCTATTTCACTGCGACGGCATCGAACGTGCTCTACGGCTATTGGAGCCATGATATCGGCGGGCACATGTTCGCCGACGACGTGCCGGAGAGCGAGCGACATATCGACCCCGAGCTCTACGTCCGCTGGATGCAGTTCGGCGCTTTCAGCCCGATCCTGCGCACCCATTCGTCGAAGGAAGCGGGGCTGCGCAAGGAACCGTGGCGCTTCTCGCCCGAGGTGTTCGCCGCGCTGCGCGAGGTGGTCGACGAGCGGTACGAGATGGCACCGTACATCTACACCGCCTCGCGCGAGGCGTATGATACCGGGGTCTCGCTGCTGCGACCGCTTTATTACGCCTGGCCGGACGAGGCGAAGGCCTATGACACGCCCGACGAGTACATGTTCGGCGACGACATGCTGGTCGCCCCCGTCGCGCAGGCGATGAAGGACGGCGCGGCAACGGTGTCGATCTGGCTGCCGCCCGGCCGCTGGTACGATCGCAACCGCGGTGAGGTGATCGACGGCGGCCGAACCATCACCCGCGATTATACGCTCGACGAGGTGCCGGTGTTCGTGCGCGCCGGCGCGGTGCTGCCGATGAACCCGCCGTCGGTGAAGAAGCTGCAGGATATGGACAACAGCAGCATCGTCCTGCGAATGATCCCGGGCGGCTCGGCTACGACGCGGCTCTACACCGACGCCGGCGACAGCGAGGGCTATCGCCACGGCGAGTATGCGTTCACCGCGATCGAGGGCCATCGCGATGCCCATGAGGCAATGCTGACCGTCGCGCCGCGCCAGGGCCATTATCCCGGCATGCCGCAGGCGAAGCAGGTCACCATCGAGCTGCCCGACGCCGCCCTGCCGCAGAGCGTGATGGTGAACGGCCAGGCCTATAGCCGCGCCGATGCTGAGCAGGCGGGCAGCTGGAGCTACAACGGCGAAACGCTGACCGCGCGGATCACCGTACCGGCGCAAGCGGCCGACCAGCCGCTCCGCGTCAGCGTGCGCTTCGCCGGCGATGCGGTCGATATGGCTGGGCTGCGCTATCGCATGAAACGGACGGCGGCGGCGGTCGAGTGGCTGAAATACCATTGGGATTCGCCGAGCCCGCTGCCCGACGACGTCTCACTGGCGGCGCAGCTCGGTCAGTTGATCGACTACCGACCCGAGCAGCTGCCGACGCTGGTCCGCACGTTCGACGCGCGGCTGGCGAAGCTGCCGGCGGAGGTCGAGCAGACCCACGCCGCGCCCGAGGTGAAGGCGCATTTCGCGGCGATGATCAAGGCGATCCGCGGCGCCTGACGCGGCTGTCGCCACGTCCCGCCGGCCGATCGGAGCCGGCGGGACGTTTGGCGGGGATGAGATTGCGCCAGATACTGATGTGGAACGGTTCAACGCCGCTTGCCCCGCATTTCCCGCCGCGATAGTTACGGATTCTTGACAGAGACGATCGCGGCAGACGGATCCCGAGACCGCCGGATAGAGGATCCAACCAATCTGGTGCTGGTGCATCCCGCAGGACGGAGGCTGCTGCCGCTCGCCTTGCGTTTCGGCATCTCGGCCAATGCGGTGTCGCTGGCGGGGTTGGCGAGCGGGGCGCTGGCTGCGATCTGCTTCGCGCATTGGCGCCAGCCGGCACTCGTTCTGCTCGGGCTGGTGTTCGCGATTTGCTGGCTGATCCTCGACGGCCTCGACGGGATGGTCGCCCGCGCCACCAAGACGGCGAGCGCGTTCGGCCGTATCCTCGACGGGCTGTGCGACCACGGCGTGTTCGCGCTGATTTACGTCCTGCTGATCTTTTCGCTCGGCGGCAGCGGCGTGACTTGGCTGCTGGCGATCGCCGCCGGCATTGCCCACGCGGTGCAGTCGAGCCTCTACGAAGGCGAGCGGGCGCGCTTCCACCGCCGCGTGAAGGGCGACGCCGCCGCGGTGCGCCACGCCAGCCTCGGCAGTCGGGCGGTCCGCGCCTATGACGCGGTCGCCGGCAGCATCGACCGCATCGCGGCGCCGTTCGACGCGGCGATGCGCGGTGAGCGTGACCCCGGCGCCTTCGGCCGCGCCTATGGCAGTGCCGCCGCTCCCACCATGAAGGTGATGAGCCTGCTCAGCGCCAACGTGCGCGTGATCACCATTGCGCTCGCCTGTCTCGCCCGCGACCCCGCGCTGTTCTGGTGGGCCGAACTGGGGCCGCTGACGCTCGTCGCCGTCTTCACCCTGGTACGACACCGCCAGATCGAGCGCGCGCTGGTCGCGCATCACCCTTCGCCCTTGGCCAAGCGCGTCTCGGCCCCCGATCAATTCTCTCGATGACAACAGAAAGCGCCTGAACATGAAGTCCATCAACATCGCCATTGTCGGCATCGGCAATTGCACGAGCTCGCTGGTCCAGGGGCTGGCGCATTATCGCGAGGGTGCCAACGACACGATCGGTCTGATGCATCAGGATCTTGGCGGCTA
>JBQCHA010000085.1:0-6461 GCA_051955175.1 Sphingomonas sp.
GGGGTGGGGGCGGCGCTGGCCGCCCCCCCCCCGCCCCCCACCCGCCGCCCCGCGGGGGCCGGGGGCCCGCGCCGCCCCCCCGCCGCGGCCCCCCCCGCCCCCCCCCCCCCCCCCCCCCCCCCCGACACTCCGGCTTATACCTTCCGGTCGCTTTCGAGCGAGCAATAGCAGGCGGGGTCGACCTCGATCTGCAGCGTGGCATGGGCGATCGCGAAGCGGTCGTGCAGCATCGCCTGGGCCTCGACCAGGAAGCCGTCGCCGGGATGGCCCGCCGGCATCAGCAGGTGGGCGGTCAGGCCGGTCTCGGTCGTGCTCATCGGCCAGATGTGCAGGTCATGCGTACCGGTGACGCCCGGCAACTCCTCCAACGCGGCGCCGACGGCGTCATAATCGATCCGCCGCGGCACGGCGGCCAGCGACATTTCGACGGATTCGCGCAACAGGCCCCAGGTCTGCCAGAAGATGATGATCGCGATGACCAGGCTGACCGCCGGGTCGAGCCAGCCGATCCCGGTCAGCCAGATGATGATACCGGCGACGACGACCCCCGCCGACACCGCCGCATCGGCGGCCATGTGCAGGAAGGTCGCGCGGATGTTGATGTCGCCCTTGCGCCCGCTGACGAACAGCCAGGCGGTGGCGAGATTGACGACGATGCCGACGCCGGCGACGATCGATACGGTCGGGCCGGCGATCGGCGCCGGATCGCCGAGCCGCTGCACCGCCTCCAGCACGATCGCGCCCAGCGCCACGAGCAGCAGCAGCGCGTTGGCGAGCGCCGCCAGGATGGTCGAGCCGCGCAGGCCGTAGGTGAAGCGCTTCGACGGCGGCGATTTGGCGAGCGTCGCGCCGCCCCAGGCGATCGCCAGCCCCAGCACGTCGGACAGATTGTGCCCGGCGTCGGCCAGCAGGGCGACCGAATTGGCGATGAACCCGAACGCCGCCTCGACCGCGACGAAGCCGATGTTGAGCGCAATGCCGATCGCGAAGGCGCGGCCGAAATCCGCCGGCGCCTGCGAATGCCCGTGCCCGTGCCCGTGCGCGTGGCTGTGGCCATGCCCATGCGAATGGCCGTGGCCGTGCTGGTGTCCGTGGTCGTGGTGATGGTCGGTATGCGACGGCATAGGGGTCTCCTCGGCCGCCGCCTACCAACTTAATGCCATGTGATACTAGGACGTGGATCGTCCTTGGCGCGCCGTTCAGTCCTTGCCGAACAGCCCCGACATGGCGCCGGCCAAACCGCCGCCCTGGCTGAGGCCGCCGACGATGCGACGCAGCCCGTCTTCGCCCCCTATCGCCTCGAACACCTTGGCCACGGCGTCGTGCGGCAGCTGCGCTTTGTCCGCCGCCTGGTCGACGGTGTCGCGCGGCTCCGGCTCGGCGCGGCCGAGCGCGGCGATCGCCGATTCGACCTGCGCGGGTGTCAGGCCGACACGCTTGGCGATCTCGTCGATATCGGCGCCGCTTGCTGCCTGGATCATCTGGTTGAGCAAAGTCATCATGGTCTCCTTTCGGTGCTGCCAACGTCGGCGCGCGGCGATCGTTTCCTGGGGCATGCTCGCCAAGCCCGACCTTTTCTGCTTGGAAGCGGGCGATGACGCTGCCGATCCACGCCGTCCTGCCCGATCTTCTCGCCGTGCTGCGCACGCGGTCGAACGCCGTGCTGGTCGCGCCGCCGGGCGCGGGCAAGACCACGGCGGTGGCGCCCGCGCTGCTCGGCGAGCCCTGGTGCGGCGGCGAAATCCTGCTGCTCAGCCCGCGTCGGCTCGCCGCCCGCGCCGCGGCGGAGCGCATGGCGTCGCAGGCCGGCGAGCGGGTGGGGCAGACGTTCGGCTACGCCACGCGGATGGACACCAAACGGTCGGCGGGCACGCGGGTGACGGTGGTGACTGAGGGCATCTTCGTCAATCGCATCCAGGCCGATCCCGAGCTCGCCGGCGTGTCGGCGGTGCTGTTCGACGAGGTGCACGAACGCAGCCTCGACAGCGATTTCGGGCTGGCGCTGGCGCTCGACGCGCAGGCGGGGCTGCGGCCCGACCTCAGGCTGGTGGCAATGTCCGCGACGCTCGACGGCGGGCGGTTCGCGGCATTGATGGGCGGCGCGCCGGTGATCGAGAGCGCGGGGCGGAGCCATCCGCTGGCCCTGCGCTACCTCGGCCGCGCTGCCGAAACACGTGTCGAGGATGCGATGGCTGCCGCGATCCGCACCGCGCTGGCCGAGAGCGAGGGCGGGCTGCTCGCGTTCCTGCCCGGTGTTGCCGAGATCGAGCGCACCGCCGAGCGGCTGACCGGCCTCGGCGAGCATATCGCGCTGCATCGCCTTCATGGCAGCCTCGACCCCGCCGCGCAGCGCGCCGCAATTGCCGCGGAGAGCGATGGCCGCCGCAAGCTGGTGCTCGCCACCGCGATCGCCGAGACCAGCCTGACGCTCGACGGCATCCGCATCGTCGTCGATTCCGGGCTGGCGCGCCGTCCCCGCTACGATCGCGCCGCCGGCATGACGCGGCTGGTGACCGAGCGGGCCAGCCAGGCCGCGGTTATCCAGCGCGCCGGCCGCGCCGCGCGGCAGGCGCCGGGCGTCGCCTATCGCTTGTGGGAGGAGGCGGCGACTGCCGGCCTACCGCCCTATGATCCGCCGGAGATCCTGGAGGCGGACCTGTCGGCGCTGACGCTCGACTGCGCGCTGTGGGGCGTCGCCGATCCGCGTGCGGTCGCCTGGCTCGATCCGCCGCCCGACGCCGCCATTGCCGAGGCGCGCGCACGGCTGACCACGCTCGGCGCGCTCGACGCCGATGCCCGTCCGACCGCCCACGGACGGGCCATCGCCGGCCTGCCGCTGCCGCCGCGGCTGGCGCATATGCTGGTCGAGGCCGAGCGGCTGGGGCTGGCGCAGACCGCCGCCGAGGTGGCGGTGCTGCTCGGCGAGCGCGGGCTGGGCGGCAATGACGCCGATCTCGATACGCGACGGCGGCGCTGGCGGACAGAACGCGGCAAACGCGCGGAGGCGGCGCGGGGGCTGGTCCGCCGCTATGTCGCGCTGGCGGGTCAAGCGCGCGCGCAGCGGGATGGGGAGGGGCCTGCCCTGACCGGTGGCGACGCGACGGGCGTGGCGGGGGCACTGGCCTTTCCCGACCGGATCGCGCGGCGCCGCGACGCCGGTGGCGAGACGTGGGCGACCGTCGGCGGCCGCGGCTTTCGGCTCGATCCGGCCTCCTCGCTCGCCCGCAACGAATGGCTCGCCGTGGCCGAGACGCAGGGTATGGCCGCCGGCGCGCGCATCCTCGCCGCGGCGCCGATCGATGTCGCGACCATCGAGGCGCTGTTCGGCAACCGGATCGAGACCCGCCGCACCGCCGAGTTCGACTCCGCGACCGGTGCGGTCCGCGCGCTGCGTGAGCGTCGCCTCGGCGCCATTCGGCTGGCGAGCGGCCCCGACAGTGCCGCCGATCCCGAAGCGGTTGCCGCGGCGCTGCTCGATGGCGTGCGGCGCCATGGCCTCGACCTGCTGCCGTGGAGCGACGCCACGCGCGCGCTGCGCCGGCGTGCCGCCTTTGCGGGGCGAGCGTCGGGGCTCGACGACGAGTCGCTGCTGGCGCGCGCCGAGGACTGGCTGGCGCCGCTGCTGACGGGCAAGCGGCGACTGTCGGAACTCGATCCGGGCGCCCTCGACGGCGCGGTGCGCGGACTGATCGGCTGGGACGGAATGCAGGCAATCGATCGCCTCGCGCCGCCGCGCTTCACCGCGCCGACCGGTCATGCCCATGCGATCGACTATGCCGCCGAGGCGGGGCCGACGGTGACGCTGCGGCCGCAGGAACTTTTCGGGCTGGCCGAGCATCCCACGGTAGGCGAAGGGCGCGTGCCGCTGGTGCTGAGCCTGACGTCGCCCGCGGGCCGGCCGATCCAGACGACCCGCGACCTGCCGGGTTTCTGGGCCGGCAGCTGGGCGGCCGTGGCGAAGGAGATGCGCGGCCGCTACCCCCGCCATCCGTGGCCGGACGACCCAGCCGCGGCCATCGCGACGACGCGGACGAAAAAGGCTGATGCACGCCGCGCGCAAACTGGCTAAGGAAACCACATCATGAAGCACGTCCGCATCTATCAGCGCCCGAAGAATGCGATGCAGTCGGGCAAGTTTCGCACCGACCGCTGGGTCGTCGAGTTCGAGCAGACCGAGCCGCAGGTGCCCGATCCACTGACCGGCTGGGCAGGCTCCGCCAACACCAGCAGCCAGGTCCGGCTCAACTTCCCGACGATGGAAGCGGCCAAGGCCTATTGCGACCGCGAGGGCCTCGCCTACACCGTGATCGCCGCGCCGGAGCGCACGCTGAAGCTGCAGGCCTACGCCGATAATTTCCGCTGAGCGGGCCGCCAGGCGTTAGCCAATCCGCTAGCGGTCCGGTGTAGGCCGGGGCCGGCAATGCCCGGCGCGCAACTGGACCCCGGCCTCCGCCGGCGGGTCAGCCGGCTCTTCCTGTCGAGGCCTTGCGGAAGCGCCAGGCGCGCTCGTCGCCGTCATTCCCGCGCAGGCTGGAACCCAGAAACACCAGCGCTTCTGAAGGAGCCGCTGCGTCAGCCAGCCTAATGCCCGCCTTCGCGGGAATGACCACGGTTTTGCACTATAGAGCAAGGAAGCTTGAGCTGGCGCACGAGCGGGTGTTCGATAGCGCCTTGCCATCGCCAGCGGCGCGCAACATGGAAGGGCGGCAGGCGCGCTCCTCAGCCTAGCAGTGACCCGGCCAGCAGCAGCAACAGCTTGACGTCCATGCCGATCCCCTCGGCGCGTTTGGCGGCGACGAAGTCGGCGAGGCTCGCCAACGGCACGCGATGGACGGTGATGTTCTCGTCATGGTCGCCGCCGCCGTCGCCGACCTGCGTCAGCCCGGTGGCGCGGACCAGCGTGAAGCTTTCGGACGCCATGCCGGGTGACGAATAGAACTCGCCGAGTTCCTCGATCCGATCGGCGCGATAGCCTGTTTCCTCTTCCAGCTCGCGCCGGGCCGAGCTCTCGACGTTTTCGCCCGCGTCCAGATCGCCGACCAGCCCCGCCGGCAGCTCCAGGCAGGTGCGGCCGAGCGGCACGCGATATTGCTCGACCAGGATCACGTCGCCCGCGTCGATGGCGAGGATCACCGCGGCGCGGATGCCGCCGGCGCGCGAGACATATTCCCAGGTCCCCCGCCGCTTCGCGATCAGATACTTGCCTTGCCAGACGGTCTCTACGGGCTCGTTCGCAGCCGGATGAGTCAAAGTTCGATCAGCCTGTCGGGAAGTTCGTTGGGATCGGTGCCCGTATAGGGAAAATGCTGGGCGAGCACCGCGCCGATCGCGCCGATTGCCTCGACAATGCCGTCGCCCGGGCGCCCGTCCTTGATCGCCGCGATCAGCGTAGCCATCGCGTCGCCCCACGCCTCCGGCCCGATCGCCGCGTGGATCGCCGCATCGGTAACGATCTCGGCGCGGTGCTCGGCGGTCGAGACATAGAGCAGCACGCCGGTCTGCGTCTGCGTGCGCGCTTCGATGCTGGTACGGAACAACAGCACCGCGCGCCGCCGGACCCGCCGCGCCTTGGTCGCCGGCGGCGTCAGCGCCATGCGAACGCCAAGCGGCGAGAAGGCGAGGCGCAGCAGCAGGAACACCACCGCCAGCAGCACCAGTTGCGCGGTCAGCAGGAACCACAAGGGCCAGTCGTGCGACCAGCCGCCGCCCAGCGCCCAATCGAGCACCGGCACGAAATGGCCCGGCACGATCGCCTGCAGCGCGAGCACCAGGAACATGCCGAGTACCGCCCAGTGCAGCCCGACATCGTGATAAGCATCCGACTGCGTCGCGGTGATCGCGACGATCTCGGCATCGGTGGTCGCCTCGGCGGCCTTCACCGTCGCCGCGACGCGGGCGCGGTCTTCATCCGAAATCAGCATCACCAGCTCCCCGATGCGCCGCCGCCGCCGAACGACCCGCCGCCGCCGGAAAAGCCGCCGCCTCCGCCGCCGCCCCAGCCGCCGCCGGAGGAGCCGCTGCCGCCGCCCCAGCTCGATCCGCCGCCGAAGCCGGGCCCCCACAGGAAGACCGGCCAGATGCCCCCGTGCCGCCGGCCGTAACGTCCCCTGCCGAAGCGCGAGGCGATCATGAAGCCGATGATGATCAGCCAGAAGATCAGCGCCCAGGGGATGCCGCCATTGTCCTGCGCCGCCTGACGATTGCTGTTGGCGGCGGCGACCACCTTCCGCTCTGCTTCGTCGGGCGGCGCCTTCATCTGGTCGGCGATCGCCTGCGCGCCGGCGATGATGCCGCCGGCCATGTCGCCGCTCTTGAAGCGCGGGATGATGTCGGTCTGGATGATCTGGTTCGACAAGGCGTCGGTCATGATCGGCTCGAGTCCGTAGCCGACCTCGATCCGCACTTTCTTTTCCTTGGGCGCGACGAGCAGGATGATGCCGTTGTCGATATCCTTTTGGCCG
>JBQCHA010000086.1:0-6222 GCA_051955175.1 Sphingomonas sp.
TGCGCTCCTCCAGCCGGTCGACCTTGCCGTGCAGCCGCTCGTTCTCCTGCTTCAGCAGTTCGCTCTCGCGATTGATCGACAGGCGCCCGTCCTCATGGTCGTCGCCCTTGCCCAGCGGATACCCGTGCTTGGCCTTGACCCAGGTGGTGAAGGCGCCCCGCGCGGAAACCGCCGCGACCACCCCCACCGGCACCGTCCAACCCATGTCCATTGTCACTGTCCCCTGTTCGCCGGCGCCTCAGCGCAGGCTGTCGATCTCGTCGGCGAGGCGCGTGTTGCGGCTCGTGTACATCAGCTCGATGTCGGCCAGCCGACGATCGATGTCGCGGAATTTAGAGCGCACCTCGGCGGTCGAGCGGCGCGGATTGTTGCGCACCCGCTGCCAGAACTTGGCGTCGTCTTCCGACTGGTAGAGCCCGATCGGCTTCGGTTCGGCCATCCAGGCGATCAGCCAATAGGCGACGATCGTCCAGGGGAACCCGCCGACGCAGGTCAGGATGATCAGCCCGACGCGAACCCACAGCGGGTCGACGCCGACATAGTCACCGATCCCCGAACACACGCCCTTCCACTTGGCATTCTGCTTATCGAGGTAGAATTTGGTGCGGCTGGCGGACATCAGTTCCTCCTGTTGCGTTCGAAGGTCTCGAATGACTGGTACGTCTGGACCGGCTCCTGCACCGGCGGCAGCGGCTTCCAGTCGGGATGGTCGGCGGCGACGATCCGCTCGACGGTGTTGAGGCGATCCTCCAGCCGGCGAGCGAGGTTGAACATGTCGTCGAGCAACCGTTCATCCTCGTCGGTCATCCGCGGCGCCTGCTTCCACTTGGTCAGATAGTGCAGGATCAGCCATGGCAGCCCGACGAACAGGAAGCCGCAGATCAGAACGGGGGTCATATCCTCCATCTCAGCCCTCCCTGTTCATCTTGGCCTTGAGAGCGGCGAGATCGGCCTCGACCTTCTCGCTCGACTTCAACTCGGCGATTTCCTCTTCCAGCGTCTTCTGCGGACCGCCGAGCGACAGCGCGTCGGCGTGACCCTCCGCCATGTCCACGCGGCGCTCCAGCACGTCGAAGCGCGAGAATGCCTCCTGCGTCTTCGATCCGGCATAGACCTCGCGCATCCGCACGCGGTTCTGCGCGCTCTCCAGCCGCGTCATGATCGTGTTCTGGCGGTTGCGCGCCTCGCGCAGCTTGGTCTGCAGCTTGGCGATGTCCTCTTCGGACCCGCGCAGCGCATCGTCCAGAACGGCGATCTCGCTTTGCAGCTGGTCGCACATGTCGGCGGCCTTCTGGCGTTCCAGCAGCGCCGCCTTGGCCAGGTCCTCGCGATCCTTCGACAGCGCCAGCTCGGCCTTCTCGGTCCAGCTCTCCTGGAGCTTTTCCAGCTTGGCGATGTGGCGACGCATCTCCTTCTGGTCGGCGATGGTGCGTGCGGCGGACGCGCGCACCTCGACCAGCGTCTCCTCCATCTCGAGGATGATCATGCGGATCATCTTGGCCGGATCTTCGGCCTTGTCGAGCAGGTCGGTGACGTTGGCGGCGATGATGTCTCGGGTTCGTGAAAAGATGCCCATTAACGTGCTCCTGGGTCAGAATGGGGTGCCGGGGCAGGGCAAGGGGTTCCCGCCCCGGCTGCCATCAGGCGAAAGTACCTGTGGCAATATGCCCGACGGCGGGCGCCAATGCACCAAGCATGAACACCGAGCTCAGCAGCGCGGTGCAGGTGATGGCGGCGATGGTCCGGCCGGCGGTTTCGATCTTCAACATGGATGTTCTCCCTGAACCTGAAAGTCTCTGACTGGCCGCCTTGGTGGCGGGATGCCGGATACTTTTCACGAACCGTGCCAATTTCAAAAACGGCTGATTTGCGCGGTGTTTATTCGGGTAACACACTTTCCTCTTGCCAAGAGTTGGCGAATTGCGCCAAGCGTTGGTCATGGAGCGAACCACGCAGGTCATCGGTCAATCCTCGGCCTTTCTCGACGCGCTGGAGCGCGCCAGCCGCGCCGCGGCGCTCGACCGCCCGGTGCTGGTGATCGGCGAGCGCGGCACCGGCAAGGAACTGGTCGCCGAGCGCCTGCATCGCCTGTCGTCGCGCTGGGACCAGCCGCTGGTCATCATGAACTGCGCGGCGCTCCCCGAGACGCTGATCGAGGCCGAGCTGTTCGGCCATGAAGCCGGCGCCTTCACCGGCGCGACCAAGGCCAGGGCAGGGCGGTTCGAGGAGGCCGACGGCGGCACCTTGTTCCTCGACGAGCTCGGCACGCTGTCGATGGCGGCGCAGGACCGGCTGCTGCGCGCGGTCGAATATGGCGAGATCACGCGGATCGGCTCGTCGCGACCGCTGACCGTCGATGTGCGCATCGTCGCCGCCACCAACGAGCATCTGCCGGCCAAGGTCGAGAAGCACGACTTCCGCGCCGACCTGCTCGACCGGCTGAGCTTCGAGGTCGTCACCTTGCCGCCGCTGCGCGCGCGAAAGGGCGATGTGATGGTGCTCGCCGAGCATTTCGGCCGCCGCATGGCCTCCGAAATGGGCCGCCACGACTGGCCGGGCTTCGGCCCGACCGCGATCGACGCGCTGGTCGATTATGCCTGGCCCGGCAATGTCCGCGAGCTGCGCAACGTCGTCGAACGCGCGGTCTATCGTTGGGAACGCGAAGGGCCGATCGACGCGATCGAGTTCGATCCGTTCCGCTCGCCCTGGCAGCCCGCCGCCGCCGGCGCGAGTGCCGGCAGCAGCACGCCGCCGCAGCCCGCGGCCGGACCGGCCGCCGACGATCCCGTCGCCGCCTGTGACGAGGGTCCGTCGGACTTCAAGTCGCGCGTCTCCCGCTTCGAACGCGAGCTGTTGAAGAAGGCGATGGCCGAGCATCGCTACAACCAGCGCGCCACCGCCGATGCGCTCGGCCTTAGCTACGATCAGCTGCGCCACGCGCTGCGCCGCCACGAACTGCTCGGCACGACCGCATAAGGCGGCGCCAGATCCTCGCGAAAGACCGGTTGCGTAACGACTTGGTCGGACCCATTTCGGGCCCTCGGCGTTGCTCTCTGCGACTCCCAAACCCACGAACCTGCGAAGGAGGATGAGCCATGGCTTTCGAACTGCCGCCGCTGCCCTATGATTATGGTGCGCTCGATCCCACGATCAGTGAGGAGACGATGCACTATCACCACGACAAGCATCACAAGGCCTATACCGACAAGCTCAACGAGGCGATCGGCGAGGAAGGGCTCGAGGGCCAGTCGATCGAGGACATCCTGGCCAAGGCGGGCTCCCTCTCGTCCAAGGCGCGCAACAATGGCGGCGGCTATTGGAACCACGACTTCTTCTGGAAGATCATGGCGCCGGGCGGCGGCCAGCCGTCGGGCAAGCTCGCCGATGCGATCGCCGAGTTCGGCGGGCTCGACAAGCTGAAGGAAGAGTTCAACGCCAAGGGCGCCGGTCAGTTCGGCTCGGGCTGGGCGTGGCTGATCGCCGACTCCTCGGGCAAGCTCAAGGTCACCTCGACGCCCAATCAGGACAATCCGCTGATGGACGTGACGCCTGACAAGGGCACGCCGATCCTGGGTAACGACGTGTGGGAACACGCCTATTACCTCACCTATCGCAACGACCGTGGCGCCTATCTGAAGGCGTGGTGGGACGTGGTGAACTGGAACGAAGCCAACAAGCGCTTCGAAGCCGCCAGGGGCTGAGCCGTCTTTCCCTCTGCCTGTGGGAGAGGGAGGGCGCGCCGTCAGGCGCGGAAGGGTGGGGGGCGATCGCACGCAGTCGCCACTCACCCTCACCCCTTGCCGCTACGCGGCTCGACCCTCTCCCGGCGGGAGAGGGTTTTTATCCCTCCGGCGGAATGTCGGTCACCGCGTCCTTCTCGACGGTCAGCCCGTGCTTCAGCAGCATCGGCACGTTGGCCACCGCGAACAGCAAGGTCAGCGGGATCGCGCCCCACACCTTGAACGCGACCCAGAAATCCCAGGTCGAATTGCGCCACACCGCCTCGTTCAGCACCGCCATGAAGACGAAGAACAGCGCCCAGTTGCGCGTCAGCTTGCGCCAGCCGAGCTCGGTCAGCCCCGGATACGCGGTCTCCAGCAGCGACTGCAGCACCGGCCGCCCCGTCGCCAGCCCGAAGAACAGGATCGCCGCGAACATCGCGTAGATGATCGTCGGCTTGACCTTGATGAAGGTCGCATCGTGGAAATAGAGCGTCAGCCCGCCGAACACGACGACCAGCGCCCCCGTCATCCACAGCATCGGCGAGATGTGCCCGGTCTTCCATCGCGAGACGATCATCGCGGTCACGGTCGCCACCATGAACGCCGCGGTGGCGGTCAGCACGCGCACGATCTGCGGTCCGCCAGCGAGGAAATTGACCGCGAAGAACACCACCAGCGGCCCGAAATCGAGCGCCATGCGCAAGCCGGGCGAGGCGGGTTCGCGGGTCGGTTTAGGGTCGCTCATCATCTTTCCTTGTTTTCGCGGGGCGGGAGCCAGCACGCGCCGGCGCTGGCAGGCCCGCGCTCGATAAACACCCCGTCACCCCGGACGTGTTCCGGGGACCACCGCGCCGCCCACGCCTAAGCAATCGGTCGAGCCGAACCGTGGATGCCGGAACAAGTCCGGGGTAACGAATGGCATTCTCGACGAGGCACGCGGCTACTTCCTCACGCTGTCCACGCCGGCGATGATCCGCGCCACCTCATGGGCATCGAACGGGCGGAGGTCGCCGATCGTTTCGCCGACGCCGATGGCGTGGATCGGCAGGCCGTATTTTTCCGCCGCCGCCACCAGCACGCCGCCGCGCGCGGTGCCGTCGAGCTTGGTCATCACCAGCCCCGTCACGCCCGCGGTTTCCTTGAACACCTCGATCTGGCTGAGCGCGTTCTGACCGGTGGTGGCATCGAGCACCAGCACCACGTCGTGCGGCGCCGCGGGGTTGAGCCGGCCCAGCACGCGCCGGATCTTCGCCAGCTCGTCCATCAGCGCGGTGCGGGTCTGCAGCCGCCCGGCGGTGTCGACGATCAGCACGTCGGTGCCCTCGGCGGTGCCGCGCTTGACGCCTTCATAGACCAGGCTCGCCGCATCGCCGCCCTGTTCGCCCGACACGATCGGCACGCCGATGCGGTCGGCCCACACCTTCAACTGCCCGATCGCCGCCGCGCGAAACGTGTCGCCGGCCACCAGCATCACCGAATAATCCTGCTCGGTCAGCAGGTTGGCCAGCTTTGCGATGGTCGTCGTCTTGCCCGATCCATTGACCCCGATCACCAGCATCACCTGCGGTCGCGGGAACGCCTCGACCTCGATCGGCTTGGCGACCGGCTGCAGCGTTTTCTCGATCTCCTCGGCCACGATCAGGCGGATGCCGAGCTCCTCCATGTTGCGCTCGACCGGCGTCTCGGCCAGCCGCGCGCGCACCCGCGCCGCGGTCTGCGGACCGAGGTCGGAGGCGATCAGCGCCTCCTCGATCTCGTCGAGCTGCTCGTCGTCCAGCCGGCCGAGGCCAAGCCCCGCCAGGTTGCCGACCAGCCGGTCGGACGTGCGGCGGAAGCCGCCCAGCAGCTTGTTGTGCCAGGAAGGTGTCGTGCTCATGCGTGGTCAAATTCCTTGGCGTCATCGCCGCGAAAGCGGGGGCCCATCTCGCGCCTGACGACGGCGGGAGCCGGGCTGGCGCGTTCGCGGGAGTGACGGGTTGTCAGCGTGCCATTGGCGACCCCGGTCACCACGGCATGTTGAATCGAGCCGACCTCATACGCGCCGTCCAGCCGCACGTCGGCGAAATTGCCGGCATGGCCGCGATCGCCGGGCCGCTCGACCAGCACCGCCTGGCTGCTGCCGACCAGCCCGTGCAGCCACGCCGCGCGGCGCCGCGCCGCCGCCTCGCGCAGTCGCGCCGCGCGTTCCTTGGCGACCACCGGCGCCACCTGCGGCATCCGCGCCGCCGGCGTGCCCTCGCGCGGCGAATAGGGGAAGATATGCCCATGCACGATGTCGCAATCGTCGATCAGCGCCAGCGTGTTGGCGTACATGCCCTCGTCCTCGGTCGGGAAGCCGGCGATTAGGTCGGCGCCGATCGCGATGTCGCCCCGCGCCGCCTTCTGCCGCGCGACGATCGCCACCGCCTGGGCGCGGCTGTGGCGCCGCTTCATCCGCTTAAGCACCATGTCGTCGCCGGCCTGCAGCGAGAGGTGCAGGTGCGGCATCACCCGCGGCTCT
>JBQCHA010000087.1:0-5951 GCA_051955175.1 Sphingomonas sp.
GGCGCCGCACGGCAGGGCGAGCAGCGCCGCCGCAAGGAACAGCGAGGTCCTCAATCGCGTGAACGCCATGCTATCCCCTCCATCGCTGCGCCGAGACGATAGGCGCCGGCTGAATCCCATATGGGCCATTATGGCCTGATCGGAAAATCAGTCAATGGCGGGTGGCGGGAAACGCGGTTTCCTGCAGCCATGGCAGTGCACATGCCGATATCGATGGATGCCCGGCGCTCGGCGATGGGTTCAAGCGCATGTGCGCCGGCGACTCATTGGCCGACGGCAGTATAGAACAGAAACAGTGTTGCCCGATCAGAAAATTGTGGCATGTTAAGGCCGACAACATCGGGGGACGCGATGAGCATCATGGGCAGGATCGTTCGGTGGATGGCCGTTTCGGCGGAGCGCGCGGGGGGTGCGCCGGTCGGAGCGAGGCCGCGCGGCGCGATCCGGATGCGCATCGTCGGCGCGGTGGCAGCGGCATCGGCGGCGCTGATGCCCGCCACCGCGCAAACACCCGATCTCGCGCCGCCGCACCCGCTGAACGCGCAGCAGAATGCATCCGGGCAGGGCCTGCCTCCCGCAGTGGCGTCGCCGGCGGGTGCGGCGCTTACCAAGGGCGACGTCGATGCCTGGCTCGACGGCTTCATGCCTTATGCACTGAAATCGGGCGACGTCGCGGGCGCGGTGGTCGTCGTGGTGAAGGATGGGCAGATCCTGACGCAGCGCGGCTTCGGCTATGCCGACATCAAGACGCGCCAGCCGGTCGATCCGGCGCAGACCATGTTCCGCCCCGGCTCCATCTCGAAGCTGTTCACCTGGACGGCGGTGATGCAGCAGGTCCAGGCCGGCAAGATCGACCTCGACGCCGACATCAATCGCTATCTCGATTTCAAGATTCCGGCGAAGTTCGGCAAGCCGATCACGATGCGCAACCTGATGACGCATACGCCGGGCTTCGAGGAGACGATCAAATATCTGATCCTCTACGATCCGGCGAAGCTGGCGCCGCTGAAGAAGGTGCTGGATCGCTGGGTGCCGGAACGGATGTATCCGCCAGGCTCGATCCCGGCTTATTCCAACTATGGCGCGGCGCTCGCGGGCTATATCGTGCAGCGCGTCTCGGGCGAGCCGTTCGACGCTTATATCCAGCATCACATCCTCGCACCGCTGGGCATGACCAGTTCCAGCTTCGCCCAGCCGTTGCCGGCGTCGCTCGCCGGGCGCATGTCGCAGGGCTATATCCAGGCGTCGCAACCGCCGGGCAAATATGAGCTGATCAGCGTGGCGCCGGCGGGCTCGCTGGCGACCACCGGGTCGGACATGGCGCGCTTCATGATCGCACATCTCGACCACGGCGGCCCGCTGCTCAATCCGCAGACCGCGGCGCTGATGTATGCGCCGGCCAACCGTCCGATCGCCGGGCTGCCGGCGATGGCGCTCGGCTTTTATCATGAGGATCGCAACGGCCTCCGGATCATCGGCCATGGCGGCGATACCGTCATGTTCCATTCCGACCTGCACCTGTATCTCGACAAGGGCGTGGGGCTGTTCGTCTCGCTGAACAGCGTCGGCAAGGACGGGGCGGCGCATCCGCTGCGCGACCGCCTGTTCGCCGAATTCACCAATCGCTATTTCCCCGCGCCGCCCGCAGCACCTCTGCCGACGGCGCCCACCGCGCATGCCGATGGCGCCGCGATGGCCGGCCATTATGTCAGCAGCCGCCGCTCCGACAGCGACTTCGTCCGGATCGCCACGCTGCTCGGGCAGTCGCAGGTGACGCTCAATCCCGACGACACGATCACCGTGACCGGGCTCAACAACACCGCGGGCGTGCCCAAGCGCTGGCGCGAGGTGTCGCGCTGGCATTGGGTGGAGGTCGGCGGCGACGACCAGTTGGGCGCCACGCTGCGTAACGGGCATATCGCCTTCTTCTCCAATGCGCAGCTGGCGCCGATCATCGAGTTTGTGCCGGCGCCGGCCGGGCTCGATGCCGGGTGGATCAACCCGCTGGCGATCATCGCGCTGCTGGTGATGCTGGTGACCGCGATCGGCTGGCCAGTCGTGGCGCTGGTGCGGCGTCACTATAAATACCGCCTGCCGATCGCCGGGCGCGACCTGTGGCTGCACCGGGGAACGCGCGCGACCGCGTGGCTGATGCTGGTGCTCGCGGTCAGCTGGTTCCTGATCGTCGCGCTGATGGGCGACCATCTGGAGATGCTCGACGGCCGGCTGGACGGCTGGATGTGGCTGCTGCAGGTGCTGGGTGTCGTTGCGGTGATCGGCGCGCTGCTGACGGTGTGGAACGCGTATGCGGTGTTCGCCCACCGCGACCGGCGCTGGGTAGCGACCGGCTGGGCGATCATCGTCGCGCTGGCGGCGCTGTTCCTGGCGTGGCTCGCCTTCGATCTGCGGCTGATCACCTTCAGCATGGACTTCTGATGCGGGCGAGGGGGCGGATGCCGAATCGTTGCGCGGCGCTGCTGGCGGTTGCGCTGCTCACGACCGCCGCCGCGCCGGCGCCGCAGGAGTATCAGGCGCGTATCGCCAAGCTGCTGAAGCAGGTGCCGCTGATCGACGGCCACAACGACTGGCCCGACACGCTGCGCGAGCAGGCGGGGGAGAAGCGCTGGACGCTCGACCTGCGCCGCCTGCCGGGGCCGATACCGTACAACACCGACATCGACCGGCTGCACCGCGGCATGGTCGGCGGCCAGTTCTGGTCGGTATGGGTGTCGCCTAATCTGCCCGGGCCGCAGGAGGTCGAGCAGACGCTCGATCAGATCGACCTCGTCAAGGATTTCGTCCGCCGTTACCCGCAGGACTTCGCGCTGGCCCGCACCGCCGCCGACGTGCGCCGCATCCATGCCGCGGGGAAGATCGCCGCCATGATCGGCGTCGAAGGCGGCAACCAGATCGATGCGGATCTGTCGGTGCTGCGCGCCTATCATGCGCTGGGCGCGGGCTATCTGACGCTGACGCATTCGCGCACCATCTCCTGGGCGGATTCGGCGACCGACAATCCGCAGCATGACGGGCTGACGCCGTTCGGCGAGAAGGTGGTGCGCGAGCTCAACCGGCTGGGCATGCTGGTCGACCTGAGCCACGTCAGCGCGGCGACGATGCGCGATGCGCTGCGGGTGTCGAACGCGCCGGTGATCTTCTCGCATTCGGGCGCCCGCGCGCTCGACGATCATCCGCGCGACGTGCCCGATGACGTGCTGCGGCTGGTGGCGCGGAATGGCGGCGTGGTGATGGTGACGTTTGCCGCACCCTATGTCTCGGACGCGTACCGCCGCTGGGCCGCCGATCGCCTGGCCGAGCAGACGCGGCTCAACTCCCCGCCGTTCGACGGCCTCTACATCGGCCAGCCCGACAAGGCGAAGGCGGCGATGGACGCGTGGATCGCCGCGCATCCGGCACCCAGGGTCACGATCGGCGAGGTCGCCGATCATATCGAGCATATCGTGAAGGTGGCTGGGATCGACCATGTCGGCATCGGCTCCGACTTCGACGGCGTCGACCAGATGCTGCCCGAGGGGCTGGCCGACGTCAGCGACTATCCCGCGCTGCTCGCCGAACTGATGCGCCGCGGCTGGAGCGACGAGGACATCGGCAAGCTGGCCGGCAACAACGTCCTGCGCGTGATGGCGGCGGCCGAGAAGGTGGCCGCGTCGATGGCCGACCTGCCGCCCGAAACGGGCACCGAGGCGACCGTCGATGCCAAGGTGCCGGCGGCGGCGCAGTAGGTTCTAGCGGCTGGCGATGAACGTCTCGATGCGCTGGGCGACCTCGGGCGTTGCGGGCGTGTAGACCATCATCGTGAGGTCGGGCCGCCCCTCGACCGAAAAGGTCGAGAATTCCAGCTCGATCGAGCCGAGCAGGGGGTGGTGCAGGCGTTTGACGCCCTCGCCGTGGCCGACCACCTCATTGTCGCGCCATAGCGCCGCGAACTCCGGGCTCATGTTGGAGAGTTCGTCGACCAGCTGCCTGATCTCCGCCGTCGCGCCGGCGCGCGCGGCGTCGGCCCGGAAGGCGCCGACCACAAAGCGGGCGACGCTGCGCCAATCCTCCTGCACCGCCTTCATACGCGAATCGGAGAACATCATTCGCAGGATGTTGCGGCCGTTGGCCGGCAGCAGCGCATAATCGGTCAGCACCACCGCCGCCGCGCGGTTCCAGGCGACGACGTCCCAAGTCGCCGTCCGGACCAGCGCCGGGCTGATCTGGAAGGCATCGAGCACGCGCTGCAGCCGCGGGCTGATCCCCTGCGGCTCGCGATAGCGCACCTCCGGCGGGTGCCCGAACGCCAGGATGTGGAGGTGCTCGCGCTCCGGCTCGGTCAGCATCAGCCCGGCGGCGATCCGCTCGAGCACGTCCGCCGACGGCGAGCCGCCACGCCCCTGCTCCAGCCAGGTGTACCAGGTCGGGCTGATGTTCGCGCGCTGCGCCACCTCTTCGCGGCGCAGACCGGGGGTCCGTCGCCGCCCGCCGGGAAACCCGAACGCCACCGGATCGAGCCGCATGCGGCGATGGCGCAGGAAGGTACCCAGGGCATTGTCGGGTTGTGCCGCCATGACGATCCTGTTGGTCCTTATACCATGATAAAGTCACTACTTTAACAGGAAGAAGGCTAGGCCGAGATCACGCCCCGGACAATATCGGAGACCTCGACATGCGTGTTTTTCTTACCGGCGCGACTGGCTTCATCGGTTCGCGGATCGTGCCCGAACTGCTCGCCGCCGGGCATGACGTGCTGGGCATGACGCGATCGGAGGAAGGGGCCAATGCGCTCACCGCTGCGGGCGCCACGCCGCATCGCGCGACGCTGGAGGACCTCGACAGCGTGATCGCCGGTACTGCGCAGGCGGATGCGGTGATCCACACCGCGTTCGATCACGATTTCTCCAACTTCGTCGCCAATTGCGAGAAGGACCGGCGGGTGATCGAGGCGATCGGATCGGTGCTGAAGGGCTCCGACCGACCGTTGCTGATCACGTCCGGCACCGGGATCGGCGATCCGGGCGATGGCGGCCCGGCGGTGGAGAAGGTGTTCAACGCGCACCATCCCAATCCGCGCATCGCCTCGGAATCGGCCGGGCAGCGGCTGCTGGACGAAGGCGTCAACGTGTCGGTCATGCGGCTGCCACAGGTGCACGATACCGTGCGCCAGGGCCTGATCACGCCCTATGCGCAGGGGGCGCTGCAGAACGGCGCCGTCGCCTATATCGGCGAGGGGCGCAATCGCTGGCCGGCAGCACACGTCCTCGACGTCGCGCGCCTCTATGTCCTCGCCTTCGAGCGGGCCGAGCCGGGCGCGCGATACCACGCCGTCGCCGAGGAGGGCGTCGAAGCGCGCCGCATCGCCGAGGTGCTGGGCGCCGGTTTCGACCTGCCGGTCATCTCGATCGCCGCCGAAGACGCCGCCGACCATTTCGGCTGGTTCGCGATGTTCGCCGGCCTCGACATGCCCGCCAGCAGCAGCTGGACGCGCGCGACATTGGGCTGGGCGCCGACCGGGCCGGATCTGATCACCGACCTCGAGAACATGGACTATGGCGCGATGCGGCAGTTGCTGGCGGGGTGAGGGCGGCGGCCGGTGCCGGCAAGGCGCACTGGCGCGGGCAGCCGGGCGCCTTGCCTCAGTCGCCCGAAGTGGACAGCCCCGTGAGAAGCGCGGCATGGGCGGCAAGCCTGCGCGATGTGAAATCCGTGAACAGCCGCATGCGCTTCGTCGTGCGCGTTTCCCCCTCCGGCACCCGCACCAGCAGAGGATCAGCATCGCCGACGAAACCGGGCAGCGTCGTGATTCCGAGCCGTAGCACATTGGGAAGCAGCAGTTCGGGAGCCGCCAAGGCTCTGATGGAGGCAAGGCCGCGAAGCGGCCGTAGGCTCCATCAGAGCAAGCCATGGCCGGCCAGCAGGTCTCTAAAGTGAGGTTGTCGAGACAACACTTT